>QMRG01000075.1 GCA_003649235.1 Thermoprotei archaeon | reverse complement strand
GCCGCCAAGTTAAAACCTGTTGAGGCGCTTAGATATGTCCTCTAAAATAATACAGACGAAAAATCTCTGGAAGGTTTATACTAGAGGTAGTATAAGGGTAGAGGCGTTGAGAGGCGTTAATTTAGAAATTGAAAGAGGAGAACTGGTATCTATAGTTGGTCCAAGCGGCTCTGGTAAAACGACGTTGCTGAACTGTTTAGGTGGTTTAGATCGTCCTACTAAGGGAGAAGTGGTAGTTAGCGGCGTTAACATATCTGTTTTACCTGATGAAGAACTGGTCAAGTTTAGGAGAGAAAAGGTAGGGTTTGTCTTTCAGTTTTTCAATCTCCTTCCAGAGTTTACTGCTTTGGAGAATGTCATTATTCCCATGTTGATTATCGGCAAGTCTAAAGATGAAGCTGCTCGAGAAGCTAGAGAACTGCTTAGAGAGGTAGGATTGCTTGAGAGAGCCGATCATTATCCTTATGAACTTAGCGGAGGAGAAATGCAGAGAGTAGCCATCGCTAGGGCTTTAGCTAACGATCCTCTAATAGTGTTAATGGATGAACCTACTGGAAACTTGGATTCTAAGACAACTTTAGAGCTTATGAAGCTGGTTAGGAGGATAAATAGAGAAAAAAGAGTAACTTTTGTTATAGTAACTCACAACAAGTTGGTTGCAGATATGACAGAGAAAAAATACAGATTAGAAGATGGAAAGATAATAGAGTAGGTTCGGGGGTTGATTTGCCCAAGTTATTGTTGACAACAATCTCTGGGATATTAGATGCTTCTAGAATCGAAGCTGAAGAAAAAGGGTTTAGAATCTTGTATACTTTACCGCCTTCTCACGTAATAGTGGATGGCGATGTAGATTCAGCATTACGCTTAAGAACAATCGAATCTGTCTCAAGAATATTGGCGGAAAACATTCTCGAATCGATTGAAAAGAGAAATATTAGGCTTAGTCTAAGAAATAGTTTAAAACAGCTGACAGGCGGAGAGAAAACCTATACGGTTAAGGCTAAGATCTACGGAAGTTGTTTTAGCGAAAAAATTTTGAAAATAATCACTATAAGAGAAATCATTAGAGTTCACGATAGGACCGCTATCGGTAAAAAGGGGTCTCTGCTACGCATAATTTTGGATTGTGAAAAGAAGTTTTTGTTAATAGCTGAACAAGTGAATGAAGAACCTCTCCATATTAGAAAGTATTACGTAGCTAAACATCCGTCTCCTTTAAACCCGGTTATAGCAGCTTCTATACCTTTTATAGCTGGAAAAGCCTATAGGAGGATATACGATCCCTTCTGTGGTTCGGGGACGATACCTATAGAATTTAAACACGTTAGAAAAATAGAGGCTTTAGGCTCAGATATAAACCATATCTTCGTTAAATCCGCTGTGAAAAATGCGAAAGCGGCAGGCGTTTCTATTGATTTTTTCATAGCCAATGTCCGTAAAATACCAGTTGCTGGAAATGTGGATTTTATTGCTACGGATCCGCCGAGAGGAGAAAGATTGAAAGCTCCGAATATGTGGAGATATTTAAAACCGGTTTTTGAGCTAGGAACTAGATTAGATGCTGATATTTGTCTGATAACTCCATACTTTAAGATAACAAATCTGATAGCTGAGAGAAAGGGATACAAGCTCTTCAAAAAGACCTCAACATTTCAGGGAGGAAATAAAGTTTATATCGTATTCTATACGAAAGAAGACAGTTTATAGTATACTGAATGGGTTTTTCTGTGAAAGAATTGTTTCGGCTCTTTCTAATTCTTTTAAAGTATTTACGGGTAGCCACATGCCTCTAGGTATTACTAAGGCGTATATTCTCTTACGCCTAGCCAGCTCTGGGAGTACTATTTGCTCGAATTCTAACGCTTTATCAGCATTCATGTCGATCATGTCTATTATCAAGTCGTATACTTTAGGTTCGAACATGTATAAGCCGGTAGAGGTATACATCTTTATGACAGGCTTTTCGGTAAAGTTTATGACTAAGTTGTTCTCATCTACTTCAGCTACTCCGTATGGATAATCTACAGCTGCAGCTAGTACAGTGGTTGCTAGAGTGTTTCTGGTCTTTACACCTTCTAAATGATGTATAAGGAGTTTTAATGGGAGGGCCGGCTCTAGGAATATATCATCGGGAAATGCTATAAGTGCTCTTCTCTGCTTATCCACTATACCGGTTTCTATTGCATGTTTAAGAGCCTTCCCTTTGCCTATCTTCTCTATTGGCGGGTCTACCGAATACTTAATTTTCACTCCGTACCTTTCACCCTTGCCTAGATGCTCCATTATCTCGTCGCGTTTATGCCCTACCAGTACTATGTATTCTTTAAATCCATTGTTTTTGTAATATTCTATACATAAATCTAGAAGTGTTTTTCCGCAGACCTCTAGCAAGGGTTTAGGTTTTTCTATATAACCCATTCGTTTAGCCTTTCCTCCAGCAAAAATTAGAACTTGAGTTTTTTCAATTTCTTTCTCCAATTGAGCAATTACGCTCATATTCTACCATTTACTTTATACACTTCACAAATATTTATTTGCGTTTTTGATTATGTACTCGTATCTTTAACCAGTTTTTGTATAAGCTTCTTATATTCATCTACAAGTTCTTCAAGCCTTTTTCTATTTTTAGCTTCTACCACGAGATTTACCTCAGGCATCGTTTGGCTTTCTCTAACTATCACCCATTCATCTCCGATGTATATCTTTACCCCGTCTTCGAGTTTTTCCGCTGAAGGATACATTTCCCTTATCTTCTTTATCACTTCTCTCTTTACGTGGTCGTTTACGGCGTTTATGTAGATTTTCTCCATAGGCCTAGCTTTCACCTTTCCTAAGACTTCAGATATCCTAACTCCTTGAGAGACTATACTAGCCATTAAGAGAGTTGATAGTATTCCGTCCGAGAACGGGTAGAGAAAGCCGAAATAGAAGTGAGAACTCTGCTCGATGCCTAAAACTGCCTTATAGTCTCTGACTTTCTCTTCTATGAATCCGTGCCCAACTCTAGACCATGTAACATTTAAACCTTTGTTTTCAGCTACCTCCTTCAAGGCGGTGGAAGTATCGTAAGTCAAGACTATGGTGTCTCCCTTATCAGTTAAATATTTAGTGAAAACTATTCCCGCTAAGCTTCCCGATAATTCTCTACCCTTATCGTCTACAAACACTGCTCTATCGGCATCTCCATCAAAAGCAACTCCAAAATCTGCCCTCTTTTCAACTACTTTTTGTCTGAGCTGTTGTAAGTTTTCTCCTTTAGGCTCGGGCCTTAATCCGTAGAAGTCTCCTCTAATTTCAGGATGCAGTATTTCAAAATCTATATTGAAAGCATTTAATACCTCGGGTAGAACTAGGTTTATGGCGCCTCCAAAAGTTTCAGCAATGATTTTCACTTTCTTCTCTACTTGAACGTGCTTGCCTACGGTTTCTAAATAGGATTCTAGTATGCTTTCCTCCTTTACACTTCCTAGTTTCTCGGATTTCTCGAATTTCCCAGATAAAACAATTTTCTTAATTTTCTTATACTCCTCTATGAAACTTGTCCCATCACGTCTGATAAATTTAAAACCTCCATATTCCGGAGGGTTATGACTATTATGACAGCAAATTCCTCCAATTCCTGCTATGAATGTTTCTCCTTCTACTGAAAAATCATAGACATAGCTTGAGGATGATCTAACTTTTTTAATTTCTTTTATTGGAAGTAGAATCAAATCGCCGAATCTCAAATATTTATTTTTACGCCCTTTATATTGCAAGAATAGACTTTTTGATTTCCAGTGATCTTTCCACATGTCCTCGATTTTCTTCAGCTCTTGTTTTCTTGTAATACTAATGATGTAGATGGTATTCCTGTTTTTTCTTTTGCTTGGTTCTTCCCTGAAACTATGAAGCACGCCTAGCTGTGTTAGTAAATAGCTTATGCCTACTGCCAATTCTTTGCTTGTAGTGTTAAACCTTATACCGCGAGATAGTGTACCGTCGCCTAAGAATACCCCTTTGAGGAGGTTTATTTTTAACTCGAGAGGTAATGTATACACGAAGTCTGGGAGTTTTTTTGTGTTACTATTTTTATTTTCGAAACCTAATATTTTTGAGAAAATTCCGAAAACCACTACATTATCTATTACGACCTTAGTTCTATTTCCCTTTATTTTATATATTTTTGGCTTAATGTTAAAGCATTTCTGTGAACAAGAGATTATATCATCTATGATAAATCTTTCGTGTCCTCCATGGCCCAATGTAAAGCATACCCTATCTCTGCATTCTAGATTTCCCTCTGCAATATAGTATCCAATCAATCTCATAAATTCCGGTGTCAACTCTATAATATTTGGAACCGAGTTTTGAGGATATCCTTTTCCATACAGTTTGCAATTTTTAATTTTCTCGACTTCTCCCTTTGTTAAATCATTCAATTTTATATTATTAAGTGTACGTCCATCGATCCATCTACCCTTAAATCTTTTCTCTTCTAAAGTATATTTTTTCAAAAATTCATCCACATTTAATCCTAGTTTTTGAACATATTTCCTTATTAAATCCTCTTTTACAAATTTTCTGCTTCTCTCGAGTTCGATGCGTTGGATAGTCATGGAAGATATTCCGATCATTTTTGCTACTTTACTCCTAGACAATCCTCTTTCCTTTCTTATTTTCATTAAAAGTTGCCGACCTTCCTTCTTCAACCTTATACATTTTTTTCTTTTCGATGATATTCTCTTCATTCTTATTTTTAATATATCTGGCCCGCTCAGAATTATTGTTCTTAATTCATTTCTATAGGGCCATAGTTCTTTAGCTAAATTAAACCTAGGTATACTAGTAATATTTGGAATAACGCTAGCAGTGGCGACTAAATCTCCCACCTTTAAGTCGCTAGTTGGGATGCATATAAGCTTGTTATTCCTATATACATAAACGCTATGTGATGCTGTGACTTTTACGGATTTACCATACCTAAGTTTTAACTCATACAATGGTTCATTTATTTTATGGGCAAAAACATCTTTAATACGTTTAAACGATATTTTTCCATTTTCTGGATTAAAAGAAAGAACAGCGAAATTTCTTAAATTTTCCTTTTTATCAATGAATTTTTGAATGAAATCTCCCACTTTCACTAGAAGAATTCTATTATTTTTAACATCTTTTACTAATGTATACTCCGACCCATCCACGCTTGCGGTCACGTAGATTCCCGGTTTATGCATGCTCCAGCATGCGTAATAAACTAGAGGGTTGGGGTTAGCCCCTACGAATACGACATCACATCCGGCATCGTTTATGCCTTTTATGAGCGCCTGTGTTAGAGAAGGGGAATGGTATCGTGTATCTCTGCCCACTACCAATTCTTTGCTTTCAGCTACTAAAGCTGTTGCATAGCCTATTTTCTCAGCTATTTCCTCGTTGAGTTCTTTTCTATAAACTCCTCTAACGTCGTATGCCCGGAAAATTCTCTCAATCATTAAGAATACTTTTGGTGGAAAATTTAAAAAGTTAACCTGTAAACCACTCGATGGTTTTCTTTAAGCCTTCCTCTAAGCCTGTACTGGGTTTCCACCCGAGTTTTTCCACGGCTTTGGTTATCGAAGCATAACTGTGCCTTATATCTCCAGGTCTCGGATTTTCGAATATTGGCTTAAGATCTTCATTTTTGAAAAGCTTCATAACGAGCTTGGCTAAGTCTACTATTTTAGTAGGCTTACCCGTAGCTATGTTAAAAACTTCTTTTTCTAATCTCTTTTCAACTGCTTTAGCTATCGCCTCCGCGACATCTTCAACGTATACGAAATCCCTGGTTTGCTGTCCATCTCCGTAGATTATAGGTGGGAGTCCTCTAGAAACTCTCTCTATAAACTTACTTATTACGCCTGCATAGGCAGGATTCTGCCCCGGTCCGTATATATTGAAAGGTCTCAATATTACGTATTTCAATCTGTAAGTTTCATAGAAGGCTTTAACTAAGAACTCTCCAGCTAGTTTAGTAGCGCCATAGGGGGAAATAGGTTCAAGTGGATGTTTCTCATCTATCGGTAGGTATTTGGGATTTCCATAGACAGCGGCAGAGCTTATATAGACTACCTTCTTCACTCCCGCATCAACCGCGGATTTCAAGAGAGAAACTGTTCCTAAAACGTTATTATCCACATATTCTATCGGTTTATAAACCGATTCTTCGACACTTACGAGAGCCGCGCAGTGTATAACTGCCTCTACACTTTCTCTTTTTAAAATTTCCAATATTTCTTTGTAATTCCGAATATCTACTCCTTGCCTTTTATCTATTTCGACTACTCTATAATTCAGGCTTCTCAATTTCCTAACTATGTGACGACCTAGAAAGCCAGCTGAACCAGTTACGGCTATTTTCATTTCTTCAGTAAAACGGTTGTAGAACTATTAAGTTTAGCGTGTAGAATAGTTAAATCCCAAGCCTATAGCCATGTATTTTACTCCAGCTTTCATGAAATCTTCAGGATTAAATATTCTACGTCCATCAACTATTGCGGGGGTTCTCATATATTCTTTAAATATCTGTGGTGTTATTTTTTTAAATTCGTTCCACTCGGTTATGATTAATGCGCACTCAGCGCCTGCTATACACTCTAAAACATTACTGGCGTAGACTAGTTCTTCGCCATATAGTCTCTTAACTTTTTCCATAGCAACAGGGTCATATACGACTACGTTAGCTCCTCTCTTTAGTAGCTCGTTTATAATCTTTAGCGAAGGAGCTTCTCGAATATCATCCGTTCCTGGTTTGAAAGCTAAGCCTAGAACTGCAATTCTCCTACCCTTTACATTGCCTATGAGTTGTTCACAGAATTTCACCGCTTTTAGCGGTTGCCGTTGATTTACTTGATCCACGGATTCGAATAATATTGGACATGCTTCTACTTCTTTAGCGAACTCTATCAATGCTTTTATATCTTTAGAGAAGCAGGATCCACCGTAGCCTAGACCTGCCCGTAGGAATAGCGGGCTTATCCTGAAGTCTAAGCCTATAGCTTTGGCTACTTCTACAACGTCGCAACCTTCTATTTTCTCGCAGATATCGGCTATGGAGTTTATGAAACTTATTTTTGTAGCTAGGAAAGCATTGTTAGCGTATTTTATCATTTCAGCTGTTGAGAGAGAAGTTCTCAAAATAGGTATCTCCACATCAGAGTATATTTGGCGGTAAAATTCTTCTAATATATCGCCAGATTTCTTGTCATATTCTCCTATAATTATTCTAGCCGGTTTAGATAAGTCTCTTAGAGCGCTTCCTTCTTTTAGAAATTCAGGGTTCATACATAGCCCCCACTCTATCCCGGCTTTCTTTCTGGAAAATTCTTCTATAATATTCTTGACCGAGTATAGGCAGGTTCCTGGAATTACAGTGCTACGTATTACTACTAGATGATAAGAATTCTTCTTTTTAAGAGCTTTACCTATACTTGTAGAAGCTTCCTCGATATACGACAAGTCTATGCTTCCATCTTCTCTTAAAGGTGTTCCTACAGTTACAAAAGTTATCGACGTGTTCGATATAGCGTATTCATAGCTATCTGTAAATTCTAGCGTGTTTTCTCTAATTCCCTCATTTAATAGGTATTCTAATTTCTCTTCGTAGAATGTGGGAATTCCTCTTGATAATTTTTCTATTTTTTCTTTATCAACGTCTACTCCAATAACCCTTACTCCTTTACTAGCAAGGAAAACCGCCATGGTCAGGCCGACATAGCCTAATCCTATTATCGATACAT
>QMRG01000074.1 GCA_003649235.1 Thermoprotei archaeon | reverse complement strand
TTATCAATATTATCAAGAATATCCTGCCAATGTTTGATCGATCAAACTTTTTTGCTATTCTATAGGCAAAGGACATCGTTTACACCAAGCTATCTTTCACAAGTTTCAATATAAGCTTTTTGAAAGCATTAGCCGAAAGATTAAAAGAAGAGTGTTATAAATTTCATGCGGAGGGTGAATCCTTTGATTGAAGTCCGATGGCATGGCAGAGGTGGACAAGGAGTCGTAACTTCAAGCGAACTTCTAGCCCGAGCAGTGCTCAGAGAGGGTAAACACGTACAACACTTCCCAGAATTCGGCCCAGAACGTAGAGGAGCTCCCGTGAGAGCTTTCACGAGAATAGACGACAAACCAATCGATATTCATTATGGTATTTACGAGCCCGATATAGTCGTAGTAATCGACCCGGTACTGCTATCAACCAACGTTGAGGGTATATTGTCCGGGCTTAAAAACGGCGGCTATCTAGTTCTAAACACTACAAAAGTTTCAGAGGATATAGCGAAGGTGGTCAGAGAGAAGAACTTAAAAGTTTACATTGTCGATGCTCATAAAATAGCCTTAGAGGTCTTCAATAGGCCTCTCTATAATACTCCCATGCTAGGAGCGTTGGTTAAAGTCACGGGACTAGCTTCTCTAACTTCGGTCTTAGAGGCTCTAGGAGAGCGATTTAAAGGAGAAATCCTCGAGAAAAATAAAATAGCCGTTAAAAGAGCATATGAGGAGGTGGTAAAATATGAAATATAAAACCTGGAAAGATCTCCCGATAGGAGCAGTTATACCCGAGCCAGGGTCTAGTATAGAATATAAAACCGGTACTTGGCGTACATTTAAGCCAGTTATAAACCAGGATAAATGTATCAAATGTCTACTATGCTGGGTTTCATGTCCAGAGCCCGCTATTAAAAGGCATGAAGATGACAAAGTCTCGGTAGACTATGACTTCTGTAAAGGATGTGGAATATGCGCGAATATATGCCCCGTTAAAGCTATAGAAATGGTATCTGAGCTATAGGAGGTGTATGGGTATGGCTAAAATTATTGGAATGAATGGGGATACGGCGGTAGCGTATGCCGTAAAACAAGCAGACGTAGACGTTATAGCCGCCTATCCAATCACACCACAGACAATAATAGTTGAAAAACTGAGTGAATTCGTCAATAACGGAGAATTAAATGCCGCCTACGTCCCAGTAGAGTCAGAGCATTCCGCTCTATCAGCTTGTGTTGGAGCTTCTCTAGCTGGAGCTCGAGTCTTTACTGCTACGGCTAGTCAAGGACTCGCGCTGATGTATGAAATATTATACATAGCATCTTCTCTCCGCACAACTATAGTAATGGCTCTTGGCAATAGAGCTCTTTCGGCACCAATTAACATACACTGTAGCCATGATGACGCCTATGCCGCAAGAGATGCTGGGTGGATAGAGCTTTTCGCCGAAAATGTGCAAGAAGCATATGATTTAACTTTTCAAGCCTTTAGGATAGCCGAGGATAAAAACGTGCTTTTTCCGGCAATAGTAAACCTGGACGGTTTCATACTCACTCATTCACTAGAAGGAGTACAAGTATTCGAAGATGAGGATATACCTAAATTCTTGCCTCCAAAAGAACCTGTAAATCCAATAGACCCTGAAAGACCGATTTCTTATGGGCCACTCGACCTCTTCGACTACTATATCGAGCACAAAAAACAACAAGCAGAAGCTTTTAAAGCATCATATCCGCACATTCTCAAGGTTTTTGAAGAATTCGAAGAATTTAGCGGAAGAACCTATAGACCTTTGAAAACTCTAGGTATGGAAGATGCCGAAGTAGCCGTTATAATACTCGGTTCGGCAGCAGGCACGGTAAGAGATGTAGTGAGAAAGTTAAGAAAGAAAGGAGAAAAAGTGGGAGTGGTAAGCCTAACGCTTTACAGGCCGTTTCCTCAGAAAGAACTTGCTGAAGTCTTGAGCGGAGTAAAAGCCGTGGCAGTTATGGATAGGTCATATAGCTATGGTAGTCCAGGAGCGCAACTCTTTATGGATATAGCTGCTACTCTAATCAATGTAAGAGATAAACCGCTATTATTCAATGTAATATACGGACTAGGCGGCAGAGATTTAAAACCGGAACACGTAGTACAAGTCTTCGAGCGAGCTAAAAAAGCTGCAAGAGAAGGAGAAGTCCCTGAAAAAGAAGTATGGGTAGGTGTTAGAGAGTAGGAGGTGGAAATCATGTCTGAAGGTCTAAATTTGATTAAAACTGTTAAAGATATTCCCACGGAGGAATACCTAGCTCCAGGACATAGACTTTGTGCGGGATGTGGAGCTTCAATAGTAGTTCGAATGGCTTTAAAAGCCGTACCAGGTCCCAAAGTAGTAGTTTCAGCTACGGGATGTCTAGAAGTAGCCACTACGATATTCCCCTATACCAGCTGGAAAGTTCCTTGGATACACTCTGCCTTTGAAAACGCAGCTGCAACTGCCAGCGGGATTGAGGCGGCGTTCAGGGCTCTAGAAAAGAAGAAGGGAGTTAAAAAACCAAAAATAATAGTCTTTGGTGGCGATGGAGGAACGTTCGACATAGGTCTACAAGCCTTAAGTGGAGCGCTAGAGCGAGGACACGACCTGTTGTACATATGCTACGATAACGAAGCCTATATGAACACAGGTATCCAGAGAAGTAGTGCAACTCCCAAAGGAGCTGCCACTACCACCAGTCCAGCTGGTAGAGTTATCCCAGGAAAGCTTGAAAGGAAAAAAGATCTTATAGGAATAGCAGTAGCCCATGGCGTCGAATATGCGGCGACGGCAAATCCAGCATATCCAGTAGACCTCTATAATAAGTTGTTAAAGGCAGCATCTGTTAAGGGACCTACAGTTATACACTACTATACTCCATGCCCCACGGGTTGGAGGGCAGATCCAAGCCGGAGTATCGAAATAGCTAGACTAGCCGTACAGACTCGCATATGGCCTATCTACGAATACGATCATGGAACGTGGAAGATAAATGTCATGGTTAAGAAGCCGAAGCCTGTTGAAGAGTACTTCAAGCTCCAGGGCAGATTTAGACATCTCTTACAACCGGAGAATAAATGGCTTATAGAGGAGATAAAGAAAGATATCGAGGAAAACTGGAACAGACTTCTTAGACTAGCTGGCTTAAAAACTTAAATTCTTTCTTTCTCTCTTTATTAAAGTTTAAATATAAGTGGGTAATTCCATCATCGAGTTATATAGCGGTGAAGGAGATGAAAGTACCTAAAGAGATTAGAACTTACTGTCCTCGATGTAAGAAGTATACACCTCATACGGTTTCCTTGTATAAGCCTGGGAAGCGCCGTAGTCTAGCGCAGGGTGAACGTAGGTATAGGGCTAAACAGAAAGGATACGGCTCTAAGAGGAAACCAGAACAAAAAAGAACTGCTAAAGTAACTAAAAAGCAAGTTCTAAAATTAAAATGCAAAGAATGTGGCTATACAATTCATAAAAAAGGCATGAGATTAAAGAAGTTAGAAATAGTCGAAAAATTATAGGAGGGGGAATATGAAGAAAAAGAAAATTCTCATTCCTGAGCCTAAGAGCAGATTCCTTCTAGTAAAATGTCCGGATTGTGAAAACGAGCAAATAGTATTTGACCATGCGACTATAACTGTTAAATGTAATGTATGTGGTAGAGTCTTAGCTCGTCCTAGAGGAGGAAAGGCAGTCTTAGAGGTTGAAGTTATAAAAGTGCTCGGTTAGTTGTGAGAAGCCATGGTGAAGAAACGGAGAAAATTTCCTGCGAGAAATGAGCTCGTAATAGGTACTGTAAAGAAAATTTTCGAACATGGAGCATTCATAACGCTAGACGAGTATGGAGGTATAGAAGCTTACTGTCCTTTAAACGAGGTTTCACACTCTTGGTTCCATCATATAAGAGAAGTTCTTAAAGAGGGTCAAAAGAGAGTTTTCAAAGTTATAAGAGTAAACCCAGTAAAAATGCATATAGATGTTTCGTTAAAACGAGTTAGCGACGCTGAGAAAAAAGACAAAATATATGAATGGAAGAGAGCTCAAAGAGCCGAAAAACTCTTAGAAATAGCAGCTAAAAAACTGGGTAAAACTCTTGATGATGCTTATAAAGAGGCAGGATGGAAAATGGAGGATTATTTCGGAGAGATATATGCTGGTTTTGAAGAAGCTGTTCTTAGAGGGAAAGAAGTTTTAGTAGAGGCCGGGTTAAAAGAGCCTTGGCTCTCTCTCATATATGAACTGGCACAAGCTTATGTCGAGATTAGAAAAGCGAAGATAAGTGGAGAATTTATAGTAAAGTGCTACGAGAGAGATGGAGTGGAGAGAATTAAGAAAGTTTTATTATCATGGCGGGACGTGATAGGTAAATATCGAGACATAGAAATTCGGATGTATACTGAAGGTGCGCCGAGGTATAGAGTGGATTTAACAGCTCTTGACTATAAAACCGCTGAGAATCTCTTAAAGGATATAATTTCGAGAATTCGAGAAGAAGCTGTCAGGCAAAACTGTATCATAGAGTTCAAACGGGTGAAGCGGTAACCGTGAGGAAGGGTATATTGAGAAAATGCAATAATTGTGACCGATATACTCTTAAGCAGGATAAATGTCCCTATTGTGGAGGAGTTTTAAAAATTCCTCATCCGCCTAAGTTTTCTCCAGAAGATAAATATGGAGAATATAGGAGAAAACTTAAATTTTCTTCTATCCTGAAGTCTCTTCAGGATAAATAACTTTGTACACCATTACCCATTGATGAGGTTGTGAGGCGTAGACGAGCTCGAAATGTTCTGGTGGCGGTATCTTAACCAGTGGAGGTTCTTCTCCTTCTCTTCCATAGCCTGGGAAGGGCACCGGATTTCCAGGTCCTAGGAATTCGAGAGGTTCAAATACAAACATTAATCTTTGGTCGGTTTTCCTAAAAAGCAGTCTATAGAGCGTAGCATTTCTAGCCTCAGGAGTATCAGCAGGGACTAATATGGGTATCTGTCCTCCTTGTGTTCTTAAAATTGTGACTGTTTGGAAGCGATCGGGATCCCATCCTATCCACCTAGCCATCTGGAAGCTTTTAGCGAAATCGCCTCCGTAACCCGAGATCGCTACTGAAGTATAGACGTATTCGCCCAGCATGGGGAGGCTTCTAGCATATGGATTCGGTATCTGGAGAGGAGTGTTCCCGCCGCCGAGAAACGGCTCGAAGACTACTACATAGGATACATTCAATTTCTTGAATATCCGCAGAGCCTCTGTCTCATTTGAAAGAAATGCTCTAGCTATTAACCTTATCTGTGTAGCGTTTATAGTGCCATTATCGCAAGTCGTGTTTCGATGCGTGTTGACTGAAATCCAGTAGCCGTAGTCCCACCAAGTAGCTATTACCGCGTTTTCAGGAACATTAGTTTTAATCCATTCTAGGGCAGAGATCCAATCAGCGCTTGCAATTGCGGTGCTAGAGGTTAGGATCAATACTGGTTGGTTTGCATACCTTACAGGAGTGTCTGAAGCCACTACAGGTACGAGTAGGAGCACGATTATGAAAAGCGAAAAAGCTACTGTTTCTATGCTTAATCCTCCTCTACGCTTTACCCTGGTTTTTTTGCTAACACGCGTTAAGTTTAATAAATTCTCTGTAATCGTGAGGAACCCAATACCTGATCCAAGAGCGACTGGAAGCGTGAGTACTAATGCTAATCTAGATAGAGATGCAGCTGCATACATAGAGGTAAGCCAGAAGAGACTTAGTAGATAATTCTTAAGCTCCTTTTTCCTTAATAAATAGAAAGCCCCGAAGGCCGAGAATACTAGCAACATTCCAAAGTCTTGGTATATCTGAGCCCAAGAAGGCACAGCATGTTCGGCGACTGTTGTTATACCTACTTCTCTAAGCCATGGCAGAGCTACCGCTAGTAATCTGCCAGTTATCTTAGGAACTACGTTCATAAACGCTAGCACTGTTATTAGAGAAGCTAAAACGGCTACGATCACTATGTAGATCTTTTTAATATCTCTAGCTGAAGGCAAGGGAGGTTTTAGAAGGGTAAAAAGCGATAATATGTTGCCAATTGCTGGGAGGAGAGCGTACATTGATATAAAAGCTTTGTCGGGTCCGAAACGTGGAGTTATAGCTATGAAAACTTGGAATATGATATTGCTTATTAGATAGGTTTTGGCGGCGTTTTCATCATTAGGATTTAAAAGTAGCCAAACGACCGCCAATAATGCTATTAACTGCCACACGTAAATATAGCCGCCCCACGCCAAAGTGACAATGCCGAAGCTTAAACCGGCAATTATAGCCCATGAGTTTTTCCCTTCTCTATATGATTTTAGAAATGCATAGAGCCCAAATAGCAAAGCTGGTATGGCTACTCCTTCGTGTTTAGCTCCGAAGTTAGTACGGTAGATAAAGGGTAGACTGAAAGATATGAAAAATGCACTAAAGATCCCTAGGTTATCGTCTCTAAGCTCTCGGCCTAACAGGAATATCGTAAATGTAGAGAGAGATGCTGCGATAGCTGGTAGAAATGCGTGTACGACGTAGAGGCTAACTGGTAAGCCTGCGATATCGTGGAGAAAATAATATGCCAGTGCTGAGAATAGAGCGCTGCCGGGTTGACTTGTAGCTCTTAAATCACGGCCCCAAGGAGCCCAGAACAATTTGTCCTTAGGCTTAGGATACGGCTCGAACCACCAGTTAAACCACCAGGCTATTCCTTTTAAGATGTTTCCATCGCTTTTCTCTATTATCTTCTCAGCTAGGTAATACTCGTAGTATGGGTCAAACTCGTTTAGGTAAATTCCCCATTTCATCGGAGTAAGCCTTAGTAAGAGTGCTATTAGGAAGCTAAAAGTCAATATTATGGCTATTAAAGCTCTACTGTCCGACATTAAGCTTAAAAATTTCTGTACCGCGCTAAGAGATTTCTTAGCGAAGACTCGGAGTTTTTTCTTAATCTCCATTAGCCATCACTCCCTCTTAAAGACATAAAAAGTACTAATATACTTAATCCTCTTCTTCCTCCTTCAACAATTCACTTATACTCTTAACTTTACCCTTTCTCTTGACTACAATCCTAGTCTCTATCCTTATTGGAAAGCCTAGATTGTAGAATATAGCGTAGATATCCTCAGCATTCAATTTTTCTCTAAGCCTTCCCATTAAAACTAGTTTAGCCAGTTCCCTAATTACATATTCACTAACTCTAGGATATTGGCTCTTAGCTTTCTCCAACATTTCCTCCCCGCTGCTTGTCAAATACGGCTTAACTATATCCCACGGGCTACGCTTAACTTCTTTCTTTTTCTCCTCTAGGAGAGCCCGTTTCTGCAACTCTATCATCTTACGTTTTATTAATAGCTCTAAGTCCTTGTCCTCCATATCATCCCCACAGCGTTAAATAGTTAAAGCTGAATATAAATTATGCGAAGGAATTGAGATGTTTACGGTTGTCGACCTATTCTGCGGTGCTGGAGGATTTTCAAGAGGATTTGAAGAAGCAGGCTTTGATATAGCCCTGGGGCTCGAAAACCTAGAGCCGGTAGCTGAAACCTATATGGAAAATTTCCCGGAGGCGGAAGTTATAGTAGAGGATATACAGAGAGTTAGAGCGGAAGAAATAGAGAGACTTGTAGGAAAGCCCGACGTGATTATAGGGGGGCCTCCCTGCGAACCCTTCACCAAAGCCAACCCTAAGCGGAAAGAAAATCCTCTAGATAGGCTATACGAAGATCCTATAGGCAGGCTTGTTCTCTACTTCATTAGGATGGTAGGCGATTTAAAACCCAAGGTTTTCGTAATGGAAAATGTCCCCAGTATAGTCGACGGAGAG
>QMRG01000073.1 GCA_003649235.1 Thermoprotei archaeon | reverse complement strand
TTTAACGAATTTCACTTTTCCAAGTCTAGCCTTCAACTCTTCTGAAATACTGGCTTCTATAACTGTCTCAACCTTCCCATTTTTCAAATCGACGCTTGTAATTCTCGGAGGATCAACTAGAGATGAATGTGCTAGATAAGCCTTACCATTTACAAACGCGGCGTTCGAGCTATAGCCATCGGGAAGCTTAATCTCGTGTCCATCCAGATAAAGGTATGTCTGCCCGTTTTTCTTACCTATAAACCATATTGAACCATCTTCGGTCCATCCATAATTAAGGTATTCCACTATACCTCTTGCTTTAAAATCTTCGCTTTTAAAATCTGGCTCGGAAATATCCATCGTGTCCAGGTTTAATAAAACGAGTTTTTCTCCTCCATAAGCGTTAGTAGCGAAGAGAGCCATTTTATTCCAAAGCGCGGGTCCCTTATTTACAGAGCCTTCTTTTACGGTATACTCTGTGAAATCTCCGCTCTTCTTATTATAGAAGAAGAGTTCTCTGGACCTAGGATTTCCCCTTAAAAGCCCTGAACCGGTTATGAAATCTCCTTTCACATCTGAGACTGAAAGAATCTTATCCGTATCCAGTAGTTTCTCTATAGATACGTCTTTACTCATCATCCACAATTCAACGCTCTTAGCCGTGGCGGAGCTAAACGCTAAAGTCTTGCCATCCCATCCAGCTCTGAAAATTCTCCTAGGCTCTATTTCAACCTCTAATACCTGTTCTCCGCTAGTTACGTTTACGGCGTAAAGTTTATGCTTTTCACGCCCTTTAGTTGCGTCGACGGCGTAGAAGACGAGAGGAGACTCGGGAACTAGTTTAACTGGGAAAAACACGCCCGCATAAGTTAATCTTTTCTTTTCACCGGATTTTAAGTCGTAAGCCCATAAATCGAAAACTCCTTCTTCAGAAGTCATGTAGACTAGTTTTCCATGCGTATATCCTACTACATAATAAGATGGAATATAGGCTACTTCTTCTATCAACCGAATCTTTTTACTTAACCCCATAAACTCCACTAAGATTTAAATTATGTAAAAGAGTGGAAAAGATGATAAAAATATTAAGTTGATTCTTGAGATTCTGTCGTTTCTTCAACTTCCTCTTCGACTTTGCCTATCTTAACTTTCATTATAGCAAAACCGATGACCAGTCCCAAGACGAAGGTTAAGAATGGGGCTATGTAGACCCATTGCGGCAGTGGTTTTTCTTCAAGCCATTCATATTTATATCCAGCTTTCTCCATGAATTCTTTTGCTTTCTCCGGATTATATTCTACAGGTGGGAGTTCCGGATTATGTCCTATAGTTTCAGGCGCTAAGAACTGATAGGCAGGCTTGCCGGCTACTCCACCCAATATGTTCTCCACTATGTGGTCTATCGGGATCATGTAGTTTATAGCCCACCTAACATATTTGTTCTGTAGCTTTGGATGAGCTAGGTTTATACCTATCAACTGCAGGCCTAGAAACATGTAGGAGGCAGTTTTCAAGTTTTAGTTTAATTTTCAACTCGTTTATTTCTCTTTCTAATTTTTCTAACTCATCTTTCAATCGTCCTCTCTCTTGCTTCAATCTGATCCTCTTTTTCTTTAAGCAAAGATTCCAATTGTTTTATTTTTTCCTGCTGTTGCTGTATGATTTCTTCTTTTTGTGCAATCTGTTTAGATAGCGAATTTATTCTTTGAGTATAAAATATCATGCTAAGAGATAAGCCGATGACTAATCCTAGAAAATTCCAATTATCATCATTTTCGACATATTCGTATTGTATTAGTATATAATGTATAGATAAAAATTTTGTAAATAATTAAAGTCTACTAAACGAATTAGCATATATAACTATTACTAAATCTTACAAAAATATTTTGAGAGACGAGGATATTTTTAGTTTGATGCCAAGTATCGAAGTTAAGGATCTCTGGAAAAGCTATGGAAGTATTATCGCGCTTCGAGGTGTGAATCTTAGAATTGAGGATGGAGAGTATTTCTGCCTTCTAGGACCTACTGGAGCCGGTAAAACCACCTTGCTTAAAATTATCGCTGGATTGTTAAAACAAGATAGAGGAGAAGTTTTGATAGATGGAGTTGAAGTGAGCAGTATACCGCCGGAGCTTAGAGGCGCTAGCTATATGCCCCAAGGATATGCGCTGTTCCCCCACATGACTATTTGGGAAAATGTATCCTATGGTCTAAGCGTTAGAGAAGAATCTTTAAGCCAGGCTGAGGAAATACTGAAGCTTGTAGGCCTCTGGGAGCGGAGAGATTCATATCCCCACGAACTGAGCGGAGGACAGCAGCAGAGAATAGCCTTAGCTAGGGCATTGGCAAGCGGTTCTCAAATTCTACTGCTTGATGAGCCTTTAAGCGCATTGGATGCTCTTTTAAATCTACAATTGAGATTCGAGCTTAAAAAGCTGGCAAAAGAGCTAGGATTAACTGTTATTCACGTTACTCACAATGCAGAAGAAGCTCTAAGCATCGCCGATAAAGTGGCTATTCTGAGAAAGGGGAGAATACAACAGATCGGATGTCCAAGCGAGGTTTACAGGTCTCCAGTTAATTTGTTCACAGCGAATTTTCTGGGCGAAATAAACCTGTTTGAGGGAAGATTGACGGGTTTTCTGGAGAGAATGTGTATTTTTAAAGTGAAGACGTTAGGTGAGTTATACACTAGACGTGTGCAAAATATTGGCTTGAACGCTGTGATAGCATATAGGCCTGAAGACGTGGAAGTGGCGATAGATGGGTGGAAGGAGGAGAATTTCTTCAAAGGAGTTGTAGAAACAGTTGAGAACATGGGATTTTATAGAAGAGCATTAATCAAGGTGAAGGGGTTGGAGATCTTGGCATATTTATGGATTGACGCTGTTGACGTTCAAGAAGGAGATAATGCCTACGTATACTTACCTCCTGATAAGGCGTTAGTATTTCCATATCCTAAAGAAGGTTTAGAGAAATCTCTACTATCTGAGTAGTGAGAGTCATGTCTTCAGTCAGCATGGTAGAGGTTAGCAAAAGATACGGCGATATAGTAGCTTTAGACTCTGTGTCTCTGAAAATCGAAGAAGGCGAATATGTATGTGTTATAGGGCCTAGTGGAAGCGGTAAAAGCACTTTTCTCAAAGTTATAGCTGGAATAGTGAAGCCCGATGAAGGCGAGATATACATCGGAGGGAGAATAGTCAACAACGTTCCAATAGAAGAACGTGAAATAGGTATTGTCATGCAAGATATACTCCTTTTCCCACACATGACTCTCTGGGGTAATCTGACCTATGGACCCATAGTGCAAGGAGTCGGATACGCCGAAGCAGAAGCCATAGCTAGGGAAGTTGCAGGTTTTATGAAGTTGACTTTGCGTATGAAAGCATATCCTGGTGAATTAAGTAGAGGCGATCAACAAAAAGTTGCAATAGCACGTGCTATAGCTGCCGGGGCTAGAGTTTTACTTTTAGATGAACCTTTCGCGTCGATAGACTCCAGAACTGCTAAAGTACTTAGATTCGAACTTAAACAACTTGCCAAAGACTTAAGGTTAACAGTTATTCACGTAACGCATAACCAGGAAGAAGCTTTAAGCGTGGCCGATAGAATAGTGGTTATGAGGAAGGGTAAAATTGAGCAATTTGACAAACCGTCAAGGCTTTTTTCAAATCCTCGTACGCCGTTCGTAGTCCATTTCTTGGGAGGCGAGGCGAATTTTTTCGAAGGAAGAGTTGTAAAGTTAGAGGAAGATGGTGTAATCGTCGATATTGGTCTTGGAGAGCTTGTTAAAGGAGAAGGATTTCGCAGAGTCGGCGAACGAGTAGTATATGCTGTTAGGCCGGAACATGTAGATGTACTTCCCAGTGAAGACGGCGGAATTGAAGGAGTTGTAGAAGAGGTAAACTTGATGGGGTTCTACTATAGAGCAATAATCTCGGTTGATAATCGTAAAATAGTTGTTAGACTCAAGGATAGGCTTAAATTCCTTAAAGAAGGAAAAGTTGTTAAGCTACGGTTTAAAAGAGGCTTCGTCTTTAAATATCCAGTAGAAGGGCTTGAAGAGGCTATAAAATATGAGTAATGTCTTTGAATGGTTTAAAAGTAGGAAAGAAGCTCTCCTAAAAGAAGAATTTATCCGTTATGCCTGTACCATCGTAGAAGTTGTTGAGAATTTTCAAGAGCTAGCACGTAAATGGATTAAAGAGGAATATAGGAAAGAGTACATCGAACTGCTTCGAGCTAAAGAACGAGATGCAGATACTCAGAGAAGGAGAATTCTAACCATGTTAGCGGAATCGACCATGGATAGTGCTACAAAGGTATATCTAGCTAGGATAGCTAGGCAAGCCGATTTGATAGCTGATTGGTGTCTCGAAGCTTCTAGGATAATAGACATACTCTCAGAAAAAACTTTACTCGATCAAACGGCTAATATACTTGGACAAATCATAAAAATCCTTTTAGAAGAAGCACGGATGACCCGTGAAGCTATCAAAAATATGTTTGAGGATCCTAACGGAACTATGGAACTCTGCGATAAAGTTGAAAGATTAGAGGAAGAAATCGACGCCCTATACCAGGAACTTAGGCGAACATACATGTTGTCGAAAAACGAGAATTCGCCTTCAGTTACCGTGCTTTTTTTCGAAATGTTCGATGCGGTGGAGAATATAGCTGATAGATGTGAGGATACCTGTGATGCTATAAGAGAATTCGTAGTTAGCTACATGTAGGGTGGTAAAATGGAGCTATTGCCAAAACGCGGATACTTACTTTTATTCACGGGTTTCATAGTAGGCGTGCTCATAGCAGCGTTTCTCTCATCTGCATTTTTATCAGTTATTAGAGGCGGAACAATTACTGGCGTGCCGGAGTATATAGAAATAACATTTCTATACTCCAGCGAGAAACAGGGATGGCTTGAAGAAGTTACGCCTCTCTTCGAAGAATGGTTTAAAGAAAAGCATGGCATAGAGGTTAAAGTCAAACTGATAGCCGCTGGAACTCATGAGACGATAAACCTGATACTCCATGGCAGTGTTAAGCCGACTATCTGGAGCCCGGCTTCCAGCATATGGATACCCTACTTAAACGAGAAATGGAAGCAGCAATACGGCTATGACATAGCTTTAGAGTGGGTTCCACTAGTGACGTCTCCGGTAGTCATCGCTGGTTGGAGAGATCTAGTAGAGCAGTATAATATCCAAGGCTTTATGGATTTATTTGAGCTGGCTAAGAATGGCATAGATTTCAAATGGGGGCATCCAGATCCTCAACTAAGCAACGGCGGTACGATGACCGTCTTGCTAGAATTCGCAGAAGCCGCTGGAAAACCACCATCCGAGCTAACAGTAGAAGATATCTTAAATGAAACTGTGATAGAAATCGTGAAAACTATAGAGAAACATGCAGTAGCATACGGCAAAAGTACTGGATTTTTCGGAGCTTGGGCCGTAGATAATGGCCCTGAAGCCATATCTTTTTTCGGAGTTTATGAAAGCATTGTCTTAGAGAATTCCCATAAAGCCCAGAAGAAATGGAATAACCAGATAATAGCTGTTTATCCCTCTTTCGGCACGCTCCTCAGTGACCATCCCTTCGTCATATTGAGAGCTGAATGGGTTAATAAGTGGCAGGAATTCGCTGCAGCTGAATATCTGTATTTCCTGCTACTTCCAGAGATCCAGCAAAAAGCACAGACCCATGGTTTTAGACCGGCAAATCCTAGTGTTCCGTTAAATCCTGAAATTTTCAGCGAAGAGAATGGCGTTGAAAAAGAGATACCGGTACGGGTGTTTCTACCTCCTAGCGGAGAAGTCCTTGAGGCAATTTTAAAGGTATGGGAGAAGGTGAAAAATCCTGGAGTTTAAAAAATACGTGCGAATTCTCAATCTGGGAAGGAAGCTCGTAGCCTTATTTGCGATATTTATGGTAGTGCTTTTCGTAATCCTGCCCTCGCTCTACATATTCTCCTTCGTCGTGCTGCGATGGCACGAGCTCTATATGGAAGTTTTCGCGCATCCTTTAATTGGGAACGAATATTGGCTCCAAATTCAACGCTATTTAACTCTTTCCTTAAGATTAGCGATAACAGTCACGCTCATAGACATCCTCATCGGAATTCCATTAGCCTATTTCATAGCTAAAGGTAGCTTTCCCTTCAAAGGTTTAATCGAGGATTTAACGGCATTACCTCTAGTAGTGCCCACGAGCGGCTTCGGCTTTGCAACGCTAATGGCGTGGACCGCCAGTACTAGCCTCCCATACATACTGGGTATAAGGCTTCACCTCGACGACGTAATCCCAGTGTTTAGGTTACCTCTAATCCTATTACTGGTTCATGTGTCGCTAACTTTTCCTTATATCGTAAGGACAGTTTCAGCGGCTTTATCAAGTCTAGAAAGATCTTACGAAGTGGTCTCAGCAGCTTTAGGAGCCAAGCCTTTAACCACATTTAGGAAAGTTACACTCCCCCTGATAACTCCAAGCATACTTTCAGGAGCAGTGCTGGCTTTTGCGAGATCTCTAGGGGAAACTGGGGCTACGATGATAGTTGCCGGAGTAAGCACTACGGCGAGCATAGCTATAGTAAAATGGGAGTTTGAAGGTAAGCTAGCTCCAGCAGCTTTTTTGGGAGCATTACTCGTAATACTGGCTTTCGCTATAATACTTCCAGTTGAGTATATGGCGGGAAAGGCGGGTAAAGGCGGGAAAGTTTCTATTCCTAAAACACTTGATGAGCGTACAATAGACGTTGAGAGAAGAATTCCTAGAAAACTTTCAAACATAGTCTCCGCGTTGAGCTTAACTTTTTTAGCCCTTATAGTCATACTCCCTATAGCAACTCTATTCTACATGGTGGCTATCCACTGGCGGGCAGATCCCTTTACGGGGAGAGTAGAAGGAGGAGTATTATATCAGCTCTTCGGCCCTCCTGGCTACTCGACTCGCATAGTTCAAGCTCTCACAGTCTCGTTTTCGGCTTCCATGCTTACGACCTTAATTTCCCTCTACATAGCCATAATAATTATAATTACGCTATTGAAATCCAGATGGGCTAAACTTCTGCGGATGCTTCTCAGAATTCCGCTGGTAATTCCCAGTAGTGCTCTGGGGCTTTCAATGATGCTTCTATGGGGTAGAGAAGGCTTTAATTTGATAAAACCTGGATTATGGTTGATAGTTCTGACGCATATAGTATTTTCAGTACCAGTAATAGTAGAGACGGGATTGGCGGCGTACATAGAGTCTAACGCGCAGGTATACGAGGATGTCGGGCGTAGCCTAGGTGCCTCGCCCTATACCGTAACGGAGACTATTTCTATACCATTGATGAAGCGTGGGCTTCTGGCAGGCTCGCTTTTAGCCTTTGCTCATTCTCTAGGAGAGACAGGAGCGACGTTTATGGTGATGGGAGATAACACAACGATTTCAGTGTTGGTTGTAAACATGGTTGAAGCATTAGCCATACCGGCATCTCTTACAGCTTCGGCAATAGTCGTGGCAATATCGTTTATTTTGCTGGTGGCTGCTAGAAGACTAAGCGGGTAAAGTATGTTAAATTCCATTTTTAACATGCTTTCAAATGTTACAGGAATTATGTGAAGAATTCTAAAAGTAACTTCTTATGCCGATATTTTCTATAAACATGGATAATTGGTATTTTACAAAATTAATTTAAAATATCAGAAAATAATGGAAAATATGTGGTTAAATTGAGTAGTAAGATTACCTTACTACTCATAGTTCTAGCAGTTATTGTTATCTCGGCAACTGTTATATTTTTCCTCTTTCAACCTCGAGAAGAAACTCCTTCATCTCCTCAACTGTCGCCTAAACCTCCTTCTGAATGCAAACCAATAGCTGGAGAGGAGATAGGACCTGTAGAAGGAGAT
>QMRG01000072.1 GCA_003649235.1 Thermoprotei archaeon | reverse complement strand
CACCCCCTGGGACCGCAGGTCGCAGTGACAAGGGGGACCCGACTGTTTAATAAAAACATAGGTCCCCGCGAGCCCGTAAGGGTGTGTACGGGGGCTGAATCCTGGCCACTGGCGGTACGTGAAACCCGGGTCCGACCGGGCGAAGCGCCGCTAAAGGCCGGGAGTAACTCTGACTCTCTTAAGGTAGCCAAATGCCTTGCCGGGTAAGTTCCGGCGCGCATGAATGGATCAACGAGGTCCCCACTGTCCCAGCCCGGGACCCGGCGAACCCGCAACCAGGTGCACAGTCCTGGTACCCCCGGTGGGGCGAGAAGACCCCGTGGAGCTTTACCGCAGCCAGTCGTTGGGGTATGGTCGCGGGTGCGTAGCGTAGGCGGGAGCGATGAAATGGTTCCTCCGGGAATCATGGATGCGCCAATGAAACACCGCTCACTCGCGACTGTACCCCTTACCCGGCGGAAGCCGGGGACAGCGGCTGGTGGGCGGTTCGGCTGGGGCGGCACCCCTCTGAAAAAGCATCAGAGGGGCCCAAAGCTCGGCTCAGGCGGGTCAGAACCCCGCCGTAGAGGGCAAGGCCAAAAGCCGGGCTGACTGCGCCCTTGAACGCAAGGGGCGCAGGGGGGAAACCCGGGCCTAGCGAACGCTCGTGTCCCCCTTGGTGGGGGCCGGGCATGACAGAAAAGTTACCCCGGGAGTAACCGGCTTGTCGCGGGCAAGAGTTCACATCGACCCCGCGGTTTGGTACCCAGACGTCGTCTCTCCCTATCCTGGCCGTGCAGCAGCGGCCAAGGGTGGGGCTGCTCGCCCATTAAAAGGGAACGTGAGATGGGTTTAGACCGTCGCGAGACAGGTCGGACTCTACCTGCCGGGGGCGCTGGCCGCCTGAGGGGAAGGTCCGCCTAGTACGAGAGGAACGGCGGGCCGCGGCCTCTAGTCTACCGGTTGTCCGGCAGGGCAGTGCCGGGCAGCCACGCCGTAGGGGATAAGGGCTGAAGGCATCTAAGCCCGAAGCCCTCCCCGAGACGAGGCGGCCATTCTCGGCTCATTTGGAGCCGGCGACGGCTCCGCTGGGCCGGGACGAGGGCGCCTGTAGAAGACAGGGTTGATGGGGTGGCGGTGTAAGCGCCGAGGCTTCGGCCGAGGCGTGAGCCGGCCACTCCCAATAGCCCGAGGTGTTGTATCTACCAGGTGTAGACTTGGGCGTATACGGTCGTGGACTGTGCACGGTTTTCTTTTGTAAGTGAACTAATATATAGAGAGTTCTATTAAAGTTATAGATTTTAGAAACTGGGGGATGGCCTTGCCACATATAGAAGGTTACAGTGATATCGGAGTTTTCTTACATGAAGCTACTAGAGTTGATATGGATAGTATTTATTTTTACAATATTGATTTTGTAAATCAGGTCGAGAAAATATTCATAAAATATTCTCCTCGAATTAACCTATTTTTTATCAATTGGAATCTTCTATGCTATATGCTGCTCATAGCTTATCTAGCTAGTGCTCTTTATGCTGCTATAATTATGGTTCTTCAGATGATGTACATTCGCTCAGCGTCAAAGATTATGGAAAGCAATGGTTCTAAAAAAATCAAATTAACATATTTTCCAAAAATTACTATACAAATTCCAGTGCGAGAAGAGCCTCTAGATATTATTAAACGTATACTCCTTCTATGTTCTAAACTGAAGTATCCTAAAGACAAACTTGAAGTAATTCTAGTTAGCGATGATTCTGAGGAAATGGCTATAAGAATTAAAAAAATAGTTAAAGAAATTACAACTAAAACAGGTCTAAAAATTATATTTCTTCATAGAAAAGATAGGAAAGGATTCAAAGCCGGGGCTCTCAATTATGCCTTAAAATTCAGCAGTGGAGAATATATAGTAGTATTTGATGTAGATACAGTATTCAAAGAAGATTTTTTGGAAAGAGTAATTCCATATGTTTTAAATGGCTATGATGCTGTAGTTGTCAGATGGACCGCAGGAAACGCCGATTTAACTCCTACTAGCAGAGCTTTATCTTTTGTATTCGACGTTATGGCTGAAATCGTCCAGAACGGCAGAGCAAAATGGAGTGGAACACCTGCTCTGGTAGGCTCAGGTTGTATACTTAGCAGGGAAATAATTGAAAAAGTGGGAGGTTGGAATGAGAAAAGCATAGCTGAAGATAGCGATATGGGTCTACGTATAATATTAGCTGGCGGAAAAATAAAATTCATAGATGATGCTAGGATATTGGTTGAAGTCCCCTATAACTATGCATCTTTTAAAAAGCAACAGATTAGATGGATCTATGGATCTGTAGAAATGCTACGTAGGTACGCTTTGCGAATAATAAGTTGTAATAATTTAAATTTAAAACAGAAAATAGATAATCTTCTTTACTACGGACAATATCTCAGTATTATTCTTAACATAGTGGCAATAGCTTTCACAACACTCTTTATAATATTCAGATTTCCATTCATTAAGACGCTAATTTTTGTTCAAACGTTCCTCTTTATAATGCTTATATTCTATGCTTGCGGACTTTTCAAACTTATCAAGAAGATGAAATACGGCATCAGAGAAATACTACCTTATTTAGGTAGAGTTACTGCGATGGGGTTAGCTGTATCGCTTCCAGGGCTATTAGCTTTTCTAAAAGCAGTCTTTAATATGGGCTTATATTGGGAAGTAACTCCTAAAGGTTTACAAGGTTTTTCATTTAAATCTAGTAAAGTGCAAGAATTCGTATTCGGGCTTACTTTGATATTTATGGGTCTGCTAGCTCTTTCAGGAGGTTATTCTTTGCTTGGCGTCTATCTAATATTAAATAGCTCGGCTTTTATCTACGTAGCTCTCAGAAGAAACTTATAGATTATTTCTTTAATTTTGATGATAATATTCAAATATTTTTCGCAAAATTTATATATTAAGCGTATAATATGTAAAATAGATGAAAATAGATAATATTACAATCAAAATTTTAAAGGAAATAGCGTTAGGAGAGACGAAAATTAAGCGTATATCAGAAAAAATCGGTATTCCAAGGACAACTATAATTGCCCGATTACAGCGAATGTTCGAAAAAGGAGGGCTTGCAATACGTGCCGCAATTAGCTACTATGAATTAGGTTTGCAACCTGTGGTAGTTTTTAGTAAGAAGGAATCTTCTGCATGGAGGATTCCCTATATAGCATGTACGGCTAGATTCTTAAGTTATGAAGGTATTAAATATTTAACACTTTTTACACTTCCCATTAAGCATTTAAATAAATACCTGGAAAAAATAAAGGAGACTTTTACTTTTAAAACATACGATCCAGTTATATGGATTCCAGATGATACTTATGTCAATTTCGAAAAGGGAAGGGTCAAAACTAATTGGTTAAAGTTGTGTAAGATGATAAGCATAGATGACTTGTCCCTATCCCGAACACCTAAAATAAAGACTAGGCTTGATCAGATAGATTTATATACCTTAGAGAAGCTTCAGGAAAATTCTCTTGAAAAACTTAAGAGAATAGCGGATAATCTAGGTATTCATCCAAATTTATTACTTTATCACTATCATAGGCATATTCAACCTCTCCTACTGGGGAATAAGATAGATTTTAATTTTTGGAATTGGGATGAAGCGCCTTTAGAACTTTATTTTCTTGAAACTTCTGATTTTAAAAGTTTGCGAAAACTTCTTTCTGTTATTAGAAGAACCTTAAATTTTAAATTCGCGTTCATAGAGGTTAACGGGCTTCGAGCTATTATATCATTACAGATTCCAAGCTGGGAAAAGCTAGATTTTATGAATGCATTAATTCTAATGCGAAAATACGGACTTAGAAAAGTAGATTTTCTAGGATTAATAGATCCAAAATCTATTCAATACTACAGAATTCCGTTTAGATACTTTGGCAAGAGAGGATGGCTTTACGCTAAAATGCCGAAGCATGAAGTTATAAGAAGGATGTGATGCAAATATGGATTTAGAAAAAGGATTTGAGATATTAAATGAGTATCTTGAAAAAGATAAATCAGTAAAGGTAATTTATAGATTTCGCGGAATACTTAAGGAGGAGTTAGGAAAATGGATTAAAGTTCTGGAATTTCCAATAAAACCTTTTTACGTATGGATAAAGGGAACTAAAATATCTGGCGTCTACTATGACATATATGAAAACATTACTATCTTTTACATTAAACCTCGTGAAGACGATTTGAAAATAAAGATTGAACTAGGAATGAAAGGAGTTTTTCTTGAAGGAGTATTGAAAAACGCTGAGATAAATCATCTTGTACATTTTAAGTATAGACATTTATACGTGTTGTCGATACCGCTGAACTTTCCAGTTAAAATTCTGAGTCCTAAAGGTTATAGTTTGAGAAAAACTAGGAAATCTATAGAATATGTGTGGAAAAAGAATAAAGGTGCCACGCGAATGCTTATAGCACGTTTTATCAAAGCCTAGCGTCTATCCTGCTTATTTCTCGATATATAAGTCACACCTCCATATCCTACATAAAGTATTAAATCTGGTTCTAGAGCTTTAATAACTTCGGCTCTATTAGTAGCAAGCAGTAATGTGATTTTTTGTTCTCTAGCGATTTTAGAAAGTTTTCTAGCGACTCTTTGCGCAGTTAAAGCGTCTAAATGAGCAGTGAACTCATCAATTATAAGTAAATTCGGCTTCTCTGATAGTAAACTAGCGATTTTAGCTCTTTCCTTTTGCCCTGTTGAAAGTTCGCTAAAACGCGCCCTATAAAAAACGGCGTCTGATAAACCGCTGATATTTAAAACCTCTATGGCGGCAATTTCATCTCCAAGCTTTCTAAACATGTGTTCTAGCAAAGATTCATCTTCAAAAATGGGCTCTATCTCACCGGGCAGAAGAGCTGAAAGCTTCACATTTTCCGGTACTATTACTTTTCCAGAACTTGGTATGTATTTTGGATGTTTTATTTTTAATGCAGCACCGATGATCATTCTTAAAAGCGTGGTTTTTCCAGCACCTGAAAGACCCACCACTGCGACAATACTGCCAGGATCTATATTTAATCTTATCTCTTTTAATACATACCTCTGTACAGTTCTTCTGATCACACCAAAAGCCTTCAAAACTTCTTGAATTTTAGGATTTAAGCCTTCAATATCCAAGGTACTGCTATAGAGTTTAGATACGTTTTCTAAAATTATGGGACCCCTTAACATCTCTGATGTTTTAAAACGGGGTCTATACAGAATACCCTTATGTTTTTTCGCATATTCATCTTTTTCAAGAAACTTTTTCATTAATTTTTCAGCTTCTTTAGTAAGTGGATAATATAGCACAGGCTTACCGCCCGCGGTATCCCATAAATACTTAAATCCTGCTCTTTCGAAGAAAGGATGATATCGAGCCATTTGGGCTACGACCTCCACTAAATGTTTCTTCTTTCTCATTTCCGGAATTCTTCTCTCTTTTATCCATTCAATAGCTGCTTTTACTGCCAAGATTCCAAATCCATCTCCTCTATAATCAGGGTGTATTACGACTCTTGCAATTCGTGCAGCAGCTGTATTGCAAGTCTCAAGGGCTTCCTCTTTTATCTTTTCGCTTAGAATATAGTGGGCTCGTCGCCTACCGTACTTTCTAACTAATTCGTCATATTCTTCTTTAAGTTTTTTCATTAATCTTTCAGGCCAAAACGTCGGATAGATCCACTTCTTAGGAAATACTTTTATTCTGATATTTTTCTCGATAAATACTTCCCCATTCTTCTCAATTCTTCTATGCATAAGCGGAATCGGTGGATCTACTCTTACATATCCGATTATTGCGGGTTCGTAAGCCTCTCTATCCCTAAGCTCAAGAACTAGAAAACGCGAAGCAGGAAGAGAGCTTTTTATAGCTACTAGTTCTGCTTTCTCACCGTCACAGGTAGGTTGTATGTTAGCCTCTATTAGTTTTCCATCTTTACATCTCCATATGGCTACGAGTTCTTTCTTCGATGCATAGTGATACTGTTCTAGTTCGACTATAGCTAGATAGTCTGTTTCGTTAGAAGCTTCCCTTGCCACAATACGGTATTCATATAATACCTCGCCTGTTATAGGACTATATCTAGGATTTAAAAATTCTCTGTAAAAAAGAGGCCATATCTGAACTTCTCCATCCGGATATACCTTATATAGAAAATAGCTTCCATCTTCTCTTATTCTAACCTTTATCCTATCCCCTACCTTCAACCATTGAACTATAACACCAAGTAATGTAAAAGCATGCTTCTTTCCTCTTTTATCACTAACTTTTATTTCTCCAAAAGTCCATCTAAGCCCGTGCTCTGGTACAATTTTCTCCACAACTAGACCTGAAAACTCTTCCATATACTATACTTCGATTCAACTAGATAAATATCTTCAGCGGGCCCGCCGGGATTCGAACCCGGGACCTGCGGCTTTCTTCCTCGGCAAAGTGTGGGATAGAAGGCCGCCGCGCCTTATGGAGTTGGTAATCCACTGCGCTACGGGCCCGTAAAAGAATGTTAAAATGTTATTTTTAAGCTTTGTGTCGAGCGTTTCCTAAATAAAACTTCCATTACTGATCAATACGCTTCTATATGTGATCTCCTACTAGATATTGGTGATATGATGAAGGCTATAGTGGAGAAGATAGCAAAAGACTTTTATATTCTAAGATTAAATGACGTCAATACCAAATTCTTTTGAAGCCATATGGAGAATACCTGAGGGAATTACATACAATGCATATGTCTTAACAACCGATGAAGGAGCTATTCTTTTCGACACATGGAAGCACATATACGCTAAAGATTTCATCGAAAACCTGAGAAAGATAATAGATCCTAAAGATATCAATTATCTAGTTATTCATCACATGAAACAAGACCATAGCGGGGCGGTACCCATCCTCCTCGCTGAGAATAGAAACAGAGCAAAGGTATTAGGGCACAAACTGGTTAAAACCATGTTAAAGGCATTCTACGGTATAGAGCCGAAATTTAAAGCGGTAAAAGATGGAGAAGAATTAGTTATAGGCAACAAAAAGATAATTTTTATTCATACTCCATGGTTGCACTGGCCTGAAACTATAATGAGTTATGTACAGTATGAAAGTACCAGGATACTATTGTCTGGCGACGCTTTTGGAGGATTCTCTATACCACCTATAATAGCTGACGAGAATGACGAAGTGGTTCTTAAATATTTAAATTTTGTAAAGAAGTACATAGTTACGATTGTAGGTTTCTACAGTAAATTTATTTTGAAGAATATAGAGAAGATAAAATCTCAGGGGATAAATCCCCGAATAATTGCCCCAGCACATGGCCTTATATTTAAGAATAAACCTGAATTAATAATAAATTACTACATAAAACTTGCCAAAGGAGTTGCAGAAAAGGGAAAAATAGTTGTGATTTATAGTTCTATGTATGGTTCTGTAGAAAGAGCTATAAATGTCATAGTCGAAGAATTAGAGAAAAAGGGATTTAAGCCGATAATCTATAGTTTCACGGATGTTAATCGATCGGATATCGGAGAAATAATTTCAGATATCATAGATTCTGAAATAGTCGTAATCGGTGCCTCCGCTTATGAAGGAGAGATATTTCCATACATGGCTTTCCTATTAGACATCATCGCAAGAAAAGTAAAATCAAAAAAGAAGTTTTTCGTGATTTCCTCATATGGATGGGGGAAAACAGTTAGTTTGAAAATTTCCGAAAAATTGGTCCAAGCTGGTCATGAAGTTGTTGAAAAGATTGAATTTCATGGTCAACCTACGAATAGAGATTTCGAAAAAATAAAGCAAAGCATAAATCTTAATATACGTTGAGGGAATCTGAGTGAAAACAGTCATTGAACTTGTCGAAAAAGCATTAAAAGATGAGGCGACATCTGTTCTCATCTATAAGCGT
>QMRG01000071.1 GCA_003649235.1 Thermoprotei archaeon | reverse complement strand
GGTATAAAAGTAGATTTAAGAGAGAGATATATTGAAGTCGAAAGACAGACCTGCATAACCAAGGATAACGCACCGGTCGATATAGATTTTTTAGTCTACTTTAAAGTATTTGACCCTGAAAAAACCGTTATTTCAGTCTCAAACTTCGAGGGAGCTGCCACGGGAATAGCGACGACGACTCTAAGAGCAGTTGTCGGAGATTTAACATTAGACGAAGTACTGGCTCAACGAGAGAGGATAAACTCGATATTAAGGACTAAACTAGATGAAGTAACAGAAAGATGGGGAGTAAAAGTAACGGCGGTTGAAATACGGGAAATACTGCCTCCCAGAGATGTGCAAACGGCTATGATCAGGCAGATGAGCGCTGAGCGTAATAGAAGAGCTATGATCCTGGAAGCTGACGGCAAAAAAGAGTCAGCAATAAGAGTTGCCGAGGGAGAAAAACAAGCTGCTATATTGAAGGCCGAAGGAGAAAAACAGGCGGCGATATTAAAAGCTGAAGGAATAGCCATTGCATTGTCTAAGATAAACGAAGCGGCTAAAATACTAGATGAGAAAACGCTTCTTCTACAGTACTTAGAGGCGTGGAAAGACATAGCGGCAAGCCAATCTACTAAAATCATACTACCTATGGAGATCATGGAAATGATGAAGCCGTTCAGAAAGATACTAGGGCTTAGAGAAAAGGAATAATCGGTGATCCAGTGTTTAAAAGAATCCTAGGCCTCATTTTAATAACAGTTGTAGGCCTTGCTCTCTATGCGTTCCTAGTGGAACCACGCTGGGTAGAAATAGTAGAGATAACTATAGAAACAGAGAAAATTCCTAAAGACTCAAAGATAAAAATTGTACAGCTCTCTGATTTACATATACACGAAATCGGGGATAGAGAAAAATACGTGCTTAAAGTAATCGAGGAAATAAATCCAGATCTTGTTGTTATAACAGGAGACTTAATAGACGATAAGAAAAATGTTGATAAACTTTATTCTTTCTTAAGGAATATCTCACATGTCAAGAGAATTTACGTGATCTTAGGGAATTGGGATCACTGGAGTGGAATTGATCTAAATGAGTATATACGCGATTTAGAGGCTTTAGGAGTAACAGTTTTAGTTAATTCAAATGATGTAATAACAGAAGATACTTTTTGTCTTAACATAGTAGGGGTTGATGATCCGCACACTGGTAGAGCTAATCTTGAAAAAGCTTTAACAGGTATAAAGTCTGACTGTTACACGCTACTGTTGGCACATTCTCCAGAGATAATCGATAAAATTGCAAAAAAGAACATAGATTTAATCCTGACTGGACATACTCATGGGGGTCAGGTTATATTGCCAATTTATGGTCCATTATTCTTGCCAGTAGAGGAAAAATATAGAAAATATTCTTCCGGCTTATTTAAAATCGGAAATTCTACGCTCTATGTCAATAGAGGACTGGGAACATCTATCTTACCTGTTCGTTTTCTCTGTCGACCTGAGATAACGGTAATAAAGATAGTCGGAAAATAGTAATAGAGGTTTTATAGTTAAATTGAATATTATAACAATGGCTAGAAGATAATAGTTAATCTCATTTTATCATCTGAACTCCGACGTTTTTGAGCTTCACTTTATCAGAATTAATCGCTATCCTTCAGCTAGAACTTGGAGAAAAGCCATCGATGACGAGTTAGTTGCAGATGCTTTCGATGTTAAGCGAATATCTAGATTGTGCTTTTCGTTACATCTTTGTTTTACGGAAAATTAAGCATGCAATAACGTTATAAACACACTTCTTACCATCTGGAATGTATGGTAAGTTGTATCATATTAGCTGGCGGTAGGTCAAGCCGAATAAAGGGAATGTATAAGGCAGTATTACCGTTAGTTGACAAGCCATTAATTAAGTGGATTATCGAGTCTTTGTGGTCTGTTATAGATGAGTTTATAGTAGTCGTTCATGATAAAAATCAAAGATCTAAATTAAGTAGATATCTCCAAGATGTAGTAATCATCGAAGATGACAACTATTTCAATTTTGATAGTCCATTAATAGGCGCTTTAACAGGAGCTGTTAAAGCACGTAAAAACATAATTTTCATAACGTGTTGTGATCAACCGTTTATAACTCCAAATATTGTGTCAAAAATTGTAGATCGCTGTAAGAACTTCGAAGCCTGTGTACCAAAGTGGCCGAATGGATTTTTGGAACCATTAACTGCGGCTTATAAACGTAGAGAATACATAGATGCTGTTAGAAAAAGCCTAGAAAAAGGTGAGTTAAAGTGCACGGCGCCTCTTAAGCATCTAAAAACACTTTTCCTGGACGTATATGAGTTGACTCAATCTCCTGAAATAACATTCTATAATATCAATACTTTAGAAGACTACCGTAATGCTGAAAAGATTGCGGAGAGAATGTATAGAGAATTTAAATAACTCTATTAGTTTAAACCCGAAGCTCTAAGTATAAGTCGTGTGCAGAAATACGTCATGTAACTATTCCCAGGTACTACTAAGGAGATATGGAGAAGAACTTCTCTTTAAGTTAAAAATTTTAAACTCCTTATATGAATTCTTAAATATATTTTAAATAATTCTTTAGCATGTAATACTTATTAAGGTTTAAATCTTTAGCCATTTAATGATTGTAATCGGATTGATAGGAAAAACGAATGTAGGCAAGACAACTTTCTTCAATGCAGCTACTCTCCTAGAAGCTGAAATCTCTAACTATCCTTTTGCTACCAAAGAACTCAATGAAGGAATTGCCTATGTTCACTTTCACTGCGTTTGTGGAGAGTTTAAGATCCAGGATAATCCTGTAAATTCTGCTTGCATTAATGGTTGGAGGTTTGTCCCAATAAAGCTTATTGATGTTCCAGGCCTGATTAAGGATGCTTGGAGAGGTAGAGGTCTAGGTAATAGATTTATCTCTGTAGCTGCGATGTCAGATGCATTAATTCACATAGTTGACGCCTCCGGGAGTATAGATGAAGAAGGAAGAATTTCTAAACCAGGGACAGGAGACCCAGTTAGAGATTTTAAAGAAATTGAACAAGAAATCGTAAATTGGTACTACCAGCTCTTGAAGAAGAACAGCAAATATATTACCAAGTGGTATAGGCAAACGGCGAGAATCGACTTATCCATATATAAAGTGCTTTCAGGGATAAAGGTATCGCTCGATGATGTAGGATCTTCACTTAAGATGGCGGGTCTTTTGGAGAAAGACTTTGACTCCTGGAATGATGAGGATTTTAGAAGATTGGCTCTCTACCTGCGGAGAAAAAAACCCACGCTAATTGTGGCAAATAAGATGGACTTACCCTTTGCAGAAGAGAATTTTAGAAGGTTAAGCGAGGAATTCAAAGAGTATATCGTAGTACCATGCTCAGCTGAAGCCGAACTAGCCTTAAGAAGAGCAGAAAAGCTGAGGTTGGTAGAATACGTGCCGGGAGAAGAGATGTTCTTTGTCAGAGATAGGAATAAGCTAACTAAAAAACAAGTATGGGCTCTCGAATATGTACAAGAGAAAATTCTGGGAAAATACTTTAGAACAGGGGTTCAACAGGCATTGGATATAACTGTATTCAAACTTTTATCTATGAATGCTGTTTATCCAGTAGCCGATGAGAAAAAGTTAACTGATGGTAAAGGTAGAGTGCTTCCGGATGTTTATCTCATGCCTCCTGGATCCACGTTACAAGACTTAGCTGCTCAAATACATACTGAAATAGCTAGAAACTTGGTCTGTGGAATCGACGCCAGGCTAGGTATTAGATTGCCTAAAGACTACAAGCTCAGACACAGGGATGTTGTAAAATTAGTTGTGGCTTTAAGGAGGAAGTAGCGTAGTTTTTAAATTAAATGAGTCTATGATAAAAGTAGACAAAGCATGAAGTCAGCAAGATTTACGGAAAGGCAGATTCAAAGATACCTTAGGGCAGGCTATAGACTAGTTGGCAGAAATACCGCCGTTGAAATCTGTAGATGGACGCGTTCCGCGCTCAAAGGAGGTAGGCTATGCTATAAGAGATGGTATGGAGTCAACAGTCATAGATGTATACAGATGACTCCTAATCTTAACTTTTGCAACTTCGCTTGTAGCTTCTGCTGGCGTATACACGAAGAAGGAAGATTTAAATCAACTCCTGAATGGGATGAACCGTCTGAAATAGTGGACGGTATTATACGTGTTCAGAGAGAACTTTTAATAGGATATAAGGGGAATCCGAAAGTTCCTAGAGAGCGTTTTCTTGAGGCTATGTTTCCGAGACATGTAGCTATAAGCTTAGATGGAGAACCGACCATGTACCCGTATTTGTCAAAGCTTATAACCGAAATAAAGGAGAGAGACATGACCGCGTTCCTGGTAACTAACGGCTCTATACCAGCTAGGTTAAAGGAATTACTTATGGAGAACGCCGAGCCTACAAACCTCTATATAAGTGTCTACGGTCCGAATAAAGAAGTTTTCATTAAGACAAGCAAGCCTTTGATACCGAACGCCTGGGAGAATGTCTTAGAAAGCTTAGACTTGATGGATGAGTTTGACTGTAGGACGGTCTTTAGGATAACGCTGGTTAAGGGGCTTAATATGGTAGAGCCTGAAGGCTACGCTAAATTAATATCATATGCAAACCCTAAATTTGTAGAATTGAAAGGCTATACATGGGTTGGAGAAAGCCAGAAAAGACTGCCTAAAGAGGCTATGCCTAGGATGGAAGAGATTATAGATTTCGCGGCGGAGATTTCCAGGCTTACTGGTTACAAGATCAAAGTTATGGATGAGAAAAGCCGAGTAGTAATGTTAGTTAAAAATGAAGAAGTTTGGAATTGGAATTTAAAGCTCGTAAAAGAACAGAGAAAGATCGAGACTAAAGCAGATACTGCGTGGAGAGATAAGATAAAAGATTTTAGATTAAAGAAGATACAGTTTGAATTCTAACTGTTAATATCATATAGCAAATCCTTTATTGTTACAATGTGTATGCGGATATTCTAGCCTACTATGCAAATCCTCGAGTTAAAGCGGAGATAGCAGAATATTGTAGGAATAGATGGGTCGCGGTTCACTGCGAGAGGACTGCAAAGAATGGGCGGTTCATACTGCTTAGATATTATAAAGGAAAGCCGCTTACGATTTCCAATCCTGAAGATGTGGATTTTATACTCAAAAAATTTAAAACTCTAAAACCTAGAGCGTTTTACGCTACTGCAAATCTTTACTTTAAGAACTCGTATAGGGACAATGTATTAGATTACTTCAAAAATGTATATGCACGCACGATGTTCTGGGATATCGATAGCAAACTCGAATGGTGGAGGGTAACGCTGAAAATAGCTAGGGCTATAGTTCAGCTTTTAGAAACGCATGGAGTAAGAGAATCGGTCTACTTGAAATGGTCTGGGCGTGGGTTACACGTACATCTACACGAGAAATCTATTTCAGCAAGGCTATACTCTAAGATATCGCCACTGGACTTAACGTATAGCCTAGTAGAATATATTACAATTAAATGTCAACGCAAATTAAATGAAATAAACACACGCGAAAATACTACAATTAAAGTAGAGAATCTCATGGATCCTCAAAGAATCTTCGTAGTACCTCTTAGTCTTCATCGAGTTCTCTATGTATCATGTGTAGTCTTTACTCCAGAGGATATAGATAGTTTCGATCCATCCTGGCTTAACCCTCGAAACTATAGGCATCAGCGAATATGGAAAAACTTCAAAGAGGGAGAAGCTGACGAATTAGCTTTAAAAGCCATCAAAATTGTAGGAGGTTACCCTAAGCATTTATCGGTTAAAAAGAAGAAAAAGCCGCTAGAGGATCAAATTCGAAAATACTTACCTTGAAAGAATAAAATTCTGTAGTTATTCTCCTAGAGAATGATTCAACAAATGACAGTTTTAAAACCATCTTACGAAAAGCCATAATATAGCTGCAGCTGCGAATACTATAAGCCATATGGCTTTATTCCATCTGAATATTTTATTTCCATCTAGTATTGCGAAGGGTAGTAAGTTGAATAACGCGATGTCCATATTCACTAAGACTACAAAATACTTTAAAATAGAACTGAAAGGTATAATCATTGCCAGAACAGCAATTAATATGTTAGATAGAGGACCCGCTAAAGCTATAAGACCTAAATCTCTTAACCTACCACCATAGCGTCCATAAATAGCTACGTACCCCGGCGCTAAGATTTTAAACGGTAACAATGCCGATATGAGGGTTAACATTAATCCTTCTATGCTGGCCACGAATCGCGCCTTATAGCCTAGGCTTATAGCCGTAAACCTGTGAGCCATTTCATGAATGAAAAACGCTATCAAGACTGCTATTAAAGCATAAACTGTCGCTAGTAAACTGAAAACAGTAAAAGCATATGTCATGTAAACAATGGATATCGCTCCGATAGCCAGGAGTAAATCTCTTACTTCGCTAGCTGTGAATAATTGAATTTTCTCTCTCTTTCTGGTCAATTCCTCCTCACGATAGAATTCATATCGTGTAGAATACTTATTTGGTAAGTATATTGGTTGCCATTCTCCCCGTTTCAAATTAGGGCACGCATGATTCTCCGGTAGATGATGTTCTACACAGAATGTCCCACCACAGTATTTGCATCGATAAGGCAGGTATACTTCTTTGCCACAGTAATCGCATTTCGCCACTTTATCCCCGAGATAGATAAACCATAAGGATTATAATATTTATTGATTTCTTCACTACACTGTGATAACGTGCACGAATGGAGTTTAGCTGAAGGCATATATAGGGCAGTTCTAGAGTTTGCGGAAAGCCATAACGTGAAGAAAATCTTAGAAGTAGAGATAAAAGTGGGAGAGCTGATGCAACTCGACCTGGAGTTAATGAAAGAAGCTATCGTGACGCTTGCCCAAGGCTCGATAATGGAAGGAGCTAAAATAGAATTTAGCGTAGAGAAAGCCGAGTTTAGATGCGAGAAGTGCGGATATGAATGGAACTTTGAGACGGCTAAGAAAGAGATAAAACGGAGAATATCAAAGGATAAGCTAATCAAGGATGAAGCCGGTTCTCTAGACTTACCCCTGCATTACATACCAGATCTCGTCTATGCATTGGCGATATGTCCCAGATGCGGGAGCAGCAATATCCTCGTAACCAGTGGAAGAGATGTTAAGATTCAAAAAATAATGGTGAAAAAATGAAAAAAAGCCCTGGCTTAGAGCTAGCTAAGAAAAAGCTTCAAAAAATAGCCAATGTAGTGCTTGTGGCTAGTGGAAAGGGAGGAGTAGGCAAAACCATGATATCATCTGCAATAGCGTTGAGTCTCGCCAGGATGAATTTTAAAACAGGGATTTTAGACGCAGATCTCCACGGGCCTAGTCTCCACAAGATTCTTAACTGTGAATTTCCAGCGAAGAGTGGAGCTGAGGGTATAATTCCTTGCACTATCTATGGTTTAAAGTTCATGTCTATAGCTTTTTTCGTAAATGAAAATACTCCTCTTCCTATTAGAGGCGATGCTAAAGCTTCTCTCGTAAGAGATTTGTTCGTTCAGACAGATTGGGGCGAGCTCGATTATCTGGTAGTAGACTTGCCTCCTGGTACGGGCGACGAGGTCCTCTCTCTATTGACGATGTTCGATCCTAAGGGTAGAGCTGTTATAGTATCAACGCCGTCTCTTTTATCAATCTCTGTTGTCGAGAGGTTGATAAACTTGCTGAAACGAGAAGGTGTGCCGATCATCGGTCTGATAGAGAATATGTCATATGTTTATCATGACGGTGAGAAAATCCATCTATTTAAGTGTTCAAGTTCGAAAATTCTCTCAAGGAAATACGATATAAAATTTCTTGGAGCTTTGCCATTGGATCCAGGAGTTGAAGAGGCTATTGTTAATGGAGGGACTCCTCTTGATTCTAAGCTATTCGCGAAAGAGTTTCGACCTATAATGAAGAAAATAATTGAGAT
>QMRG01000070.1 GCA_003649235.1 Thermoprotei archaeon | reverse complement strand
CACCGCCAGAACCTAAAATACCATGGAGAAAGTGCACAGGCTGTAACTACAGGGCTTTCTGCCCCTCTAAAAAACCAGCACCGACTCATCCTCGTAATCGAGAGAAACCCCGATAACCACGCGCCTAGTAAAGCTAGACCTCGGAATGGGATATATCTGCACATTAGCCTTCTGCCCCTTAACCATCCTACGCAACCCAGCCTCCAACTCAACCCTCAAAGCATGAGATGCAGAACCTAAAAAAGCGCTCTTCTGAACCCTAACCAACCCCTTAGACTTCAAAAAATCCGCAACCTTCTGCCTAAGCTTATCATCCGTAATATCGTAGATAACCAGTATAAGCTCGCCGGAAAATTTCTTTTTCATATAGCTCTATTTACCTTATGGTAATAAATCCTTAATAAAATATTTTGATAGCTTATGGTTTAAAATTCCATTAAAAGTGAAATTTATTAATTTCTATAGTCGTATAAATTATTGAATGAGAGATGAGGGGAAAGTGGCATTTTCTCTTCTAATACCGCGTTTACTGGTATTCTTTTAACTTTTTAGAGTAGATATGGATTTAAATGAATTTAGTAACTTATATAACGGCGATGATGCTTCAAGAAATCTTTTATAAAGCTCTGGAGGTCGGGTATAGACACGGATGGGATAGGAAAATAGCTAAATATGCCCGTGCTCCTGGAAGAGGTAGGCATCAAAGCCTTCTCCACCATGCTCTTAACACGGCTCTCGTTGGATGGAAGCTAGCTGAGATCTTAAAAGTAGAAGAAAGGTATCTTCGACCGTTGTTTGTCGGCTTATTTCTCCACGATTTCACCAAGTCAGGGCCTATTTTTCAGGGATTAGCAGCTGGTACTGGTAAGGGTAAAGTGGGAAAAATTCCTCAGGGAGATGAACGGGCAATTTTTGAGTCCTTATTGGATGAGTTCGGCTTAGATGAATGGGAGCGTAAAACAGCTGTAAACGTGGCTTTCCTAAATGAAACTCCTCAAAAACCGGAGGATTTTATAGAACAGTTGGGAATGGAGGGGCTTCCAGGAAGGTTACTGGATATAGCCGTTGTAGCGGATATTTTGAATAGCTTGCAGGGATATTGGGATTTGGATAATGTTAAAGAGATTCTGGACAAATATGGGTATAAAGTTGCTTATCACAGGGTTAGCGTTATCCGGGGCATGGTTACCCAGCTTGTACATCGGACAGTTGAAAATCTTATGAAGAAGTACGGTTTTGAGCCCGTTGTTTATCTAGCCGATGGCGCGGTATACATCGGGGAAGGAGATAAAATTCCGGACAAGGAAAAGGTTAGAGAAGAATTATTTGAAATTCTCAGAAATGCCCTGAAGAAGGTTGGAGGTAAAAAACTGGGAGAGTCGGCGTTTGGGGCGATACAGCAGGTTATAGTTAAGATTCCAGAGTACCTCTATGTATCGGATGAGGCGATAAAGTTCTTCTGGAAATATATCAGAGGGATTAACCCTGTTCAGAAACCGAACTACCAGAAGATATACAGTTACCTTAAGGAGGCTTCGCCAGGCCTATCTGACGTCGAGCTGGAGAACCTATCCCTTAAAGCAAAAACTGTTCATAATCTCTGGCTAATATTCAATGGAGTTAGGCAAGTATTCGAGTCTAAGGGAGTTACCCAAGAGGTATGGCTTAATGTGCTCAAGGAACTGGTAGGTCCGGTAGATTTCCAGAGAGTAGCCGAGCTGGCTAACACTACTCCCACAGAGAAGGTAGTTAATGCTACACTAGCTTTTCTCAGAGAGACGAAGCTGATAGAGGAGAAGAGAGAAGCGATAATCGATACGCTCATCAAAGCCTTCGCCATAGCATCGATTAAAATGAGAAGATATGCTGAAGATAAAGGCTTGATAAAAGAAGTGTTTCGTGATGCCGTGGATATAATGCTCGATGAAGTAGTTATCTCCTTATATAATGGAGGAATCGGTACAACCGTTAAGATAAAACTCGGGGAGTATGTAGAGGGCAAGGCGAGAGGAACGCCAGTCTGTGTGATCTGTGGACGAGAGGCTAAATATGAAGCCGCGGCTTCTCTAGTAGGGAAAGGGACTCAGAGTTTCCTTAATTTGCTCCCTGGGGGCGTTAGGATAAGTAAGACAATGAAAGCCAGAATATGTCCGGTGTGTAGGCTAGAGGGGAGTTTAAGAAGTCTTTTAAACTTTAAGCCCGATAGATGGGATGTATACTATGTAGCTCCTATGTTTACGATGTCTCCACAGTATTCATCGATGTTTTGGAACGAGTTGAACAAAGCCCTCATCGCGGGCCGAGAATTGTCGGTTACGAATCCCGATTTTAAAGAAAAATTCGTTAAGGGCAAAGTGGATGTTTTAAGTATAGCGAAAAACCCCCTAGAGCTTCATACAATTCTCGGCAAGAGTAAAGAGGAGGTTATAGGAGAACTGGCGAAATGGTTAGAGAAGAATGTAGAGGACTTGGAGTATTTCTGTGAGATAGTGGGAGAGAAAGTAGCGAATTGGCTTGAAGCAGCGAAGCTTGTCGTCGAGAAGGGGCTTAAAGATTACGGCTTAGGCGAGGATTACTCTATAGCTTTTTTCTCAGGCAATTTCATGATGCTTTTCACAATGTCTCCGGGACCACGTGACGAGCCAGAAACCAGTAAAATGTTGAGGAGGTTAAACTTAGCGTTGATGCTGCATTACATGTTTCATGCAGCTGTCTATATTCCGGACGAGAAGATGGTTCCATTCGCCGAGTTCAGGCCTTTAGGCGCAGCTAGAGCACCTTTAAAAGTGGATCTCGTAACCTTGCTTAGAAGTAGAGGGTTCCGTTTGGAGGATGGATGGGTTTCCATACCTCAAGCATTGGCTCTCTCCGAGATTTTAACAGCAGCGGAGTTAGTCGAGGATAGCATGAGGAGGACCAGGACCGGATACGGTAGAGCTGGGCTTTTGGAAGTGCTTACCCGGCCTCCAGGGATGGTGCTTAAGAGATTCGTGGACGGAGGTTTTTCGTATAAAAAAGTCGGAGCCTTTTTGGAGTTTTTAGACTTTTTAGATAGGTGGTGGTATGAGCAGGCCTCTAGTTAAAATGGTTGAGAGGGGAGAAGGAGTAAACCTAGCTAAAATTAGAGAAGAGATAAAAAACGTGGCCGATATGTTGGCCGATTATCTTAACAACTATTACCGGCCGGAGCAGATCAGCTATACTAAGCATGGCGTCATGGGTCCTGTCGGGAAGCTTATAAGCGTTATGGAAAGCGGGAGATTCGAAAGCAAGGAGGCTCTAATAGGCTTTATCGTCAATATACACAACAATACTTCTAGGATTAAAATTTCTAAAGAAGCTATAGACATTCTCGAACAAGCTGTTGATAAACTCTTGGAGATCAAGTCTAAAACTACTACTAGAGTATGGGTGAGGCTTTTACGAGAGCTCGACTACGCCGTGTATAAGCATAAAATGAAGAAAATAGTCGAATCGGCCGCTCAAAAGGCTAAAGTTAAAACAGGAGGTGGGTAGAATGTACGATTTCCTCAAACCTTTGGAGGGATTATTTGAAGAGAAAATACCGTTATTAAAAACGGCTAGAACTCTTCAAGTTCTAGTTATAAGGCAGACTCATGACTATACTATTTTTAGAACAGAGGAAACTCGCGAATTAAATGTAGTGACATTACCTAGATCCGCCAATAACCCTGAAGCAGTTCTTAAAGTTGTCATGCTGGCTAGCAAACAGAAAGCCCCTGAGAACAGGATGTACGCTAGGCTTTTCAAAACCTACGCTACTGCGCTAGGCGTAACCTTAGAACCTAGTGTTTTAAACTGCAGATTAAAAGATAACTTGTGTAGAATGTGTCCCCGCTGTGTCTTGTTTGGAGCCGTCACCACCGAGGCTAGGCAGGAGGAAAGGTGGAACATAAAGCATAGAATAGAATATAGCTCGGCTTATAGCATAGAACCCTACGAGGAAATAAGCGAATTGATAACCTTTAACGCCGTAGATACGGCGACTCAATCAACTGGGCAAGCTTTAGGCGTTACGGAGAATATTAGACCGATCGCCCACTTCCCCAGCGTTATAACTTTGAAAAGCGTAACCCCCGAAGAATTCATCTTCTACCTAAAAACCTTAATGGCTACTAAGAGTTATGGCGCTGAAACTAGGATCAAGGGAGATGTAGTAAACACAATAGTAGGCGTGGCAGGAGGCTTTGAAGAGATAATAACGAGTCTCGAATATAGCTTAGAGTTAGCAGGCAAAGATTGGAGCTCTGATCCTGTGACTGCTACAGAGCAGATATTGAAGAAGTATGGCAGCTTCGCCTCTATGCCCGACCAGGTCAAGATACTATCTAAGAAGGAGCTAGAGGAATTGGTGAAAGCGGTTAGAGAGTTTAAGATAACTAAAGAGTTCATAGAGAGACTTAAAAAACAAGCGGCGGATTTCGCGGAACAGGCTAAAAAAGCTGCATCGCCGGAGAGAAAGAAGGGTCGATAGCTTGGAAAAAGGCAAAGTATACCTAGCGTACCTAACTGTGCACGATTTCTTTTTCTATGTTTCTAAAGAGTTAAAAGTAGGGTTACCACAGAGATATATAAGCAATACAGCTCTAATGTATGCTTTAAACACTCACGTCTCCCTGGCTCAGAGAGTATTTTCAGATATTAAACCCCACTACAACGAAGATTTTAAACTCTTCACGATCTACGCCACTCCAGCTGTACCAGTTCCGACGCTGGCACTCGTAGGAGGCGGAACTATTAGAGGAGGATTTGGAGGAAACTTGGTTAAGATAACCTATAACTCCGTAGGTGAATCGCTAGCATTTGCAATGGAAAAAGAAGGAATTAATATCCCTAAGATAGGGGCGTATTACAGGTATACCCCTTTAACGACGTTTAGATTTTATGTGCTAGGAGGTAAGGGACCTTCAGTGATTAGAATAGGGAAAAAATACATTCCGGCTAGAGTGAGCTATCATAAGCTATCTTACGTTAAGAAAAAGGGAGTATTTAGATGTAGCCATCCAGTATCCGTACAAGATCTAAAAAATGGCAGATTGCTATCGGGAGTCCCGTTACCAGCTCTTCCCTATCCTATCATAGAAGACGCTATAATTGAAGGCGAGTATTTAGAGTGCAAAGGAGAAAGGGGAGATCGACACTTTATATTGCTTCCTCCAAGGGAGGTCTATGAATCTCTCCAAATTTTCTAATTTTTTTACTATAAAAGTCGACAGTTTAGAAATAGAATATGGTAGTAGAAAGCTAGGCTTTAGACTATATAAGTACCAGGAGGAGGTTTTAGAGTTATCTGCAGAGAAAAATTTAATCGCCATAGATGCACCTACAGGAGCCGGAAAGACGCTAGCCTTGCTCCTAGCGTTTAAACGTCTCTTCGAAAATGAGAAAAATGCTATGATTTTATACCCGACGAAAACGCTTATCGAAGATCAAAAAGCTTCTATTTCCAAACTAATTGAGAATATAGGAGTCAGCGTAGATGTAATCCCTGTAGACTCTGATAGACTCCATGGGTATATGCTGGCTAAAGGTTATAAAACGCATGGAGAAGCTCTTTACGATATACTCAGTAGCGTAGGGCCTAAGCTAGTGTTAACGAATCCCGATATACTGTATTATATTCTCAGAATGGAGTTTAAAAGAGGCAGGCCTATATACCGAGAGTTAGCCAAGTTTGCTGGAATAGGAATAGATGAACTACACCTCTATTGGGGTGCTAGTCTACAGATTCTCTTCACATTCCTAAGTCTTATGAAAAATAAGCTAAGATTATTATCAACTGCCACTCATGATCCTACGCTTCTCTCTCTTCTCTCACACCTAGAGGGATTAACTAGAGTTAAGGCTCGAGAAGCCGAGAAGGGAGCTAAGGTTAGACATGAAGTCGATCTAACATTCGTATCTATAAAACCCGAAGGAGTTCTCTACGGAGATGATGAAGCCGAGAAAATAGCTAATACTGTTATTTCCATGCTTGACCAAGTAGAGGAAGAGGTTAATCCCAGAGTGGTGTGTATAGTTAATAGTCTAGTTTTCTCTGAGAAAGTAGCCGAAAAAGTATCGGAAAGAGAGAAAGATGTTTCGCTAATAAATAGTTTAACGCCGAGAGGAGAGAGAAACATCGACTCTAAGATAGTAGTGGGGACCAGCGCTATCGAAGTGGGCATAGATTTCGATACACAGGCTCTTGTATTCGAAGCCATTGACACGGCCAGCTTTATTCAAAGACTGGGGAGAGTGGGCAGGAAAAGACCGGGTCTGGCTTTCGCTTTTACACCTTACGATAACTTCAGGAAACTCCAGAAGGAGATCCCTCAAAATGGTAAGATATCTTACTCTGAGCTAGAAAAGGCGGTGAAAAACTCTTTTACGAGAAATCCCTCTTACGCCGATATAGCCGGAAGCCTTCACGGAGCCTTAATTCAAGCTGGCATAACGTATACGCTAACGAGAAAGCTGATTGAAAAAGATAGACCTATAAGAATACTCGCCAATATTTTCAAGTATACGTCTCGAATACTTCCATCTTCTTTAACAGGAATATGCGAAGAACTAGTTGACGTCTTTAACAATAAAAAGTTCGGAAAAGAGGTATATGAGAAATTACTGGAAATTATAAATGCGAATAAGTTTAATCTGCCAAAGAGACTTCTGGAAGTTTTAAAATCTTTTGTAAAAATCGGGGTTAGAGGAGTATACTCGTCTCTGCCAGCTTATATACTAAAATATAAAACGTTAAGCAGCATAGACGTAGGCGATCTCGGGAAAATGGATTTCGAATACGTATCCAGCGAAGAAGAATTTAGAGAAAAGATAGGCTCTCCCCCGCCAGATATCGAGTATCCAATCTTAGTGATACGCGGAGTTTTAGAAAGAGGGTATAGGATAGCTATTTGCCCGAGGAAATTCGAGCCTGGAGAGCTCTTCCTCTTATCTAAGGAGGATATCTATGTGCGAGCTCCTGATGATCGTCTTCAAAATAAAATAGCGAAACTTCTCGATGGAGTATTAGCATACGTCGTATACGGGAATCCGAGAGATTGGAGATTTTCAGCGTTAAAGCTTATAGGAGGAGAAGGTTGGGTAGTACTTGGACCCGACGCAATTATACAGGCGTGGTTGGATGAAAGTACTTATCTTTAACTTAGGCTTCGATATCTCAGGAGTAGTTTCCGCCATAACTTCTATGCCACTAAAATCGGGAGATAAACTCGTGTTTATAATACCGAGAAAAGATGATGATAGATCGATAAGAGCTAGAAGAGATATAGAGAACTTTTTAAGATTATTATCCACTAGGGGACTTGAGCTAGAATATAGGTATTTAAGAGTTAACGAGGAAAACATAGAGGGGATTCTAAAGGATTTATTTAAGCTCATCTTGGACTCTCAGGATGAAGTATATCTCGAAGCTACTGGCGGGGTAAGAAGCATAGTAGTCGCTATGACCATAGCCGCGATCGTTCTTAGAGATAAAATAAAAGAGTTCCATACCGTAGCCGAGACAACGGGCAATAGGGTTAAAGTTCCATTGATGCCATACGATATATTCAGACTTGACGAAGTGGATCGTCAAATACTCAAACTAGCCTCTGAATCCGGAGGAGTTGTCACGACGCCCTACGTAGAAGAGCAGCTTGGAATACCTAAATCGACGGCTACTAGAAGACTACACAAATTAAAGGAGAAAAGTCTACTCGTTCAAATAGGCAAAAGACCTGCCACATTTTCATTAACAAGCATAGGTGAATTTCTCTCTAGTCTAAGAGAGGAATAAAATGCAAGTTTTAAGTGTTGAAGCTGTTGTTACGCCTTTGGATGATATGATTGTTCAACCTTTTACTGGTAGAGTTGTTCGACAGATTTTGTTTAAGATTGCGGAGAAGGTTGAAGCTGTGGAGTTTGCGGAGTTGCTTTCTTCTAAAGCTCCTTTTAAGCCTTAT
>QMRG01000069.1 GCA_003649235.1 Thermoprotei archaeon | reverse complement strand
TATGCACTGGATTAGGCTATACTGCTATTTACTCTCTTAAAAGGAGGGCATCGACTGTTGTTACTATAGAGAAGGACCCGTACGTTTTAGAAATCGCTCGGTATAATCCTTGGTCTAGAGAACTTGCTAGCGAAAAAATAGAGATTATATTAGCCGACGCTAGCAAGTATATTCGTGAACTACAGGATGAGTCTTTTGATAGGATAATTCATGACCCTCCAAGGTTCGCCCTTGCCGGAGAGTTGTATAGTCTTGAATTTTATAAAGAGTTGTATAGAGTCTTGAAGAATGGAGGTGTTTTATTTCACTATACGGGAGCTCCTGGCGTTAAAAAGGGTTTTAAATTTCAGTCTAGTGTAGCGGCTCGGCTTAGGCGTGCCGGTTTTCTGCGAATCAGAATAATAAAAGATTTTGCGGTAGTAGCGTATAAAACATCGTAAATCAATGTGTTAAGAAGTAGATACATAAGCCTCTAAATCTTAGAAAATAAGTATGGTGTAGAGTATGAAGATCGTACTCTCCTTTGAAGAATTTATCATAACTCTACTGGCGATATTAGTGACGGTAATAATAATCTACATACTCCTATACGAATATAGCATATGGAGGAAAAAGAGACTTTATAGACTTGTGGGAAAAAAGCATGTCAGTTAGACTTCAACGTTTAAGAGAAAAAGTTCATTTAATAGTCCATCCAACGCAGTACTCCTCTAACACATATCTAATAGAAGGAGACAGAGGGGAAATTTTAATAATAGATCCGGGATTGCCGGACATATTTCCCGATGTCCTATCGTTTCTTCGAAGCCGTTCGACAATATTTATCATACATACTCATTTTCACTACGACCATATAGCGGCGACTCCGGTTTTTAAAAATGCCCTGACAAACATTAAGGTTCTCCATCATGTAAAAGGAGTTGAAGCTTTAAGAAACGCGGATGCCGAGCTTACTTTATCGACATTGTTTGGAGATATAATGCAACCTTTAGAAGTTGATCTACCCATAGATGAAGGGGTTCTAGAATTGGAGAGCTTAAAGCTAGAGGTACTGCATACTCCAGGACATACAGAAGACAGTATATGCATAGTATTCGGAGACGTAGTCTTTACTGGAGATTTAATATTCTCCGACGGCAATATCGGTAGAACGGATTTGCCGACTGGGAGCGAGTATGCTCTCTATCTTTCTCTAGAGAAGATATCGAATTTAGGAAGAAAGATTATAGCTCCTGGACACGGAAGACCTGGAGTTTTCGATTTTAGAAGAGTGAAAGAGCTGACTATGCTGTGATAAGCGATATATATTAATGGCTAGGTTGATTAAGATATATTATTGGGGGATAGATATGAGCGAAAAAGTAAAAATTTGGAGAAGTAAGATCTCGCCAACTTGTAGAGGAGCAATATTCAGGGCTAAAAGGTGGTTCTACGCTACTTTCTACGCTAAGACCAGCACGGGAGATAAAGAGAAATCTAAAGAAAATTGGGCTAGACTAGCTAGGGAGATGGTCAGAGTATCCAATGAGGAAGGAGTCTCCGATAAAGCCGCTAGGATAACCATTTACTACACCGATGAGGGAGGAACTTTTAACCCTATCAGAGCAGAAATAGAGGTATATGAAATAAAGCCTGTAAAAACTCTAGAGGTAAAACCCGAGTAGGCTATTTTTCACTTTTTAGCTTATAAATCAAATTCTTAAATATAAATATCAGAACCATGAAGAAAGTTAAGAATATCAGCATTTTCATGTGGAGGAAGAAGTCGCTAGCTTTTAAGCCGCCCATATTTCCTATATAGAGTACTATATTGTAAACATTGTATACCGCTACTATGGAGAGTAACAGTATTAAGGCTCCCAGATATGGACTTCTCTCTCTTTCCGACATTTAAATCATCGTAACTCTATAGTTGGGTGAATATAAGCTTTACCTTCGGCTATTTATTGAGTTGTTAAGATTCTGTCGTCTTCTTTACAGGCCTCATAGGTCTTATCATCTACTTCTTCATAAGACCTAAGAAAGAAACCGCTCCTCCTCCACCACCGCCATAAATCTCTATTTATTTACTTCCACTTTACTCTACCCATTTAAATATATAATCTCCCCTGCTCATTAGCATTTGAGATGAAGCTGGTAGGAACACTAGTAGGTAAATCCGGGACACGATACGTTACATTCAGAGTATTTGAAGAAGTAAACGTTAACGACCTGGTGTTGATAGAAAATTCTAAGAGAAGGTTTCTAGGAGTGGTAAGGTGGATAAGTCACGTAAATATAGCGAAAAATCAGTATTCGCCTTTCATTGTACAGGGAGATGAAGAAACTATAGATGCGCTAGGCTACATGAATGCCAGCGCGGAACTCCTAGGAGTATTAGACGAAGAAGGTAGATTAATTCCACGCATAACAATACCTCCAATTGTAGGCAGTAAATCCGACATATATCTTCTTGAAGAAGGCGATGAGATTCTAGTAAACGTATCTCAACCAGTGTATATAGGAGTGTACTCATCATCATCTAGGCTTTTTCAGCTAGACGCGAGCTATGTAAACTATCATATAGCAGTTGTAGGGACTACAGGTACGGGTAAGTCTCATTTAGTCAGATTACTGGCTAAGGCCTTTAGTTTGAAAGATATTAAATCAATAATATTCGACCATACTGGACAGGACTACGCGCCATTTTTCAAAGAGGACTCGGCTTTTAGAGTAATAGAGGATAGAGAAGTCCTTCCAAGTCCAGCTGGCATAGCATCAGTCATAGCTAACGAAGTCGGAAACGAGTATGCCGAAGATATAGAGATATCAATCTACGCTTATCTGGCATCCGGTGGTAATCCTGGAGAAACTGCTGAGTTCTTTGAAGCTCTTGGATTAATGGAAGATTATAGGAAGTCTAAGAAGTATTCGCTGATTCAAAATAGAAAACCGGGGAAGATAGAGATCGCTGGACCGGAGGAATTTAAAAATATAGAGTGGAGAAACGAGGAATATTTGGAGATACTACGCTATACTATGGCTTTACTAGCTAGAAGAAACACTACAATAGCTAAAGTTATCATGCGTTATTTAATCTCAGGCTTGGATCTGGCTAAGTTTAACGGAAGGAAATACACGCCTAAAGAAGTTGCAGAACTGCTTGTTAACGGAGATAAAAGTCTAGTTTTAGATCTTTCAAACGAGCCTATGGCCATAAAGTGGAGCCTGTTAAAAGATACCATTAAATTCCTCTGGAAGAAAGTACAGGATAAAGGCGGGGATAGAATAGTTATTGTCGTAGATGAAGCTCAAAATTATGCGAGCGCTGGGACTCCTACGGCATCCATTCTAGAAGAAATCGCTAGAAGAGGTAGAAAATTTGGAGTAGGATTAATCCTAGCTAGTCAGAGATGGGTTACCGATCTCTCAACGGGCATTAGAAACAACATAAATACTGTTTTCTTCAGTCAGTTAGCCGTAGAGAGTGATATAGCCGAAATATCGAAAGTCGTAGCTACCGAAAACGTCGATTTATCATCGTTGGATAAAGGCTACTTTTACGTCTCCGGGCTATTAAATCCTATGAGAAAGCCATTACTGCTCCACACGTTTCCTACAGTCGAAGAGGTGGTTAAAGCAAATGCGGGAAGATGAAGAGAGAGTAGAGGAAGATCCTTTCGCCCATGCAGTATGGATTCAAATACATAAAAGAGCCGAAAAGTTCGTTCACCAATTAGGCGAAGCAGTAGACGAGGCTAAATGGTACTTAGAGGAGATATTAAAACAGGCTAGGAAAGACGTAAAAGAGATAAAAACTAGAAAAAACAAGGATTATAAAATCGCAGTGGTAGACTCTACTTTTACACCCATGTGCATAGACACTTACGTCGCCAGGATATCCGCCGTGGTCTATGGATACCTTATCTATCCATCTTCTCAAATGCCGGAAATCTCTGCGCAAATCATCGATCTTAAAGGCTATAGTGAAGGTAAAGAAGTGGATGAGAGCATATCTAAAGCTGCAACTCTGATAGAGGTCAAGACGATGCTAGCTTTGCTCAGAAAATTGGAAAATGGAGAAGTGAATTTTAACACATTGATAAGAGATGGAGATTTCCCGCCTACAGAAGCTATCTTTGGCCATCCTAAATCCAGTTACATACGCGATATAAGAGACTTATCTCATAAAATCCTGGAAAAAGCCTCTAAGAAAAACGTTGGAATAGCTGGACTTATAAAGCGTATAAGCAGTAGCCTTATAACTTTCAAGTACATGGGCAATGAAGTTTTTTCAAAAGCTAGAGAACTTGAAAGCTCAGGGAAGGCATCAGCTAAATTCTTTAGAGGATTTTTCACAGACGCTTTTATAGCTAGATTACTCCTCAAACCTGGGGAATACATATACATAGGAGAATACGGAGATAAAGTAGATGGTGAAAAGTTCATATCCTCATATTTCTCCATGGTTTTAGGCAGAAAACGGAAACTAAAGGTACTCAATGAATATCCGATTTTTTCTCGTGTAAACGTAGCCTATTATAGAGCTTACAATCCGGCAGCTCCTGTAGTCAAAGTTTTATCTTTCAACCTAGACCTGGAAGATTTCATAGCCTATTGTGCGTCTCGAAGCTTTAAATCTTATCCAAGCTTCCTCGACTTAATAGATACTGCTGTACTGGAATATGCGAGAAGGGTAAACTTGGAATCGCTGCTATACCTCGCTCTTCAAAAAGCTGCTAGAGAGAGATTATCGAAGAGGAGGATAGACGGAAAGAACATAAGCTTCGCACTCAGTGCATTAAACAGGCAGAAAATAAATATCCTGCTATCATGGCTACGCGGTGAATAACACTATCCTCCACTAATAACCGGTAGAATCGAGACTATATCATCGTCATCCACTAATGTTTCCAAGCTTCCAGGAAGCCCGTTAACCAATATCACTAACTCTTCTAAACCCTTCTTTATCCGCTGCTCTATAAGTTTTTTAACTTTGACTTTACCGTTTATCTTGAATTCTTCCTCTCTTCTTCCAGCGAGTTCGGCCAAGTAGCCTATATACTTTATCTTAACCATTAAGTGAATATCGCCGATATAGTTAATATTTCTACCCTACCAATATTTCTTGGTGAAAAAATGGTGGATGTCGTAACAATAGAACTAGATTCTCTTAAAGACCTGGTAAAACTAGCATGTAGCGTAGGCTTTCACGTATTATATAGAACAAGAGCAGAGGAAGATAGCATTTATCTGCTAATATACGGTCTAGGCTCCACCATTATAGTACCTTATGTAAAAACAGACCAGAAACTAGAAGGAGAATACGTAATCTACAATACTTCAACAGGTGATATTAAAACTTCGAAAACTCTAACTGTAGAACCAAGGGAAATTGCATTAGCTCTAATTACAATTAAAAAACAAGAGCTAATAAGAGTCTTTAACCGTCCTTCTTAACTCCGCTAGTCGAGATGTTAGGCAAGGATTCCTATATTTGATCTTGGTTCGCATATAATTAAGTCTATGAATTAAAGTCAAATATAAATAAGAGGATTATATATATTGAGTTGGTCGAAAAGTATGAACTGGTGGAAAATATACTGGAAAAACCTATCAAAAAGAAAATTAGCAATCCTCGTGCTCTTAATCGCATTATCTCTAGCTGGAGTAGGAATTGCAGATCCGGGAGATCCCGATCCGTCTCCTGATCCGTCTCCTAACTCGATTTCAGTATTTCCGCCTTAAATAAAAATATGTATTTTAATAAAAGTGAAAAATTAATGGAGATAACGAGTAAAGAATGGCAAATACTAAACGCCATTAGATATTCTTGGACTGTACGAGAGCTAGCGCGAAAAGCAGAACTTCCATATTCCACAGCTTGGAGGATACTGAATTCCATAGGTAAAAAGGGAAAAGTATACTTCATGCCAAACTATAAAAATATGAACCTACTGCCCTTAGCAGTGATAACAAAGAAAGATGTGAGAATTACTGAAGTATCATCTTATACAGTCTCTATACGTGAAATTTATGGTTTAAAGACTAAAAGAAAGCTTATCTATGCACTCATCCCTTCTCCTTATGTAAATAAATTCATAGATACCCTAGGACTCGACGACATTATAGTAGTTAGAGGATATGAATATATACGATGGACGGCTAACTCTGGTTTTTTTGTTTATGTTCCGAACGTAGGAGTTTTAATGCCAGTATACGGTAATATTGAAGAAACGTTACCAAAATATGCATATCCTGTCGAAAAATATGAAGGTTTAAAAGCGCCTGATAAGATCGATCTAGCAATAATACAAGGCAAGATGAGAGATGCTTTTATGACTCCTAGCAACGCTATAAAACATGCTATTAGAGTGGATCCATCATTTCCCCGAATTTCTAAACAGCTTATAAGCTATCACGCTCTAAAACATGTTAAAGCTAGGTACTGGCGAGGCAATACGATAAACTTCTTTTATCCTATGGATAAAATCCCGATTAGAATCTGGTATTTTAAAGGTAGAGATGCACCTATAATATCTAGGATACTAGTGTCTATTCCTTCATTCTTTACGGCTACGATCGATGTAGAAGATGCCCTAGTAATAGGGCAACCTCCTTGCTATATGCTCGAGGATTTATATAAATGGATCTTTACATTGTTTGAAGATGTTGAAATGCCTCTTGGAGACCTTGTGATGTCAAGTAAGAATATTCGACGTTTTAGACCACGCCTCTGGATGTTCGTAGATAAGGGGAAGTGGATGTGGATAGATGAACTAGTATATGCTATAGGGAGGTTGTAGAATGGGATCTCAGGTTATAAAAGATGTTGTAAAAAGCAAACTCTGGAAAGAATTCAAAAGAACTATAGGTAACGATTTTATCAGAGTACTAGAGCATCATATAGCTAGGGTAGCTGGAATGCCTTTGGACGAGTTAGTCCTTCTTAAGCCTATAGAATTTAAAAAATTATTCATCCAAGTCTTCGGCTTCCAAGGATGGAGTGTCTTTATAAACGTTATGCTCAATATATGTCGCGAAAAAAGTTTTAATAAAGAAGTAGTATACAAATGGTTTGACATAGAGGAAGAATTTAATCAAACATATATTTATTAACTTTTAAATGTCACATCGGTAAACTACTTGTCCATTAACTATAGTTAATAAGGCTTTGTTCTTTTCTATTTCCTCCATCCTAGATGGAGAGGTTTTGACTATGATTATATCAGCTTTTGCGCCTTCTTTTATACGATAATCTTTCGTGCTGAGATATAACTTAAGAGCGTCTTCTAGACTTAAAGCTTCTCGATTTGAAAATCTCCATATATCCATTCCTTCTTTCTTTCCTCTATCCACAGCTGCGTATATGCCTAGCCAGGGATTTAAATGCTCTACAGGAGCGTCAGAAGATCCGAAGACTTTGACTCCGTGAGTTAGCAAGCTTTTATACGCATAAACCCACTTAGTCCTCTCAGCTCCAAGTCTCTCAGTTATCCACCAATCGCTTAAAATAAAACGAGGTTGAACGGATACAGGTATTCTAAGCTCGGCTATTTCTTTGATAATGTCTGGTGGAGTAAGAGATGCATGCTCTAGTCTAACTTGACGGAAACTGCTCCGCTGAACAGCTTTTAAAACTTCTTCTATAGCCCCGTCTCCTATGGCATGTACGGCTATTTTTCCTCTTTTTCCCCTAGCATATTCGAAAATTGCAGTTAATTTATCTAAGTCGACCAATAGTTTTCCCCGCACATTGAGGGTATCACTATACGGGGCTCTAAGGTAAGCAGTTCGGGCTCCGAAACTTCCATCTGCTAATACTTTGAAACCACAAATTTCGAGTTTTTCGCCTTGTTTTCCACAATTTGCATTTTCAACGTTTAGCTCTAGATAAGCTTTAATTCCAAGCTTTAGCATGTCCATCTTGCTCTTAAAACTCAAAACTCTATATTCGTATTCATCGACAGACATCGCGTGTAGCTCTACCAAACCGTAGCTCGCCGCTTCTTCCAACACGTCGACAAT
>QMRG01000068.1 GCA_003649235.1 Thermoprotei archaeon | reverse complement strand
TTGGTTGAACAGACGTGTACTATTATCGCTAAAGGCGCCGGAAATTTTACCTTATAAATACTCCAGTCAATGCTGTTCAATACCTTCGACGCTACGTCTACGCTTTCATCATAGAGCAATGGTATCCTATTCGCAAACCTAAACAACAGAATAGAATTACTTAGCGGAATCGCTCCTCCATATGCTAAGGCTACTTCTACTATAAAGGGATTCCCGCCATACGAAGATGGATTTCTACTGATAACTGCCACATACTCCGGTTTTAGAATTTCCTTTACTCCCTTTCTCAGCAATTCTTCACCAAGAGGAGAAAGCGTAAAAGGTTTAGGTCTTCTCCATCCACTGAATTCTTTCATTTTCCTAGCTAGGTATTCTAAATCTTCCATCTTCAGGTTTTTTACTTTAAGTGTAGGTTTTAAGCCTGCCCATTTACAGAACTTTTCCGCTGTTCGCTTACCTACTGATTCAAAAAAATCCATTAGGAACTCTTCGAGAGATAAACCAGTATTTGCCTGATCTCTAAGTGATTTAAGCATTTGTATATCGACTCCACGAGGATGAGGACGTCCAGTCTGAGGGGGAGGAGGCATAACTCTTGTAACTCTTTCAAAGACTAACTCGTGATCAGGAGATTTAAACACTATCGTGGCGTATGGAGCTATAAGAGCAGTTCTTTTGATATATTCCACTATTTTCCTACGAGCCGCTGACCAGTTGCCTTCAACTGTTAATTCTACCACAGTGCCGTGCCATTTTGCACTTTTCTTAGTAACCTTGCTATCATAGATTATAGGTATATTTTTCTCTATATCTATCATAAGCTCATATTCGTAGACAGCTGGAGAGTCGGGAGTCGCGCTTTTAACATAAATAGGTTTGCCAGTAGTTATTTGAGAGTAAAGAACCACCATTTTTATTCCAAGACCGAAAACTCCTCTAGCCTGTCTTAGTACGTATTTCGATCCGTAAAAAACTCTAGCGAATACATTAGGCACTTCTTCTGCTGGAATTCCTATTCCGTTATCTTCAGCTCTTACCGTGACTTTCGTAGGATCATTTTCATCTAACGTTATCGATAGTTTAATTTCAGGAAGTATGCCGTAAGTTTCCGTAGCATCCAGCGAGTTTTCTACAAGCTCTCTCACAGTCTGGTATAGAGCTCTAGCTGGATTGGAGAACCCTGCTATCTCTCTGTTCCTCCAAAAGAACTGTGATGGGCTTAAACCTCTATACTCTACTTTCGCTGCTGGCATTCTTGACCCCACTGCTATAAAGAATTACCCTATAAAAACGTTAAGCCATAGAAGTAGGTAAAAGCCCCGGGCGGGATTTGAACCCGCGACCTGCGGCTTTCTTGGCGTTACATACAATTTCGGGGTTCTCCTATAGGAGGAACCTGGCCGCCGCTCTACCGCTAAGCTACCGGGGCTAATGGGACATATAACAAACTCTCTTATATTTTTCACTCATCAGCTCAGCTATGGATAGACCCTTCTTACAGTCCTTGGAAATGGTATCGCCTCCACGATATGAGGCAATCCGGCTATCCACATGACTAATCTATCCATACCGAGACCAAAACCGGAATGCGGTACGCTCCCATACCTCCTTAAATCTAGGTACCATTCATAGTCTTCAGGTCTGAGACCAAATCGGAGTATCTTATTGACGAGTTCTTGTTCATCGCTAATTCTCTCTCCTCCCCCTATTATCTCTCCATACCCCTCTGGGGCTAGCACGTCTTCAGCAAGAGTTACTTCAGGTCTCTGTGGATCATTTTTATGATAGAATGCTTTAACCTCTTCGGGAAATCCATACAAGACTATAGGCTTATCGAACTGCATAGTTAATACTCTTTCTTCGTCAGCTCCTAAATCTTCACCCCACTTAACGTTGACTCCTTTACGTTTGAGAATTTCTATAGCTTCATCATATGAAATTCTATAGAATGGAGGTTTCACGTTTTCAAGCATTTCAATATTACGTTTTAAAAACTCTAGTTCTTCTAACCTTTCTTCGAGAGCCTTCTTGACAACGTACGTTACAAGTCCTTCTTCAACTTTTATTATATCGTTCATATCAGTCCAAGCCGCTTCTGCTTCTGCATGCCAGAATTCCGTTAAATGTCTCCGCGTTCTAGATTTTTCTGCTCTGAAGGATGGAGCTATCGTATAAACTTTTTCAAGTGAGAATATCAAAGCTTCTAAATAGAATTGAGAAGATTGGGTTAAGTAGACCTTTCTCTTTTTGCCTACATAATCGAGTTCGAATAAAGTTGCTCCTCCCTCAACGGCAGCTGTTATGAACATGGGGCAATGAACTTCGTAGTATCCCTGACTTCTAAAGTATTCGTGTACTGCCTTAAACACAGTATCTCTTATTTTAAGTATAGCATTCATTCTGCGGCTTCTTAACCATAAATGCCTGACATCTAGAAGAAATTCGGGAGAGGCGTCTTTTGTTATTGGGAATTTATGTGAGGGCCCCACTACTTTTAGAGCTTCAACTCTTATTTCTTTACCTCCAGGAGCTCTCTTGTCTTCTCTTACTATACCACTTAGAGTGAGAGAAGCTTCGATTCCTATTTTCTCCAACTCAGGAATAATATCGGATTTTTTTTCTACGACAGTTTGTATTATGCCTGAAGAATCTCTAACGATTATGAAAGCTTTATCCCCGAATTCTCTATAGCGGTAAACCCAACCTCTAATACTGGCTTTGCTGCCCTCCTCTAATCGAAAGACTTCCTTTATAGGAATATATTTTTCTGATTCAATAAGAACCACGCCCCACTCCAGGACTACTCTATTAACCTCAATAGCCTATATTTATTCCTTGCGCAGGCTAAACCACGGGTTTTCCGAATCGCGGCATAACTTCGACTTTAACTTTTCTCTCTAGAATGTCTTCCAAAACTAGCTTAGCTTTTATTCTTGATAAGATCTTATTGTTATTACCACAGTAAGGCGAGTAGATACATTTAGGACATCCATCTGCGCATTTACAGTTGGAAACAATATCATATGCCTTGCGTAGAACTTCATCTATTTTTCTAACAATAGCCTTTGAAACTCCTGAACCTCCAGGGTATGCATCGTAGATGTATATATGTCCAGATGGAAAGCTCACTCCTCCTATATCCGATGCAGCTGCTCCTGTAACTAACTGAGCCGCCGTTATCATCGCATGCTCTATAGCGTGGAAGGCTTCAGCGTTCTCCAACTCATTCCACTCCGACTGTGTAGGAAATCTAATTAACAAACCTTTGGTCTTAAAACTGTAGCTGAACTCTCTGTCCAAAATCTTCTCTTCGAGAGTTTCCATAGAAGGAAAGCGTTTAACGACATATCCGTAAACTACCTCATTTAAAGATAAGTCTAAATACTCTAAAGGAAGTCCGTAAGCTTGATGTTTATCTAAAAGTTTAATCTCATGTGGTAGAGTATAGTATAAGGGGTATGTTACCAGGTTATATCCTCTAGGCAACATAGCAACTATAGCCCTATTCTTTTCTAGTTTTAAAGAAAGATAAGGCGTACCTCCATGTAGATATATGGCTCCAGGATGAAGCTCTCTTAATGCCATAGGCATTTCACGAAAACCTATAGTCCTACCAGTTCTCGTAATTATTTTCACTATATCTCCGATCCCTCTAATGCTTATTCTTTTTCTTAAAACTCTCCTGCCTTTTATCGTAGGCGTTACATACCTTCTAATCCTCACCAATCCTTCCTTCTCCAGAGCCTTAACTACTTCTTTTTCAAATTCGTTGAGCTTATCTACTGCTAGCGGAGTCTCAACCGACATTGCCAAAAGATGAATTTTTGCTATTTCATCATTATCTAGGTTTAGGACTATAGGATCTACTCTTTGTTTAAAGAATTCTTCAGGATTTCTCTCATAATACGAGCTGATAGGGTCATCTCCTAAAATCGTGAAAATGTATGCAGTCTGTCCTCTACGCCCCGCTCTGCCCGTCCTTTGAATATATTTTGAAAATGTCGGAGGAATACTGTATAGAATTATCGAATCTAAATCTCCTATATCGATCCCCAATTCAAGCGTAGGAGTGGCTATTACTGCTCTTATCTTTCCGCTCTTTAATCCTTCCTCTATTCTACGTCTCACTTCCGGAGGTATGCCAGCTCGATGAAGTTCAACCTTAAGCTTATATCTGTCAGCTAGTAGTTTTAAGAACTCGGCAGTTCTATGACTATCCGCGAAAAGAAGAGTTTTGAGATTGCTTTCTAGACAGCGTCTAAGGAGAACTATAGCTTCCATGCGTTTAGATCTTTCAATAGGCCTGATAAGGACGTGTATGAGTTTACCTTTTCTTCCACGAGGCGCTTGAATAACTTTCACAGATTCTCCAAAGATTTCACGAGCGAATTCTTCTGGGTTTTCAAGAGTCGCTGAGGTTCCTATGAATTGTACTTTATGGCTTATCGCTCTCTTAAGTCTTCGTATTATGTACGCTACGTGAATCCCAAATACTCCCGAGTAAACGTGCATATCGTCGAGAACTACAATCTTTAATGGTGATAGAAGCTTACGAAATTCAGGTGAGAAAAGTAGAGAGACATGCACCATATCGGGGTTTGTTATTAAAATTTGCGGTGGAAAATTATAGATTCTTTTTCTCTCTTTTTCAGGAGTGTCTCCATCGTATATAGCTGCTCGGAGTCCGAAAAAAGAAGATAGAAAATTATTAATTCTCTTAAATTGGTCTCGGGCAAGAGCTTTAGTTGGATAAATTAGAAGCGCTTGTACTCCTTGGTAAGGTTCTTCAAGAATCTTTTCGATTAAGGGTATTAAGAAAGCCTCTGTTTTCCCAGTACCTGTTCCCGCTGATATGAATACATTTTCGCCTTTGAGAATGCTTTTTATAGCCTCTTCCTGAAACTTGTATAATTTAGTTATACCTCTTTTTTCTAAAACCTTCTTTATTTCATCTCTTATAGGCAGATTTTTAATAGCACAACCAGATTCGATTTTTCCAGGTTTTTCGATGTATGTGTACACTATTTTATGCTGAGAATCTTTCAGTATAGTGTTTAGCAAATCCATATTTCCCTACACGTATGATGATATACAACTATAATAACTTCTCTGATATCTGATTGAATAATGAAATGGTATCCAGAATTCCTAAATTTCACAGTAGTAGTCGATGACATAAGCATAGATAACCGTTTGATTCCATCACACGGGTTATCGATATATATCGATATTCCACTCGCTGAAAGAGAGAATCTATGCTTACTATTTGATACCGGAAGCAGTTTTAAAATATTGGATTATAACGCCAGAATTCTAGGAGTGAGATGCGATTCTCTAAATTATATATTCGTCTCTCTCTGGAGGAAGTGTCATATAGGAGGATTATTAACCGGGTTAAAGACTAAGGAAAATATAAAAATCGTAGTTCCACCTCTCTTCAATAGAGACTCTAATGAAAAACTGAAGGAAAAAGGTTACATATTGAGCAGTTGCTTTAAGCATGAACTATTGAATCTTTTAGGCCCCTTCGGAGATAGAATCAAGGAATATGTTCTCTTGATAAGGCTTCGAGATGGATATGTTGTTTTTACTGGATGTTTACGGCTTGGATTAGAGAAACTCTTTACACGACTCCGTGAAAATGGCTATACAAAAATTCACGCAATCATAGGTGGTTTAAATTTATCTATTCTTGATGTAATGACGTTCGAATATTTGAAAACAGTTATAAAAGAATTTCAGATAAAGATCATTTACCCTCTACATTCCACCGCTCCTCAAGCTAGAAGAGTAATATTAAAAAACCTTTTCAATTTAGATATGGAGTGTGGGGTTGGGTTCAGTGCAACAATACCTTAACACATTAATGTTTCTAGGTTCAATCGCCGCTTTATATGCACTACTTTATCTCATGAAAAAATTAAAGCCTGAAATATTGAAAAAATACGGTATATCGCTGGAAGGACCTATAATACTTGTTAAAACTGAAAAGTTCAATAAAATTATCGAAGATATCGGTAATAAATTTAGGAAACCTATTCAAATGACCTCTTATATATCTATCATAGTCGGCTTATACCTAATGTTCATAGGAATACACTTTATACATTCGAACCTCATAGCCATAATCTTCCGATCTCCTACAGCTACTCCCGTAGAGCCTATACTGCCAGGGGTAAATATAGGCTTAGACGCGTTACCCTATATGGTCTTCGCTGCAGCTGTAGTCCTTCTACCCCATGAATTAGCCCACGGAATAGCAGCTTCAGCTTTCAAAGTTCGTATAAAATCTTCAGGGCTCCTCTTAGCTCTAGTCTTATTCGGAGGATTTGTCGAACCTGAAGAGGAAGAACTTAAAAAAACTCCACTTCTAAAGAAAATAGGCTTCTTCTCGGTTGGCAGTTTTACTAATTTCTTAACGTTTCTTCTCGTAGCTCAGCTCTTTGCATCGCTTATGGTTCCTTCTGGCGTTCTAGTTAGAGAAACTCTTAAAGGATATCCAGCGAATAGAATTCTCGAGGTTAACGACGTAATAATTGAGATAAACGGTACATCTATCTCTACTCTGGATGATCTGATAACATTTATGAAAACTACGAAACCTGGAGATAATATAGTAATGACTGTGATGAGAGAAGGAAAGATGAGAGAGTTGCTCCTCACTTTAGCAGAAGATCCTAGAAACTCGTCCAAAGGTTTCATGGGAGCCAGGTTTGATTACTATTATCAACCAGTATTTTTCTCGAAGATCTTTAATGGATTTATTCAGAGATTTGCGATTGAAGTTTATAAAATATTTAAGTGGGTTTACCTCCTCACAGTAAGTGTAGCAGTAATGAATATGCTACCCATATATCCTTTTGATGGTGGTAGAATAATTTATGCTATTTTAGAAAAATCGTTTAAAGATGAAAATAAAATAAACATTCTAAAGATATCTGTTACGCTCTACTTTACTATAGTGTTATTTGCGAATATAATACTCTCTATTAGAATCTGGGGGCTTGGGTCATGGCTTCCTTAAGAAAAGATGAATTTTCCTATGCGATCTTAGCAGTGATAATTTCCACATCATTAGCAGTAGTAGCAGTGGGTCTTCCAATAGAGAATTTCCTTAGCGAGTATGTAGTCAGCAGAAATTTTCCATGGTACGTGCCGTGGCGAGTCGCTGTAGCAGAATTCTTGTTGTGGATTTGTAGCCTCCTTTTAAACACTTTTGAAGAAAAGCTCTCTAAACCCCTTCTACTCTTCGCATCTATTCTCTTCGCTATAGCACATTACTACAAGCTATATATGATATCGCCTTATATTAATGACGTTCTTGGATTGACCTGTAAAGTTAATATTTATCCCTTATTTTACACGTACACCTGTAGATTCGTCAACGGATTTTCAGGAACAACACTTTACTTGGATATGGGACAGCTACTCTTGCTGATTACTTTCTTTATTTTAATTCCTAGAGAAGTTGTATTAAACAAGTTGAAGACTATTTTAGGAACATTTCACCGAGCTCCTTAAGGTATTTTGCCGATTCCTTCATACTAACGAAAAGCCGCGACGCTTCTCTGACGTCTTCCGGGATTACTTTATCTCTTCCCTTTTCTTTAGCTATAACTGCGGAGGGTGTGAGAAGTTGAACTGCATATCTTAGGCTTTCCTCAGCTCCTATTTTAGTTAATTCTTCGAGAGCTTCATCTTCTAGCTCTACCTTCTCCTCTTTAGCTCTAATTTTCAGTATAGCTTTAATTTGCTCTTTACTATAAGGCTTGGTTTTAATAATCAATAATCTATCTAGGAGATCTAGTGGTATACCGTGAGGCGCTATGATATCAGTTCCCTTTATCTTAGCAAACCCTCTGTTACTAGCCAATATTATTATAGGCGATAATTCGCTTTCCATAGCTCGTGATAAAAAGCTAAAGGCCTCTATATCTAACATATGAACATCGTCAATGAATAGAACACCTGGAATTATCTCGGCTCTACCTTCATCCACCATATTTTTAACAAGCTCGTCCACTCTTTGCCGCACTTCCGGAGG
>QMRG01000067.1 GCA_003649235.1 Thermoprotei archaeon | reverse complement strand
TATTCTTTTCATGCTGAAAAACTTATAAAGGGGAGCGTTGCTATTAGGGTAGCCACTCTCGAGGAAAAGGTGTGCGAATGCCCTCGTGGAAATACTCGGTCCTCTTAGATCCAGATACGACAGCAATAGCAGCTGGCAGAGACTTAAGAATATCATATAAAGCCGCAGTTGAAATACTGAGAGAGATCAGAGGATTGAAGGTAGATAAAGCGGAGAAATTGCTTGAAGACGTTATAGAGAAACGGAGACCGATACCGTTTAGACGTTTCCATGGAAAAGTAGGGCATAGAAAAGGAGAAGGTTTTGGACCGGGAAGATATCCTGTTAAAGCTGCAAAATATATTCTTAAAGTATTGAAAGAGGCAAAGGCAAACGCGGAATATAAAGGACTTGACGTTACGAAACTCTGGATAGTTCACGCAGCGGCGCATAAAGGAACCAAGATTAGGAAGTATAAGCCACGAGCTTTTGGACGGGCAACTCCCTTCTTTCAACAGTTAGTCCATGTGGAGATAGGAGTGGAGGAGAGAACATGACAGTTAAAAAGACTTTCATAAGTCAAGGTTTAAAGTTAATGGAAATCAATGAATACCTTTCAAGGAGGTTGAGTAGGGCGGGGTATATAGACGTTCAAGTGTTTCGAACTCCTATCGGGACTCGAGTGGTCATATTTGCTGAGAGGCCTCCAATAGTCATAGGGAAGCGAGGGTTGACGATAAAGGAGATAGCTCAGATTTTAGAGAGGGAATTTGGACTTGAAAATCCACAGATCGACGTAGCTCAGATACAGAATCCAGAACTAAACGCTAAGATTATGGCTTATAGGATAGCGCGTGCCCTTGTAAGAGGTGTTAAATTTAGGCGGGCGGCGTTTATAGCTTTGAGGCGAATAATGGAAGCTGGCGCTAGAGGTGCCGAGATAGTTATAAGCGGTAAGTTAACCTCTGAGCGTGCTCGTTTCGAGAAATTCAGAGCTGGAGTGATAGTTAAGTCAGGTAAACCTCGAGAAGAATACGTAGATGAAGCGGTTATTCACGTCCTTTTAAAACCCGGAGTCTACGGAGTAAAAGTCAGGATTATGCCTCCGGTTAAGCTCCCTGATAAAATAGAGATAAAAGCTCCGGTTGAACAGAAATAGAGGTGTTATCATGGCTATACTAAGGGCTAAAGATATTAGGAGTATGAAACGTGAGGATAGAAGGAAAAAACTTGAAGAGCTTAGAGCTGAACTCATAAACCTGCGGGCGCAGGCAAGCATTGCTGGCGGTATGGTAAGTAATCCGGCTCGTATAAGGGAGATAAGAAAAGCTATAGCGAGAATTTTAACTATAGAACGAGAGGATGAGTTAAAGCGTCAAAGATGAAGATCACTCCTAGGAACCTGCCTAGACACGAGCTTATAGGCTTGAGGATAGAAGTTATTGAAAGCCCTAATTCATTTCAGAAAGGGATACGAGGCGAGATAATTTTCGAAACCATGAATACTCTCATCGTAGACACTCCAAAGGGTAGAAAGGTGATCCCTAAAAAGGATAGAGTCTTTAAAATCTGGCTTCCTGACGGAATTGCAGTTCTAATTGAGGGGAATATAATTTTAGGCCGCCCCGAGGATAGACTAAAGAAAAAATTGAAGGATTGGTAACGAATTATTTATATAGTTATGGAGCTTGTGTAAAGTCTACGGGGAGAAAAATGGCTAGAAAAACGAGGAATATAGGCATTCCTTGGATTAAACCTCCTAAAAACACATGCGATGATCCCGACTGCCCATGGCACGGGAATTTAAGAGTAAGAGGCATACTATTAGAGGGTAAAGTAGAAAAAGTCAAGATGCAGAAAACTGCCGTAGTGGTTAGAGATTACCTTCATTACGTCCCCAAATATAAGCGATATGAGAGAAGGAGGAGTAAGATCCATGCACATCTGCCACCGTGTATCGATGTAGAGCCAGGAGATAAGGTTATCATAGGCGAGACGAGACCTATAGCCAAATCCGTCGCCTTCGTGATATTAGCAAAAAAGAGCTAAGGTGGTGATAAATGGCTAAGAGAGGATTTAAAGTAGTAGGCGTCTCCTATAGACTACATTTAACCCCGGGAGTTTTTAACGAAAGTTTAGTCAGAGTAGCCGACAATTCCGGTGCGACGCTAGCGAAAGTTATAGGAGTTCTTCATCATAAAACCGTCTGGAGACGTATCCCGGGTGCAAGTGTAGGCGATATAGTAGTTGTGTCTATCCGCGCCGGGAAACCCGAACTAAGAAAACAGGTTATGCACGCAGTCGTAATTAGGCAGAGGCACCCCTATAGGCGGAGAGATGGGACTTGGATATGTTTTGAAGACAACGCTGTAGTACTCGTAACACCTGAAGGTGAGCCTAAAGGAAGCGAGATTAGAGGTCCTCTCGCGAAAGAAGCTGCTGAGAGATGGCCTAGATTAGCCGGTATGGCTTCGATAATTGTATAATGTTGTTGGAAAACATTTTACGTCTTCTTTTAAGAGAGTTTAAGACTCGGGAACGGGTGGAAATAAACGAGTTTGCAGAGAAAGTAGGCGTTGATCTCAACTCTATATTAGAAACCGTTGAAATTTATGGATTTGAAACTAAAAAAGGATGTGTTTATTTGAAAGATCGAAGAAAAGTAATTTTCAACTTGCTAAATAAGGGCTTTGATTTAGAAGATATCCTTCGCTACTTCGATTGGAGAGATCTTGAGGATATATGTGCGGCTTTTTTAACAATAAACGGCTTTTATACAATGCGAAATTTGAGATTTAAAGTTCATAATAAGAGATACGAGATAGACGTAATTGGAATAAAGGATGAAAAACTGCTTCTTATCGATTGTAAAAAATGGAAACGAATGTCTAACTCAATGTTAAAAAATGCTGTTAAGAAACAATTTGAAAGATCAAAGGCTTTTTCTGAAGTTCTCGATACGATTAAAATACAGATCGCGTACGATCGAGTAATATTGATTCCAGCAATAGTTACCATGCTACCTGGCGACTTGGTTTTCTACAATTCTGTCCCTATAATTCCTATAACAAAATTTAAAAACTTCTTACACGATTTCGAAAACATACTTGATAGTTTAAACTCTATAGAAGTCAAGTTGAGAAGATTATTCGAGAGTGAAGCTGGCTTTGAAGCCTAGAAACCAAGCTGTAGAAGAGATCCGCCGTATAATAGAGGAGATGAATAAAAACGTGGATGTTGTAATAGTAGAAGGAGTACACGATGAAAGTGTACTAAGAAGTCTAGGTTATAGAGGAGAGATACTCAAATTTTCGAGTTTTAGAGGAGTATTGTCGATATCGGATTTTTTAGAAAGAGAGTTTTCGAGAAAGTCAGTGCTCATATTGACGGATTACGATAGAAGAGGAGAGATGATAAACAAGAGAATTAAAAAGGCTCTAGAGTCTTCATACGTGAAGATTGAAGAACGTTTAAGGAAGGAATTAAAAATCTTACTTTTAAAGTATTCCATGAAGACTATAGAAGAAGCCCGAGAGTTTGTCAATTACTCTGAATTTCTATAGCAATTTTTCTATGCATTTTTGAATGTATTTCTGGATGTTTTCAAGTCCTACTACTACAGCGTTCGGCGTAGTCATAATCGGTGTGTTCATAGTCCCGAATTCGACCAGCAACCATCCTTTAAGTCCGTTTTTAGATACATCGATTTTCTTAAATTCAATACCTGTATTTCTCAATATTTTTTCAGCTTCTAAGCTATCTTTGTTATTATCTGTGAACAAGTAAACTTTGACCAAGCTTTTCACCATAACGATCATCTCGGTTTAAAACATTAATCGTCTTCTCCTCGAATCGCGGGATATTATTCACGCTATACATTAATATCGCACGTTAAGAGATGAATGAAACTAAAATACACGGTTAACCATAGTATAGGTAAGGGCGAAGTCTATGATAATCTTCGCAACTGGAATAAGTGGAAGCAAAAGATTGGAGTATTTGGAAGAAGTAGTTAAGTTAGCCCGAGGCGAAGTCGAGATAAAGGATATTGGTTCTCTAATGTTCGAAAAATCCCGTCATCTTGGAATAGATATACCTGAAGGAAAAATATTGGATTTAGATCCATTTGCCCTAAACTATCTAAGAGCTGCGATCTTCGAAGAGATACTTAAGGAAAAAAGCAGATTGGGGAAAAGAAAAGATTTAATCATAAGTACGCATACTTGCTTTAGATGGAAAAAACACCTGGTACCAGCGTTCAACTTCTACTACCTCAATAGGCTAAACCCAGACCTGTATATAACAGTGATAGATAATATTCATAAGGTAAAGGCTAGGCTAGAGAAAAGGCCTCATTGGCGAGGACGTTTAAGCATAAAAGACCTATTGATCTGGCGAGACGAAGAAGTCTTCATAACCGAAATGTTGGCTCAATATCAGAATAAACCTTACTATATCATAGCTCGTGATGAAGGCCCAGAGCTGCTCTACGACATAATATATAGAGTTGAAAAGAGAAGAAAAAAAGGAGAAACACCTGCTCTTAAAGCTTATCTAAGCTATCCTATAACACATGTACAAGAAGAATTCTTAGTTGAGAAAGAGGAGATAAAACGTCGTCTAAAAGAAGCTGGAGTAATAGTATTCGATCCCATTAGCATCAAAGAAGTCGAGCTACTGGGCTACGCTGAGGAAGCTAAAATCGCTGGTCAAGAAATGATAGAGGTTGAGGTTGACGGGGAAAAGGAATTCATCTCAGTTAGAGAGCTGGAAGAAGCTCGAGAAGATATCGTAAACCAGGTTGTAGCTAGAGATTATAAGTTGATAGAACAGTCTGATGTTATAGTAGTATATTACCCTATACCTACGCTATCCCCCGGCGTTTTAAGCGAAATAAACTACGGCTTTACCCATAACAAAGACGTCTTTACAATATTTCCGCACGAGAATATAAGTCCATTCTTTGAATACTATACCACTAGAATATTTAAAGACGTCGATGCACTGCTAGATTACTTAAACTCGCAGGGGTATTTAGCCTAGAGCGTATACATAGAGCATACCTCCAACAGCTACATTCGCTGTTTTAAGTTCATGCTCTTTATGAAGCGAGCAATATACCACTGGGTTTAAATTATGGAATCCATAAAATCCTCTGTGAAGCGGGCATTTTAGACAAGTTTTGAAATCAATACTTTTCCTTTTAAACGGACAAGGCACCAAAAGAGCCAGCTTGAGCTCCCTTAATCCATTCCAGTATTTGCACTTCACTTTTACATCCGGCCATAAACCCTCTGTACCCTGGAAAAACGGGCACCTCCTACACTCTCCAAATCTTATAGCCCCTTTTCTAGGACATGAATCCACTATTATGCTTATAGGTATACTCTCAAACTTCCTGGACATACCTCCCATAGCTCTAACATCTTCTTCTTAAACTCTATGTCAGATAGATGTCAGTTTTTTATGTCAGATAAGCATAAGAATAGTAGACAATATTATGGAGAGTAAGGAAGAATTATTACGTAGATTGTTTAGATCTGAAGGGAGAAGAGAAATACTTAGAATTATCGCTAGAGAAGGCATATTAACTACCAGCGAGATTGTAAGGCGGACAGGGTTGAGACGGCAGACCGTAGTGGAGTATTTGAAGGAATTTGAAGATTTAGGATTGATAAAAGTTAAGAAAGACCAGAAGCCGTGGATAGTCCTAGCTTCCGAAGAATTGAAACTACTGCCTCTAGAGGGGAAGATAGAGGAGAGAAAGATAGAATTTAAGTATTCCTGGTCGGATTTTCCGACGTGTCTCTATAGGGACGGGAGATTAGACTTAGTCTTCGTGTGGGGCTCTGGTAGGGTTGAAAAAGCCGAGGCCTTAGACGCTGTCGGAATACCGGAAGTCGTTGTGAAAATATTCTCCCACGCCCTCTCCAGCAATATCCCGCGAGAAAACATAAGCATCGTCTCCAGCACTGATGTTGAAGTCTTGGAAAATAAGAAACTACTTTCCTTAAATCTATTCGTAATAGGATCTGGGATAGTAAACCTTTTAACGGCTAAGATCATGGAAGAACTTCAACCACCGATAAGGTTTGAACCTCCTATGGGCCGCGACATATACTCGACTATAACCGAGAAATTTTATTCGGCAGGCGATGAGCCGGATAAATATGCCGGGATTTTAGCTCTCCTACCTAATCCTTGGAATCCTGGACGCGTAGTGATTTTAGTAGGAGGTATTTTCAAACAGGGCACGATGGCCGCATTAAAGGCCTTAATAAGACACTTGGATGAACCTCCGTTTCTACAACCGCATCCTATAGCTGGTATACCTATAAGGGTGGTGAGAGCAGATGAACACGGAGATCTGGAAGGCTTCTTCGAGTAGACTTGTTGACGCTCATTGCCACCTCTACGAATTTCCCAGCGAAGAAGTAGAGAAATACCAGGAATATAGGATTCTAGCCGTCTCAGATAATTTCGAATCCTCGTTAAAAACCTTGAAGCTAGCAGAGAGATTTGATAATGTAATACCTTGTATAGGCCTACATCCTTGGGAGGTAAGAGAAAATTGCCTGGAAGAAGTCGAGCAGATCCTTAAACTGGCTCCCAAGGCGTTATGTTTAGGAGAGATAGGACTTGATAAACTGTTTACTCCTCAAACGTTTAAGCTTCAGCTAAAAGTTTTTTCTGAATTTTTAAAGTTTAGCAAGGAATATGAGCTACCTGTAAACGTTCACGCAGCGGGAGCTTGGAGAGAAGTATACGATTTAATTAGAAGATATGATATTGAAAAAGCAGTATTCCATTGGTACAGCGGACCTTTAGACTTGTTAGAAGAAATAGTTGGCAGCGGGTATTTCATAACTATAAACCCTACAGTCACAATAAACAAGAAGCACATGAGAGCTCTTCAAGCCGTAGAATTGGAGAATGTATTGACGGAGAGCGACGGCCCCTACAAGTATAGAGGCTTCTATCTAAAGCCAGAGCTGGTCAAGGAAGTGGTCAAAACTATAGCCAAGGTAAAGGAGGTAGAAGTCGAGAATGTTGTAGCTCAAGTCTATAGAAACTTAGAGAGATTTCTCTTCTAGCCGTCCATTAACCTTTTCTATAAACTCCACCACCTCCTTGCTATCCAGAATGTAAAAGCTTAGAGAGATAGGAGTTACGGCAATCTCCTTCTCGACCAGTACAGCGTAGACGTCAGTGCCTTTCTCCGGCTCGACAGGCTCTCCGTAGAGCCAGTAATAAGTTCCTCCTCTCGGATCCTCTCTCTCCTCAATTATATTGATAAACCTAACTCTAGCAGGGCGTGCCAGCTTAAAACGCTTAGAGGGAACATCGGGAAAATTGACGTTCAATAAATCGACTCCTTTAGGGAGACCGTTTTCTAAGATTTCTTCGACCAAAGCTCTAATACACGACTCAATGGCATGTGCGAGCTCTTCTTTAACGAGGATGTCTCCATCCTTGACCGCGGCGGAGAAGGCTATAGCTGGTATGCCCTCAAGAGATGCTTGTGCAGCTGCTCCAACTGTGCCTGAGGATAATATAACCTGGATACTTGTATTATCCCCTATATTAACCCCTGAAACTACCAAGTCTATAGGCCCAGCTAGTACTTTTAAAGCCATATAGATTACATCACTAGGTGTCCCATTAATCAAAAACGCATATGTATCTATGAATTTGACCCTATTCACCCTTAAAGGCTTGTGCAAAGTTATTCCTAAGCCGCTAGCCGATTTAGGAGTTTCAGGAACGATCACATATACTTCCCCTAGCTCTCTTACCGCCTTATATAAAATCTCTAGCCCAGGACTATATAGACCATCATCGTTGGTTACTAATATCTTCGCCATTTTCCTCACCAATTATAGCTGTTGGATGAAAATAGTTATTTAAAAATTGCGGTGAAAAACTAAACAATATATGTTTAATTCATATATGATAGTGAAAATAGCAGTTTATTTTAGATACTTTGCAATATAGTCTTTCCAATAAATATGTTAATTCTAAAATAAATGGTCAATATTTCAGCAGAATTCTCTAATTTAAGCGTAAGGTTTAAGAGTAATATTTTAATAAAACACTTAGGTTTGTCCAATG
>QMRG01000066.1 GCA_003649235.1 Thermoprotei archaeon | reverse complement strand
TCCAGTAGTTTTTTCGATGAACGTCGCCGACGCCGTGCTGACGGAAGCAGGTTTAAGCTTTCTAGGGCTCGGAGTACCAGCTCCTATACCTGATTGGGGCTTTGACTTGAAAAATGGTCAGCGCAACCTACTAGCTGGCTACTGGTGGATTTCAACTTTCCCCGGCATAATGATCGTGCTCCTAGCTTTAGGCTTTAGCTTGCTTGGTGAAGGCTTAAATGAATTATTAAATCCTGAGAGGCGGTAGTTATGGCTCTGCTAGATATAGAGAATTTAAAGACTTACTACTTCCTCCCTGATAGTATTGTTAAAGCCGTAGACGGCGTAAGTCTTAGAATTGAAGAAGGAGAAATTGTAGGCTTAGTCGGCGAATCTGGCTCCGGAAAGTCTACGCTAGGACTCTCAATTCTCAAGCTCGTCCCTCCACCTGGGAGAATAGTTGAAGGCTCTATTTTCTTTAAAGGCAGAGACCTGGTTTCGTTGAGTGAAAAAGAAATGGAGAAGATTAGAGGAGCTCAGATATCTATGGTTTTCCAAGATCCTTTAACTTCTCTAGATCCTTTAATGCGTGTAGGTGATCAGCTAGTCGAGACTATAATGGCTCATAGAGAAGTTTCAAAAAGCGAAGCTGTAGAGCTTGCTAAGAAATATTTGGAAATGGTCGGGATAGGCGGAGAGAGATTTTATGATTATCCCCACCAGTTCAGCGGAGGTATGAGGCAGAGATCTATGATAGCCATGGCTATATCCACGAACCCAAGCCTGTTGATAGCAGATGAGCCTACCACAGCTCTAGATGTTATAGTTCAGGCGCAGATAATGAAGCTTTTTGAAAAACTCAGAAAAGAGCTAAAGCTATCCATTATACTGATAACTCACGATATCAGCGTGGCTATGGAGATAGCTGATAAAATAGGAGTCATGTACGCTGGACAGCTCGTAGAGTTCGCTTCCAGCTATGAGATATATAGAGAACCTTTACACCCGTATACTAAAGGCTTAATGGAGGCAGTTCCAAACATAGAGCTGGCCGATATGAAACTTCACTACATACCTGGAGACCCTCCAGATCTGTCAAACCCGCCTATTGGTTGTAGGTTTGCGCCTAGGTGTAAGGAGAAGATGGATATATGCGAGCGAGAAGTTCCTCCCGAAATCAGAGTGAAAGATAGATTTGTGAGGTGTTTTCTGTATGGTTGAACTAGTTAGAGTAGAAAATTTGAAAAAGTACTTCCCTCTCGAAAAAACGTTTATAGAGAAGCTATTAACACGGGAGAGGAAATGGGTTAAAGCCGTAGATGGAATTTCCTTCACTATTAGGCGGGGAGAAATATTCACTATAGCGGGCGAGACGGGATGTGGAAAGACTACTACTGGACGTCTAATATTGAGGCTTATCGAACCAACTTCGGGTAAGATATTTTACAATGACGTAGACATAACAGCTCTAAAAAAAGCCGAATTGAGAGATTTCAGGCGGAGAGTACAACCTATATTCCAGGATCCCTATGCTTCTCTAAATCCTAGAATGAAGATAGGAGATGCCATTAAACATCCCTTGGAAATACACGGCGTAGCTAGCGGCAGAGAAGCTAGAGAAGAAGCACTGAAAATGCTCGCTGAAGTTGGTTTAACTCCTCCAGAGAAATTCTATAATCTCTTTCCGAAGGATTTAAGCGGAGGCCAGAGGCAGAGGGTAGCCATTGCTAGGGCTATGATTTTAAAACCAGAATTCATAGTAGCGGATGAACCAGTTTCAATGATAGATGTATCTCTTAAAGCTTCCATCCTAAGGCTTATGCTGAAATTTAAGGAAGAATTAGGATTAACTTATCTCTTTATAACTCACGAACTGGCAATAGCCAAGTATATAAGCGATAGGATAGCCGTAATGTATCTAGGCAAGATCGTGGAAATGGGTCCTGCAAGGAGAATACTTACAGACCCTCTACATCCATATACTAGAGCTTTGCTATCAGCAGTTCCCGTGCCTAATCCAGAGAAGAAAGGGAGGAAAATACCTATCAAAGGAGAAGTTCCCGTATCTCCTATAAATGTGCCCAGCGGATGCCGATTCAATCCACGTTGTCCATTAGCTAGTGAGAAATGTTTGAAAGAGGAACCACTACTGATTGAAGTTGAAAAAGATCATTTCGTCGCTTGTCATTTAGTTTCTTAAATATTTACTATATAATTTCAATAATTGTAATGTCAGTATTCATAGAGTGGATCATTAAGAATTTAGCCTAAAGACTAAGCCATGCTTATCTCGGATAAATTTGCCTGTAAAGATCTGAGTTATAGTAGCTAGACTTAAATGATAAATAAACTTTCCTTCATCAGATAATGGCAAGTATTTAAATTAAAATATTTGCCGTATAAATCCATAGCCAGCTATTAGATAACCTCCTATACGTAATACTTCGAGCAATCTGACAAACGGAATAGGTAGAGAGTATATTAATGCTAAGTTATGTCCAAAATTTCCCAAGAACTCCATTATAATGCCCGCTAATACTAGCGTCCAGGATAATTCAAATATGCTTTTCCTGAAAATGTGAAAAGTATACGTCAGGAGTGGAATAAAAAATGCATCTAGACTACTGGCTACAGCGTATATTATCGGTTCTCCGAAAACGAGTTTTCCATTAACTATATACAAATAAGTATTAAAAATCAGGAAGAATATCAATAACGTGAAAGAGGCTAAGTATACCCTGCCTATAATAGCCCTCCTCTCCAAAGGTACAACCCAGAAATTTATGAATAAGGCTATACAGAAGGCGAAGAACATGTAGAAGAATACCTGTAGAATACCCATTGTTATTAAGATGAAAAAGTAAAACTCTGGATGTATATAGGTTAGGAAGTAGACAAGTTCCGAGGCTAGTAGAAACGATGCAGCAATTATAAGGTTGAAATATACCTTCTTCAATTCTCTTTCTGTGAAGTATCGATAGGGGAAAATCCCCGAGACTAGAAAGACTAAGACAGAGAGTATAAGAGCTACTTTAGCGAATATCTGTTTTCCAAAGAATATACAACCTAGATATATGACGGCGATTACGACTACTAGAATTATGTAGAGTTTAGAGAAAGTAGAGTATTCTTTCTCTGTCATCATCATCCAAGATAGTAGTATTTATTATCCTTAAATAAAATTTCGCTTAAATCAATAAAATAGCTAGTTATTTCTGAATAGTCGCTAATCTTCAAAAAATATTCAATGAAAATAGAGCCCACATAAAACCGTGTTTTCCGCCGATCTCTTGATCTCTCCTTAGATCAGAGAGTGCTGGATAAATGACTTACGAGAGTAAAAACGTCAACAAGAAGAGGTATATAACTACTCCACACGCATACCAGAACTCTTGCCGTCTCCTTTAAGAGATTCTTTTAAGAATATCCTAGTCTTTGCAAGATAAATTCTCCTAGCAATTCTATACCTGGAAGGACTCGCTACACGAGCTTTAAGTTTTCTTTTAGCCTCGTCGGTAAATATTTTGAAAATAGGCTTACCGTCCATATCAGAGAGTATGGGAAGCCCGAGCGCATAAAGTACTGTGGGTGCTATATCATAAATGTTGAAAACTGGTATTTTATCGTCTTTATTATTCTTGAACATGGGACCATGCGCGAAGAATATGCCTAGTGGTCTATGCCAACCTGTAAAGAACATCGGTTTCTCCCATATCCTAGAATTCCAACCAGCTAGATGTACTATAGGAAGATATTTGAAATCTTCAATAGAATAGTAGAGATCTGGAGCCTCGTCGCCTTCATAACTATCAAAAAATTCAACTTTAGCCTTCTCTCCTGAAGGAAGTTTTAAGTTTTTAAGCGCTTTTTTCACCAATTCTTTAACTTTCTCTTTTTTATCCAAAGGTATATTTCTCGTGAGGAAGATGCCGCCTACCGCTCCAAGGGCATATGCTAGAGTTCTACTCCACTCCACGTCTTCTAGAAAATCGCCGCTCATAAGCTCCATAAGCGGGAAGAAGGAAAAACGCTCTATTATCTGCCTTATTAGAGGCTTGTCGATCAGCTTATCGACGAGAGGTATCCTGGTCATCCTAGCTACATTGTATACGAAATTCATCTCCTCCATCTCTATCATAGTGAATATTAGTGTTGAAAGCATTTTCAGTATGGAAGTCCTCTTGGTCTTTAAAAACCCAGCAGATGCTAAAAACCTATTGACTAGAAAGTAACCGTATAGAGGCCCTGCACCATGGTCTGAGATCACCAGTATATTAGTTTCCCCTATTTTACGGGAGAATTTATCTAGTATATAATCAATTTTTTTGTAAAAGTAGAAGATTATATCGGATAAAGAATCCTTCCTATATAGAGGGTGGTTTTCGTCGAAGTAGTTCCAGAAGTAGTGCTGGATCGTGTCGAGAGTAAAGAATACGGGCATGAAAAAATCCCATTCTTCTTTCTCGTACATGTACTCGATTACTTTACCCCGTTTCTCTACGACATTTTTTAAACGCTTAATTAAGTCATATTCGAAAAAGCGAAAAATATCAAGTCGAGGCATGACTTCGTAGCCATCCACCAATAGGTCTAATTCCTTTTTAAGCTCTAAGGGATAGGTAATAGGATATCCACTATAAAGGTGAGCTGGTATTCCAGAAATCATTGCTCCATTGATGTAAGCCGGAGGATAGGTCATTGGAGCATTTATTACAGCTGATCTTAGCCCATGAACTGTGGCTATATCCCAGATAGTAGGCTCTTTAAGATCGAAAAAAGATCTTAGTCGTACACGGCTTTCCTTACAAGGACATCTGACGTATTTAAGCCAGTCGTAGAACTTAGTTTTACAGGGTTTTTTGCCAGTATATATACTCGTCCAAGCAGCTGGGCTTAGCGGAGGCGTAGTTGAGTGCAAATATCCATAGAATCCTTCTTCAATCATTTTTTTAAAGAACTTTAATTTATCTTTCCACTTTAGAATGAGATCGAGAGAAGCAGAGTCTATGCCTATGAGCACTAGTGAGGGCATTTAGGTCCCTTAATCATGTTATGATTTAGAAATATAAAAGAGAGCTTATAAATTCAACTTTAAATTTAATCAAAACTAAGGTCGGGAACTGGAAATTATGAGAGGTCTTTTCTCGACGAGAGCCCTAACTACTTTACGTCTCCCGCTATCTAGCGATCTCCATAAAGTGCCTCGAGAAATATTCATCCTAGCCGCGGCTTCCTCTTGTGTCAATCCTTCTAGGTATACCAATCTTAAAGCCTCATATTCGTCGGGGAGAAGATAGATAGGCTCACCGGAGAAGGGGAGACCTCTTTCATCGAAAGGGACAAAAGTAACGTATGGTACCTCTCCCCATATAACCCTATGTTTTGGAGGTCTCCCCCTTCCTCTTCTACCCCATCGCCATCTCCAAGGAGGTTTCCCCATAAAAACACCTATGCTAGATTAAGTCTTTACAGTATAATATGTTTCGCCTGATTGAGCTTTAATCCTACATGCCTTTCCCTCCCCGATTAGCTCCTCGACCACTTTTTGAACAGTTTCGATATCGACTCCGAGCATATCGGCTAAATCTTGAAGCCTACAAGGCCTCCTCTTAATTATTTCAGATACACGCTCTTTATAATCGCCTATCCTTACGCTAGCCGCTAGCTTCCTCTTATCATGTATCCCGAAAATCCACATTCTATCCTTGCTGAAATATTTGCCTAAACTCTCTCCGATTTCTCTAAGCTCTTTAAGCGAAACAGGTATTACAAACTTTTCTCCACCAGGCCTATATGGCGTGTCTACCTGAACTATATCAGGGTCTATTTTCACTATAGCTTCAACTAATTGAGCCAGATGTTTTCCACGGCAATTAGTGAAGCCGAAGTTTGTGTGGAGAAACATGCTCTGTACCATGAGCTTTCCTCTATATTCGGATTTAAACTCGGCTATAGACTCTATAATAGTCTTTATCGATGGTTTCCCTCTACAAGGTCTATTAATGATTCTATAGGCCTTCTCGTCTCCCGCATCTAGCTTAGTTACAACTATGTCAAAGTTTAGAAGAGCCTTTCTGACATCTCTTCGATAAAAGAGCGATGAATTTGTTAAAATAACAATAGGCTTATCTCCAACCAGCTCTTTAACCTTTCTTGCTATCGTACCTAGTTTAGGATTTAGAGTCGGCTCGCCTGTCCCGCTGAAAGTAACTACATCTATATAGTTCAATCCTTCTTCAGCTATATACTTTCTAAGTTCCTCCTCTACTTCATTCTCCCTTACATATTCTTTGAGCTCCTCTGGTCCAGATACACACTGAGCCGTTCTGCCGAGTTGACAATATATACAGTTGAAAGTGCAAGTTTTCTCCCCTATTATCAAGTCTATGCCTAGAGACCTGCCGAAGCGCCATGATAGAACTGGTCCATAGACTACTGGCATGATTAACCCTTAACGCTTACCTCTTCTCCTGAGATAAACACTGTCAAGCCGACGTGCCCGTCCATATACCTTTCTCTAAGCCTCTGGGCGAAAAACTGCCTAGCCTTATCACCACTACAGTGTATAGGGAATACCATTTTGACGTCTAAATCTAAGAAAGTCTGTGCTATCTCCTCTAACCTAGCCTCACTGGCTCCTCCTAAATGGAAACCGCCTATCACCGCGAAAACCGGCAAACCCGTTAACTCGTGAAAACGCTTAACTATAACATCCACTCCTGGATGTGAACAACCAGTTAACACTACTAATCCTCTATCTTTAACGTAGATAGCTAACGACTGCTCATAGAGACCTCCGTAAAGCTCGCCTGAACTTAATAATCCTTTAGACAAAACCACTGGTTCTTCGATCTCTACTACTTTAAAGTATTTACTAATTTTCTTTTTGAGAGAACGGCTTGAATAAGCAGGAAGATAAACTGGTAGATTTTTGTTTAAAGTTGCTAAGCAGGGTAAACCGCCCGCATGGTCTCCGTGTTCATGAGATATGAAAACAAATTTTATGTCAGCAGGATCTATAGATAATCTATCCATATTGGACTTTAAGACGTCTGGATCAGGGCCTGTATCGAAAAGAAAAGAGCCATTTTCAGTCTCCACGTACATAGAAACTCCCCATGCAGTTTCTAAGCCTTGAACTCCTTCATTATTATCGACTACAACTACTATCTTCACGTAACTTACAGGTTCCAAAGATAATTCACCTGTTTCCTTTCTCCTAACAGGTTGTAAACTAGAAAAGAAAATAACTATTACGATAAATATGGCTACAAAAGTAAAAAATAAAAGATATTTCTTAGCCAGTACCATAACCTCTCTCTTCTATGAGTTTTTTAAGTTCTTTTATCCTCTCCTCTACGCTTTTAAGCTCTTCTTGAAGATCTTCAAGCTCTTCTTCTAAATCTTTCTTATACTCCTCGAGCATCTCCAACTCCTGTTCTGGCGTTGGTGGAGGCATAAAAGGAGGCGGTGCGTAGTAAGGATAGGGCGGATAATAGTACGGTTGCTGTGGTTGCTGATAACTCTGTTGTTGACTCGGTTGTTGCGATTGTGGAGGCATTGGCGGCATGGGAGGCATAAAATACCACCATCGCCATCCAAATCTTCTCATTCTCCTATGCCAAGGATACATACCATCACCACGCTATATTTTGTAAAGGATTTAAATAAATTTTGTGCTATATTTCTAATAGAGTTTTATTACGTCGTATCTAATCTTATTTTCTATGAAGGATAAAGTTTATATTTGTGCGATTACACAAAAATATTGGAGGTGAAAACATGGCTTGGGGTTGGGGAGGTGGATGGGGTAGAGGTAGAAGAGGATGGATAGGCCCTTGGCCCGGTAGAGGACCTTTCAGCTTCCTACCACCATGGCAGAGACCAGGATGGCTTTTCGGCAGAGGCAGCTGTTGGTGGCTTTTCGGCGGCCCTTGGGCTTTCATGCGTTTTCCATTTTACGGATACTACTGGCCGCCTTCCTACTATCCATACCAGTACTACTGGCCGCCTACTCCTTGGATTTGGGGCTATAGATGGCCATACCCCTACTGGTAGGTGATCATATGTCGTACCTCTACTACTACCCGCCCTACTTTTTCGACCCATATACTCTAATGTATATGTGGATGACGCAATGGACCTATATGATGTCAATGATGTACTATATGGAAATGCTTAAAG
>QMRG01000065.1 GCA_003649235.1 Thermoprotei archaeon | reverse complement strand
TATACATCGAGAGGATAGGTAGCCCCAGCTGAGGGTATTGTTCTAGCTTTAACCCAGAAAGATCCTCCTGAAACTCCTTGAATGGCATATAAAACCTTAGATAGTTCATGCAGAGATATCTCGCTTGGCGATACATTTCTACAGTATCTAAGTTTTTTAACTACTTGGCTAAACTTAAGGTCTGACTCCGGTTTAAATTTAGGGAGTTTTATTTTATCCATCATAAATTATTAGCAGCTATAGCCTAATATAGACTTCTTCACATTTATATTCCTGAAGGAACATTAATTCCTAGGTATAGATGGTTGGTCAGCATGGAGATGATAGATCTAGAAAGGGCTTTAACAGAGGCCCTTAAAAGGGAAATGGAGAATAGAGGATTTAAAATATCTAAGATACTAACCAAAAGCTCGGGTTTGACCGTATACTGGGCAATTACGATGATGAAAAAGGTCCCGTTTATAGCGACTGGCTATACCAGAGTTTCAAGAGGTTTCCCAGTCTACGTAGACGGGAAATTCGTGTTAGCAGATGCGTATACCTATACTAAAGAAAGACCTGAAGCAGAGTATGTATTGATCAGAGTGTATGGAGAACAAAATCTTGTGGAAACGGGACTTGAAGCTTTCGCTGAATCTATAGTTTCGAAGTATTTCACTAAGTATGAGGCTAGAACTAAAATGGTAAAGCTTAGAAAAATTGGGCGATCAATATTATACGTATATAGAGATGGGAGGAGAATTAAAATCTCTCCGAAAAGACTCGAGTCGATATTGAAAAATAAAATAGAAAATGATTTACAAAAGATATTTTCCAGATGAACTTCTTAACCGAATTAACGTAGCATAATCTCTCTAAGAACTACAGAAGTCTTTTAAAATACTAGCATCTCTCTAACAATATTGTCAAAGAAATACTTATTATGCTCAAAAATTAGTATCCTTTTGGAGGAGAATATGAAAACTCTCTTTAAATATTCGGAAGCACCACCGCCTCCCCCTCCTCCCCCGCCTCCCCCTTCTGAGAAAAAGAAATTCCCACTACTACTAATTCTCGGTATAATAGTAGTAGTACTAGTTATAGGCGGAATAGCGGCCTTCTTCTTCTTTAAAGGACAACTACCTTTACCCATCGGTGGAGGTGAAGAGGGGGTTCCAGGCTATACAACAGGTCAATGGGTTGAATATATAGTCTCAAGTAAAGGTATGAATATTGAAATGAAGATAGAAGTTGAAGGCTTCGAAACCAAGGAAGGTGTAGAATGCGTCAAGCTTGTCCAAGTACAGAAAATGCCTCAGGGAGAAATGATTATGACGATATGGTACGACCCTGAAAGCGGGAAAGTGGTCTGGTGGAAGAGCCAACTTAAAGTTGGCGATCAAGTAGTACAGGAGAATGAAGGACCTGGAGGTACGCTACCGGGTAAAGAGCACATGCCGTTTACAGAGGATTGGGGCGAATATAAAGGTAAGGAGACTGTAAAAGTACCTGCTGGGAGCTTTGAATGTGATAGATATGAGAAGAAAGTGCCTAGAGGAAAAGTTATAATATGGATTAACACGGATATACCAATAACCAAGGTAGTTAAAATGGAAACTATAGTTCTGGGAGATAAAGTATTCACTATGGAGTTAAAGAATTATGGAGGATGAGCTATGAGTAAAGAGGAGAAGGTGGAGCTGATAGACGCCGTAATTTCGGTTCTCAGATTCTCTCCAACTTTCACTAAAAGGGATGAAAAAAGAGTTAAAAAAATATTTAAAAAGCTGGAAGTAGAAGACCTCACATATCTAGCAAATATCTTCGATGAACTCTATGAATATTTGAAAAACACATTGGAAAGTGAAAAACGATAATGCACTAAATTTTTAAGAAATTTATGACTAAAGTATCTACTATTGAAGGCAATCGGGGAGCGATATTGAAAGAGAAGATAGCGTCTATACTCTCGGCAGCATTATCTTATCCAGTTCTAGCTCTACTTGAAATAATAATATTGACGGATGTTGAAAAAGCTACTCTACAAGCCTTTCTGGCGGGCTTTATATTACACGCTTTCATCCCCTTTGCAGGCCCTCTCCTATATTTCTTAAAAAAGAAAGGTGATATTTTTGTCTCTAAAAGAGAGGATAGAGCACCTCTCTTCGTCCCTGGATTAACCTCATATCTGGTGGCCTACCTTATCTTCCAAAATATGGGCTATAGGTATTTAGCAGCTTTAGAAGCCGTATCTTTTACATCCACTTTTATTCTATTTCTGATATCGTTTAAATGGAAAATAAGCGTACACATGGCGGCAATGGCCATACCTTTAGTCTTCTTCACTTTAATAGGCTATCCACAAATCCTCCTCTTCACACCGCTCCTCCCCTTGCTCGGATGGGCGAGAATAAAGCTAAAAGCCCATACTTGTTCTCAAGTAATCGCTGGTACTTTCGTAGGTTTTGCCTCGTCTTTTATAACTCTCACGTTTATCTAGAATTTAGAAAAAATTAAATCATCGTTACTTTCATCTGTGGAAATTTTAAATTCTCTCGATCTTTTATGCACATAAGTCTTATCCTTGTCGATTATATGCACGACTCTATATCCTAACCATACTAAAATATCGGAAATGAATCTTCTATGACATTTAAACCATAGTCTCTCTCTACACATGATCGTGGTTTTCTTATCTTTATTCTCTTCAATAATTCTTAGTAAGGATGATAAGCCTTCTTTAAAATCTTCCGTCTTTATATAGGATTCATAACCTCCGGGTCTAAAACCGCCAAGTTTATCGCCGAGCCATATATACTTTAAATTTCTTTCTTTTAATGTTCTCTCTAGTTCCTCTTTTTTAAAATGTGGATACCTTTTAGAAGAAGGAAATCTTCTTACATCCACCACTATTTCTATTCTATACTTCTTTAGCAGCTCTAAGAATTCGTCTAGACTCCTATTTGAATGTCCAATAGTATACACTTCTATGACCTTATCTTGTGAGAGCAAATAACCCCCTCATTTAACAATAGACTTTTTATGCAGTTTATTAAAGTTAAATTTAAGCTAGGTGGTGCTAGTGGAAGGAGGACCCAGAGACGAGCTAGGCGAAATGCTTGAAAAAACTGAAAAGTTGAGAGAGTTCCTTAAGGGGAAAGAAGAAGCGGAGAAGATAATCGAAGAAATCGAAGATTTCCTCAAAAATCCAGAACGAGTAGTTGTAGCTAGCGTGAAGAAGATATCGAAGGAAAAGAGTAAGGAGGAAATAGTTCAAATAGTGGACAAAATGAGAAAAGATGAGCAGACGGGACGGTTTATGGAGGTAGCACGTCATCCTTGGGGCGGGAATAAGACGCTTCAGCTTTTAATGCAAGGACTCTGGGTTATAACGGCTGCTATATCCTTCATGATGGGTGTATACTTATTCTTCCCTCCATACGTATTCTTCGGAAAAATACACGGCAACGCGACTGCGACCATCCAGAAAACTCTAGAGCTTATCTCTAAAAACCCGCAGGTTCTCGCAGCTATAGACCCGCTTTTCAAAATTATAGGCTTCGTCATGATGGCCATAGCCATAGCCAGTCTATATCAAGCTCATATCATAAGCACTTTCTTAAAGGAGGAGTAGCATGTTTAGAGCTGAGCTTGAGTCTAAGAAGAAACGATTATTCGACTTTATCTCAAACTTGGCGGAATATTTGCTATTCATGGCCGGCGCCTTAGCTATACTATTGATGATTACACTGCTTTCGCTCTTACAAGTCGCGAATCTGCCACCGGAGTTTACTGAGACTGTAACCACTATCCTATTTCTACCCTTTATAATGGATTTAATGCTGATATCTCCGAATCTCCCAGTAATTCTACTATTCTTCTTTATAGTACCTCTCCTGTTAATAGTAGCCGTAATCTTCAGAATACTTCTGGCTAGGTTTACTTTTAAAAAGATAAAAGTCATAGAGTCTATAACGGAGAAAATATATCTCATAGGCAAGCCCGAGAAAAAATACGGTTTCTCCACGTTATTAGCGGTCAGTATAGGAGCCACAGTCGGCCCCTCTACCTTTGTGCTAAGCCCATACAGCGTTAAATACTATGGATGGTATGCACTGCCAGGCATGATATTAGCCTCGTTATCTGCCGTGGCTCTAGCTTATGGATACAGCAAGATGTTTTATTACAGCAGGCTTTCCAAGGGTAAGATAGTGGGAGGACCTTCATTTGTAGGCAACGCATTCGGCACGAAGCATTATCTCTACATAATTTCTCGTTTCACTATGTGGGTTGGAAACGTAGCTCTCGCGGCATTCAACCTTTTAATAGCCATAGAATTAGCGACAGAATATCTACTACCCATGTTGCCTTTCTACTCCACCAGTTTCTCTATAATCTCTAAAATTGCCCTTTTTGCAATTCTATCTCTAGCTGTTTTAATAGGGCACAGGTATTGGGAGAAAATGGTTGTTCTACAGTCGATACTTACCGCTGTTTTTCTCTCGCTTCTCGGGCTTCACGCTTTCTTTCTTTTTCAGCACTATGGAATAAATTTAGAGCTAGTAATGCCGAGTTTAAGCGTGAGTCCTAACCTTGTTTCAGATTTCATAATGGGAGTCCTAATATCCGCAGCTTACGTATACCTCATGGTTTTCGGTTTTCAAGAAGTCCAAAGCTTAGCTGAAAACGTGAAAACATCTAAAATTGATGAAGAGGAAAGGTTAAAGGAGATATATTCGATGCTTAAAAAAGCCATGGTAGGAGGTTCTCTCTTCTCAGCTATAGTTTTCTGCTTCTACATAAGCCTTTACATAGCCCTGGTAAACTCTGGAATACAAATCCCCGAGACTACTATACCAGCTTTAGATCTATTAAACGAGCATACTCTAGCATATACAATTACTCTCTCCGCTCTAGCCCTGGGAGTTATAACCACATACGTCCCGGCTTTCGTAGCGGCTCTCAAACACCTTAAAGAGCTTTTATCCGACGTCTTCCTGGTAAAAGTCGAAGAATTGAAAGTAAGACTCGACCCGTATATAGTAATCTTCTTCATGGGAATACTATTGCTTACCAATGCGGAATACATTATCAGATTAACGGATTTCGCCGTATTGATCTCGCTGGCTATTATAGCTTTCTCCGAGTATGCCCTCAAACGCAAAGTTCTAGGAGAAAAAGCAGGAGTTTTTCTTAAAAACTATAGAATATTCTTAACCACGTTCATCGTAGGAGTTATAACCGTTATCTTCTCAATAGTCTCACAGGAAATAGCTGTAAACAGCGTAGTCTTCATGATCTTCTCAACCTTAATCATAATGTTTTTCAGCTACGACCTACTACTAGTTGAGTTATTTGCAATAGCAATGGGCGCCCTATCCCTGATAATCACGCCGCCCTTGGTAGATGTCATTATGGAGTTAGCGGGCTACGGTCTCGCCACGCCTACAGACATAGCTATAGCGCAGGCCTTGACAGCGTCTATATGGATACTCCGTTTCATATTTTCAGCATTAGTAATACACTTAGTGGTTCAGCACAAAGAGGAATTAATTCAAATAGTTAAAGTCCTTGTGGAGCTCTTGCTCGAAACTATTAAAAGACTATTCGGTAGGGCAAAAGCTTTAATTGGGAAGCCTGAATTTCGGACTCCTCAAGTGATCGAAGTTGAGGCTTAAACACCTAATGTTTTCGAAGAAATATTGGGATTTGTTAATATCCGGCAGGAAGAAAGCGACTATTAGGATAGGAGATCTAGGGCTTAAACCAGGAGACGAGGCTTTTGTCCATTGTGGCGGTTATGTACTAGGCAGGGTGAAAATTGAAAAAGTTGTTAGAAAAAGGCTTAGAGAATTAACTGATGAAGATGCTAGAAAGGACGGTTTTAAAGATAAAGATGCATTAATAAAAGCTTTAAAGAAACATTATCCGAATATAGGTGCTAAAACAGTCTTAACGATTATAGAGTTCGAATGGATCGATAAGACAGAGCCTGTATTCTCGGAAAAATTCGCGTGGAAATACGAGTTGAAGCCTTCCGAGGTAGCTAAGCTAGCATTAGAGAAATGTGAAGAACTAGATGATAGTGAAAAAGCCGTGCTTAAACTCCTAGTAAAGTATGGCAGCATAAGGAAAACGGCTATTAAACTCGGAGGATTGACGGCTAGACCCGTTGTCAGAAATATAGTTAGGAAAGCAGCCTTGCTCTTAGAGAAGAAAGGTTTGATAAAATAGCTAAGGCACCTCTACCACATCTACAACTTTTAAATCTTCTCCCCATGGGTTATCTCCCACCATACTCCCCAAGTACTGAAAGGCTTTTGGAGAAGCCGGGTTGATCCATTTTTCTCCAAGTCTGGTCCACGTAGCTTCGAATAGGTAGTATCTCTCACCGTTATACTCGTAATACCAGTAACTATCTCTCCCAAATTTCAGTAAATCGTCCGGTGGATTAGGTAGAGCAACTCCAACCATGGCATGGGCATTGCCTCGAGTTTCCACTAGAAGGATGATAACATCCATATCAGCGGCTCTCAGTATGCTAGCTAGTAGAACTGCTATATTGTCACAGTCTCCGCTGCCTTCAACTAAGGTTTCGAGAGGGTATTTTGTATAATCAGTCGCATTATAGTATATCTGATGGACGAGCTGAAGCGCTAGATTCGCAAGAAGTTCAAGATCTTTCCCGCTTATTTGAATTAAATCGTAGGCTATCTCTCTTATAACGGAGCTTTCCGGATCTTTCCAAGAATTCACAGCTTCAACTAGTACTTCTTTCGTTAACCTATCTTTTAGGCGGGCCGGAACATGAGTTTCAACGCTAAACCTATACTTGTAATAGTCTAAAGCATTGACTTTATACCAAATATGATAGTAGTTGCGAGTTTTATAATTATATAATGTGAAATGACGGTAATAGAAAAGTTCTCTAGCCTGTTGTCTAAAAGCTTCTGCCTGTGTCTCAAGCTCTTTTAATGCCTCGGAAGATTTTTCATAAGTTTCTCTAAGCTCTCCATATTTTTCTTCGAGTATCTTATATTCTCTTTCAAGTTTTTCATAAGCTCTTTCTACTTCAGTTAATTGTTTCTGAGTTTGCTCAAATTTATTCTTCCATTCTTCTATTTGTCTATTTAATCTAGCTTGTTCAGTTATCAACAGTGTATAGCCTATGGAAAAACCGATAATTAAGCCGAGAATTAACGCTATAAAGGCTACCGCTACAGCTCCTTTACTAGACAATTTTTCACGCATATTTGTCTCCGATAATTCTATCGTATATGAATTTATAGCTCTAATGAATTTCAAGTTTAGTTATAGATAAATAATATATGAATTAAGTGAGTAAAAAGTAAAGCTTTTACTCTCATAAAATTTAGTATATTTTAAAATGAATAGGATAAACAACCCGTAACATTTTTTATTCTAATTCTAGATTTCAAAAATGTCGGCAGTCTTAGGGGGTAAAATGTCGTTTGAGCTAACGGCGTTTATAGTTAGCCTAATAGTATCCAATATATCTCCTATTAGCGAAGAAGTTGAGTTAGATAAGGCTATAATAGTACCAGTTAAACAAATCAAAGGCCGTGCGCTTACTCGTGCGGAAATAGAAAGCATTATTGGAAAAATAGTCAGAGAGGAGGGCATATCCGCGTCTTCTGATGAAATAGAAAAACTAGCGGAGGATATCTACGAGTGGCAGGGATATCTCATAGAGTGGAGGAAAGTACTCAAAGATATGCTAAGACTTGAATACGACTATAATAAGGGAAAGCTTTCCTCGGAGAAATATCTACTCTCACTGTTAGAGCAGGAGAAAAAATTAGAAAAAAGAATAATTGGTTATATACTCGGAGAGGAAAACGTTAAAAGCTTCTGTAATACCAAGTTTAAAACTCATATTTTCGAGAAAGAGAAATATCCATTTTTAGAAGAAATGTTAGGCAGAGTAGTTGCACGGAATATAGTAAAATCGGGTATTCCATTGAAGAACGCTATTAAAACACCGGTCTCTAAGATAATTATAGAGGAAGGAGTTAAATGGCTTAGAGCAAGGGAAAAGTTAGGAAGTATAGCTGTAATATTTGAAGATTTAAACTGTTTAGTTTTAAAGGAGGAGGAAGGAATTTTATATCTTAAAAAGGCTAAACCTGAAGAGCTTAGACACAGAATACATCTTAAAACTGCTAACATATTAATCTCCAATTTTCTCGATAAACTACAGAAGGAGATAGAAAATTGGACGTATAGGCAAGATACTAAATGGAATTTTAAAGTAAAACGCGTATACAGCAGTAAATGCAGAAAAATACCAGCTGTAATTCGCTTCTCGGCTATTCTTGAAGAATCGAGATT
>QMRG01000064.1 GCA_003649235.1 Thermoprotei archaeon | reverse complement strand
TTCATTCCCTCTCACTCTTATTGCACCATGCTCGCATGCCTCTACGCAAGCCCTACATAACGAACAATTAATCAAATCTTTTACAATTAATCTACCCTCTAAAATTTCCAGCACATTCTTAGGGCAGACTTCTACACATTTTCCGCAATTATTGCATTTTTCGGTGTCTATTTTAATAATTGGCATATATTTATATGCTGAGACAGAAACAGGTTGCCACTTTGCATGCTCCTTTCCACAACCAAGCCGGGCAAAAGCCTCGAGAACTATACGCTGACCCTTAGCTAATTTAGCTATAGGAATAGTATCTGATACTGGTACTATCTTTGGATCCTCGCTTCTTAAATGCCCCGAAAAAACGGTAATATCCTTATCTAAAGCCTCTATATCAAGCTCAAGACTTACAGTATTTTTCAAAGCCCGTTCCCTATCCTCAATATACTCCTTCACAAGCTCAAGATTAGTTTTCAAAGGTATAAGCCCTAACCTGTGAGCTAAATATTCATCAAAAAGAGCAGAATTATTCTCGAGAATCACTACTTCATCTATAGCCATTACGGGAACTTCGGCTATTAAAGTCCTTCTTAAAGCATTAGCAATAGCAGGATTTATACCCTTAACTATAAAACGCCCAGCGTATTTACTCGCTTCAAGAATATCAACTTCGATCTTATCCGCCACGCTTAAACACCAGCACAGATTACCTTATCGGCTTTTGCTTACGTCCACGTAGCAACTCTATCAGGGATACTCCATTTACTTTAATAACTCTAAAGCGAACCCCTGGAAGATCTCCATAGGCTCGTCCTTCTGGTCCTCCTATCCTCTCTATTATTACCTCGTCGTGTTCGTTTACGAAGTTTAGTGCACCGTCTCCGGGTAGGAAAGCTGTCACTTGTTTACCATTTTTAATCAATTGTACTCTTACGCATTTTCTTACAGCACTATTAGGTTGTCTGCTCTCTATGCCTACTTTTTCAATTACTATTCCACGCGCCATTGGAGCGCCTTCTAGCGGGTCGACTTTCTTGGCTAGGTTTAATGCTCTCCTTTTGTAGTGTAAGTCTGACCATCTGAACTTCTGTCTTTTTCTTTTTAATCTTCTAGCTGCGTAAAGTCCTTTTGGCGATTTAGACCCTGGCATTTCGACACCTTATCCTTCTAATTTATATTGAAATTTAAATCTTCCGTTATTTATTCTAAGGTGACCCAGTCGATGTTGAAGTATCGTTTAGCAAGTATTCTCGCTCTTTTTATGTTTTTACCGTCCTTACCTATTGCCAGTCCTTTCTCGTTAGCAGGAACAGACACTACAACTATTTTCCTATTATTGGCATCTTTTTTTAGCCTGACAGATAGAACGCGAGCCGGAAAAAGACTATTTTTTATGAGTTCTTCTAGCGTTTCAGCATATTCTACTATTTCGACGTTTTTACCTATAAGCTTTTGTAATCGTTTTATGTTTATCCCGTTTCTACCGACGGCTATTCCTACCTGCCCCTTCTTTACTAGAAAAATTATTCGATTGTTCTCCTCATCTATCACGCAGTCCATCGTCGTTACGCCAGTTATGCTCTCCAGCAGATATATATACTTCATTTCTACGTCGGTGAGTTTTATCGACACCATGCTATTCACCTTTTGCTAAGTCAAGTACTTTACTCTCACCTGGATCTAGTATAGAAAGGACCGATACCATAAAGGGTTTTCTGCATATAGCACCTAAGTCTAAACTTGTTCCTTGGAAAACGTATAATGGTATATCCGCTAATTTACAATATCGCTCCACTTCTTCTCTAATTTCATCTGGGGCATTTGCTGCCATTATAACGAGTTTAGCCTTGCCCATTCGAATAATTTTCATTGTTTCCTCAAATCCAATGATCACTTTTCCGGTCCTCATAGCAGTTTGTAATTCTCTATATAGGTCTACCATTAACCTTCACCCTCTTTCTTTCTGGGAAAGATCATCAGGAGTTCTATCAAACCCGTACCCATAGGTATGGGTGCGGATCCTACGATGACGTTCTCTACTACGCCAGTAAGCTGATCAACCTCTCCGTGTATAGCGGCATCTGTTAAATGTTTTACGGTTACCTCAAACGTGGCTCTAGCAAGAGGACTTATTTTCTCGCCTGCAACTCCATGTCTCCCTACCTGCCTCACCTGACCCGTATATGTCATTGCATCGGCTACGAGCATGATGTGCCGAACATCTACGTCTAATCCTTGTTCACTAAGAACTTCTTGCATTTCTTTGATTATGACTCGCCGCGCTGCCTCTATGCCTAAAACTTCCGCTACTTCGACTATGTTATTAGTTATAGTACGGGTAGGGTCTACTCCCTCGACTTCTAGAATCGCTGAAAAGTTAGATCCTTCAGCTACTAGCATGTATTCCACTTTCCCCTCTTCCTCTTTTATAGGTCTCAGAATGATTTTTCTTATCCCTTTTATTCCCTTTAATCTTAAATCCTTTACTCTGTCAAGCATTCGTTTCAATTTAGACATATCTGTTATCTCAGTTTCAAAGACCACAGTGTACTCGTTTTCGGCGTATACTCGACCCTTCTTACCTTTAATTTTGTTTATAGCTTTCACCACATCCTTGGTAGTTACCCCCTTATCGGCTAGCATTTCAGGGTCAAGTCTTATAGTTATAGTAGAAGTTAAGTAGTCGAGTTCCCACTCGCTGGCTACATTTTCTATAGTAGTGAGCTCTATTCGTCTTGCCACTTCTTTTGCTTTTTCCTCATCATATCTATGTTTCTCATCTAAATAGATGTACGTAATTGGCGTTGAGGGACTTTTTCTAGCATCCACGATTTCTATTAGTCTAGGCAGGCCTAGCGTTATATTGAATTCTCTTACGCCTGCGAAGTGGAATGTTCTAAGTGTCATTTGGGTGCTTGGTTCTCCTATTGATTGAGCCGCTACCATGCCTACTGCCTCTCCGGGCTCTACAAGTGCGTTATCGTATTCCTTTATACATTCTTCGATAAAAGCGTGGAGTTCGCTTTCTGAGAGTTTTTCTTTTAGAGCTATCTCCTCTATTTCTTGCAGTATGTTTTCAGGTAGTTTATTTGAATATGAGAATACAATGTTTCTTATTTTCTGTCTGTAATCTTGTTCTTTTATCTTCTTTCTCTTATTCATAGTTACACCATCTTTCTGCCTTTTATTCTTTGCAAAATTAAATCATAATTAATCGGTTGACCATGATAGCTCTTTGCGGGATCTACTCCATCCTCTCCATAGCGTAGCTGAATAACGCTTCCCTCCGCACTTCTTACGCTTCCATCATATGCCACGTATAGATCCTGCAGTGCATTCGCTAATCTTCTATACATATATCCACTTTGAGCTGTCCTAACTGCAGTATCTACTAAACCTTCTCTACCAGCCATGGCGTGGTAGAAGAATTCTGTAGGTGAAAGTCCTTCTTTGAAGTTGCTATAAACGAATCCTCGAGCTTTGGGCCCTATATCTCCTCTCTTAAAATGAGGTAGTGGTCTATCAAGGTATCCTCGAGAAATTCTTTTTCCTCTGATTGATTGCTGACCTAGACATGCAGTCATTTGTGTTATGTTAAGTATATTTGCTCTGGCACCAGTCTTAGCCATTAAGACTGCGGAGTTGTTGAGTCCTAAATAGCGGCTAGCGATTTTTCCAGCTTCTTCTCTGGCACGTTCGAGTACGTTTAATATTTCATTTTCAAGAGATTCGCGAAGAGTCATGCCCGGCTTTGGTTGAAGTTCCCCTCTCATAGCCTTCTTTATTATTTCATCTACTTCTTTTTCCACACCAGAAAGAACTTTTGCTACTTCTCTGCGAGCTTCTTCGGGTAGATCCAGGTTATCTAGGCTCATTGAAAAACCTTTTAAGTCCAGGTAAAGTATGAATGTTTTGAACATCGTATCCATGATTTCTCTAGCCTTATTTGTACCGTATTTCTTAACTATTACGTGAAGAAGCGTTTCGCTTTTTTGGGCTCCTATGGAGGATTTATCAAGGACTCCTGCTAATATTTCACCTTTTTTAATTAAAAGATAAGCATCGTATGGACAATTTTCTAATAAGCAAATATCGCATTTCTCACATATAGCGCATTTGCTCTTAAAATCTAAATCGGAGGGTAAAAATATGCTAATGATCTGTTTTCCAGTCCATAACTCCTTAGGCTTTAAAATAGCAGGTTCCGGCAATTCTCCTTGATATCCAGTTTCATAAAGTAGAGTAGTTGCTTTTTCTTTAGTTAGAAGAGAATCTTTCCTTGTGATCATATATCCTCCAGTAATATAGTCGTGAATCGCTCCAATTATCGGTCCTCCATATCTCGGAGATAATATTTGTTCCTGAACTAACATGAGGACTTTAGCCTCGGCTCGCGCTTCTTCGTTTTGAGGTACATGAAGGTTCATTTCATCGCCGTCAAAATCAGCGTTGTATGGAGGACATACAAGCAAGTTTAGTCTGAAAGTTTTATAGGGAAGAACTTTAACTTTATGAGCCATTATAGACATTCTGTGAAGAGAAGGTTGTCTGTTAAAAAGAACTATATCTCCATCTTTTAAGTGCCTCTCCACTATATATCCGGGAGCTAACGTCTCGGCTAAAGCTTCTAAGTCTCTTACATACCTTAAGTCTACTCGTGCTCCGTCTGGGCGTACAATATAATTAGCGCCAGGATGTTTATAAGGACCATTTTTAACTAATTTTCGTAATTCTTCTATATTCCACTCTGTAACCTTCTCTGGAATTACCAGTATTTTCGCTATTTCCTCAGGAACCCCGACTTCGTTTATACTAAGATTAGGATCGGGAGAAATCACAGTTCTCGCTGAGAAATCTACACGTTTACCAGCTAAACTTCCTCTAAATCTCCCTTCTTTCCCTTTTAGTCTTTGTGCCAATGTCCTGAGAGGACGCCCTGATTTATGTTTCGCAGGAGGGATGCCGGGAAGCTCATTATTAAAGTAAGTTGCAATGTGATACTGCAGAAGCTCCCACATATCGTCTATAATTAATGATGGTGCTCCGGCCTCTATGCTCTCCTTGAGCCGCTGATTAACTCGTATTATATCGCCGAGTTTATGAGTTAAGTCGTCTTCAGACCTTATACCTGTTTCTAACGTTATTGACGGTCTAACAGTAATCGGCGGTACTGGTAAAACTGTAAGAACAGTCCATTCCGGCCTAGCATATTTAGGATCTATGCCTAGAAGTTCTAAATCTTCATCGCGTATTTTTTCAAGCCTTTCTCTGATATCGCTAGGCGTGAGTTTAATAGCCGTACCTTCCTCTCTTTCCTCATAAAATGAATAAGGCTTCTCAAATTTTATCTTATACTGTTTTGCATGACAATATGGACATTCACTATTTTTAGCCGCTTTTCTAGCAACTCTTTCGGCATGCTTATATTTAAAGTGAACCCAGATTTTCTCCAATTTTTTCCTTTTTTCTAATTCCTTTTTAATTTCTTCCTCTGGTAAAAGAATTCTTCCACAGTATCGACAAGTAGCTCTCAAAAGAATATATATCTTCTTCGCGAATTCTGGATGGATAACAGGTCTTGCTAATTCTAAATGTCCAAAGTGTCCTGGACACTGTCCTGTATAATTACCGCAGGTTTCACATCGTACTCCAGGTTCTATAGTTCCCAGTCTTCTATCCATCAATCCTCCTCTTATAGGCATTCCTTCCTCATCGTAAGTATCTGATGTGACGATAGCTGTTACTGACATCTTACGTATTAAATCAGGAGATAAGAGCCCAAATTTTATCGCAGCTATCCTAGCCATAGTTTGAGATTCTATACCAGACATGCCTCATTCCTCCATCCTACTCTTCAAGATTAGTTTCGGATATATACCGAGACTTATCAATTCTTGAAGGAGAAGCTTAAAAGCATAAGATATCTCAACAGGATAAAGTCTCGCTTTATCACCGCAAACAGGACACGTGGGTTGTCCTCTTTTAGCATTATAATATCCTATTAGTCCACAATTTTCACAAACATACACTATTGTTTTATCTGATTCCTCTAGGAGACGTTCTTTGAGTAATAACGCGGCTCCATGTCCTACTAGACAGTCTTTCTCCATTTCGCCAAAGCGTAATCCTCCTTCTCTAGCTCTGCCTTCAGTTGGTTGACGAGTTAATATCTGTACGGGTCCTCTAGCTCTAGCATGCATTTTATCCGCTACGAGGTGATGTAGCTTCTGATAATATACTATTCCTACGAATATCTCTGCTTCTAGTTTTTCTCCAGTAATGCCATTATACATGACTTCTTTTCCATCCGACCTAAAACCCAGCTTTAACAACGCTTTTCGAAGATCTTCCTCTTTCTCTCCCTCAAATGGCGTGCCGTCGACCATTCTACCTTCTAAAGCTGCTACTTTTCCGGCTAAAGATTCCAGTAACTGTCCTACAGTCATTCGTGAAGGAATTGCGTGTGGATTTATCAACAAATCAGGTACTATGCCATCCTCAGTAAATGGCATATCTTCTTGCGGTAATATTAATCCAATAACACCCTTCTGGCCATGTCTAGATGCAAATTTGTCGCCTATTTCGGGAATTCTTAGATCTCTAACTCTAACCTTTACTAACCTATTACCTTCTGCATTGTCAGTTACTACAACGCGGTCGACTATACCCTTCTCTCCATGTCTTAAACTTACCGAAGTATCTCTCTCCTTTATTCCTGCACGGACTTCGTAGAATGCTCCATAGAATCTAGGCGGACTTACCTTGCCAATCAATACGTCTCCTCCTTTAACTTCTGATTCTGGTTCAGCAATACCATCTTCTCCTAAGTGTATATAGCTCTCGCTCGATCTATACCCCACAACGTTTTCATGTGGTATTCTAATCTCATCACGAAGTCCGCCTGGATATTTTCTCTCTTCTGCTTCATAAGTTCTGAAGAAAGTCGATCTTGCCAAACCTCTCTCTACAGATGCTTTATTTATAACTATGGCATCTTGAATATTGTAACCTCCTCCTGTAATTACGGCTACGATAAAGTTTTGCCCTGCTGGACGCTCATACAATTTGGCAATATCCATTACTCGAGTCTTTACAAGCGGCTTCTGTGGATAATGAAGCAAATGCATTCTTGGATCCATTCTATAGAGATAGTTAAGATTAGAAATTCCCAATGCCTGCTTGGCCATTGCCGCTTCATAAGAGTTCCTAGGAGATTGATTATATTCAGCATATGGAATGATTGATGCAACTACGCCAAGAATAGCCGCTGGCGTGATCTCTACATGAGTGTGTTCAGGAGTTACCTCGTCAATTCTAAGTGCAATATACGCATTTTCTTCTTCCTCGGCGTCCAGATACTCTATTATACCTCTTTTAACAAGATCGCTCCAACTCCATTCTCCTCGTCTTACTTTTTCCACGTGTATTGGCTTTAACTTAACCTCTCCATTCTCAACAACAATTAACGGTCTTAAAACTCGTCCTGCATTGCAATTTATGTAAACTTCATCAATATACTCCGTTTTATAATGAGCTACATTAATCTCATAACTTATCCTACCTTCTCGTCGTAGTCTTCTAATCATCTGAGCCAGTTTCTTGCCATCTCTATGTATTCCTATAAGCCTTCCATTCAAATATACTTTAGACCCCTTAATTCCTTGCTCTCTAGCACTCATTATGGGTATGACATCAAGTTTTCCTATTAGCAGGTCGTAAACCTCAGACTCCTCGACACCAATAGAAAGTAAAGCTAAAAGTGCCAAATTTTTAACTAATCCACAATTTTGCCCTTCTGGGCTTTCAACTGGACAAATTCTACCCCATTGAGTAGGATGTAATTCTCTAGCCTCAAAGTGAGGTTGCGTTCTACTTAAAGGAGAAACAACTCTCCTTAAATGACTAACTGTTGATAGATAATTGGTTCTATCAAGGACTTGACTTACTCCTGTTCTACCTCCAACCCAATTTCCAGTAGCAAGAGCATGTTTTAAACGGTCCGTTATTATATCCGCTCTCACGAGAGTTATAAGATTAATTTCTCTATTCCTACTCTTCATGCGTTCTAATTGGTAACGTAAATCTTTTACGAATTGTTTAAACGCCGCTCGAAACTGCATCGCCATAAGCTGTCCAGCTAATTTCAACCTTTTATTAGCATAATGATCCTTGTCATCCGGATTCCTTCTACCTAGAGCCAGCTCTAAGAGTTTTTCGGCCATTTGGCCCAAGAAGTAAGCTTTAGCTCTTCTATCTTCAGGACGATTCCCTATATGAGGCAGCAGGTAATTATCAAGTATTTGCTGGGCTTTTTCTATTCTAAGGCTTCTCGCCTGTCC
>QMRG01000063.1 GCA_003649235.1 Thermoprotei archaeon | reverse complement strand
GCTGAAAATCCTTTAAGAGGAATTACTACCGCAGCAGGACCTTTCGCTAACTTTAGCTTATCCGCTATCACTTGGCTAAGTTTCACCATTTCTTCTTTATTAGTTCTAGCAAGCGTTACATAAGGACCATGCATGTATAGCTTACGTGACTTAAAATTCTCTGGCAGTTCTTCCGGCGTTCCTCTAAATATGTGCATATCTAAACCTCCAGGTATAAATATATAAGGAAGTCCTTTTTTGAGAGCAGGTTCAAGTCTATCCTTTCTCTCTCTAGGTGGTACGCCCGGTGGATAGAAAATATGCAGTCTAATTAACTCAAAAGGTGTCAAGTCGATAACGCCGAAGATTTCATCCTGCTCTATTAATTCATCGAGATTCTGGGATTTTGCATGAAAAACTACGACGTCATATCCTTTTTCTCTCAATCTCGACGATATACCCATAGCTGCTGGTGTTGTAACGCCAAGTGCTGTTATACCAACTACAGGTTTTTGAGGCTTTGTCCTAGCGGTAAGCTCAACCATTCCTATAATTGCGCCAGCTGCTGTTGATAACGCGCGTTTCATAATATAATTTAAACCAACCATATCTGCTGGTGTTTGAAAAATCATAATGTCTTTTTCTCCAATATAGTGTGGATCTACAAATGTTGAAACCATTAATTTGGGCACACCTATAGGTAAAACTTTCATGGCAGCAGTTCCAATAGCTGTTCCTGTCGAACCACCAATTGCGATAATTCCGTCAAGTTTTCTTTCCTTATACAGGTCTAATACGGCTTTTTTAACCCCTTTTATGATAATCTGTAATGCCTTTATTTTCTCTAATCCTTGTTCAATATCTTTTATTAAATTCTCTAATTTTCTTCCTCCTAACTCGGCGATTTTCTCTCTAGGTATATCCCCTTGGAACGCTGGCTTGCCCAGTATTCCAGCGTCGATCACTATTGCTCTATGTCCTCTATCTTCTATAAGCTTTTTTAGGTATTCAGCTTCATCTCCTTTTGTATCAAGTGTTGCTATAATGACTATATTCTTCTTGTCTATTTACACCACCCCCAAATACGCCTTTCTTACATATTCATTATTAAGTAATTCTTGAGATAAACCGGAGAGTAATATTTTCCCATTGTCGAGCAGGTAAGCTCTCTCCGTGAAGTTGAGCGCATATTGAGCTTTCTGCTCAACTAGTAAAATTGATATTCCCTCATCTTTGATCAGTGATAATGTATTGTAAAATTGCCTTACGATTTTAGGCGCTAAGCCAAACGATGGTTCATCGAGCATTAATAATGAAGGCATCGACATTAAACCCCTAGCTAACGTTAACATTCTCTGCTCACCACCGCTTAGAGTTCCAGCAAGCTGTTTTTTCCTCTCCTTCAACATAGGAAATAATTGAAAAACTCTTTCAAGAGATTCTTCCTTCTTTTCTCTAGCCCTTCTATTATAACAACCCATCTCTAAGTTTTCTAAGACAGTCATGTAGGGAAATACAGACTTTTCACAAGGAACATATGAAATCCCCAATTCAACTCTTTTGTAAGGTGGTGTTCTGGTAATCTCTACGCCATTATATTTTATTTCACCTTTCCACGGGATAAGCAAGCCAGCAATGGTCTTAAGCAGAGTTGTCTTTCCAGCACCATTACTACCTATTATCGCTACTGCCTCTCCTTTACCTACCTTTATGGTTACATCATCCAAAATCTTTAATTCGCCGTATCCTGAACATATATTCTTAACTTCAAGCATTATCTTCACCTCCAATATAAGCTTCTATAACTTTACTGTTGGAAGCTACTTCTTCCGGCGGTCCTTCAGCTATTTTTACTCCATGATCTAGAACTATCACTTTATCGGATATGTTCATGACAAACTTAAGAACGTGCTCGACTATAAAAAGCGTTATATTCAACTCCGAGTTTATTCTTTTCAATAATTTTAAAAGCCAGGCTATTTCAGCTTCTGTTAAACCTGCCGCTATTTCGTCTAGCAATAGGAGAGCAGGTCTAGTAGACAGAGCTCTAGCCAATTCTACCATTTTTCTTTCTAAAATTGTTAAGTTTTTTACAACGCGATTTTTCTTATTTTGTAACCCTACTATTTTTAAGCTTTCCAATGCTCTAGACTCGGCTTCATCAACGTCGGAAGTATGGAGTAATGCACCGATCGTTACGTTTTCCAATACAGTCATATTGGCGAACACTCTGTTTTTCTGAAAAGTTCTACCGATTCCTCTTTTACAAATTGCGTGAGGTGGTAGCTTTGTTACATTTTCTTCTCTAAAAAATATCCTTCCTTCATCGGGTTTTATATAGCCGTTGATTACGTTGAAAAGTGTAGTTTTTCCAGCACCGTTAGGACCTATGAGACTCGTTATACTTCCCTCTTCTACAGTGAGAGAAACCTGTTTAAGCGCTACCACTCCTCCGAATCGCTTAGTTACATTTTCAACTTTTAAGATTTCAACCATTTGATAAACCTCCCTATAATATTTATTACTCCTTGAGGCATGAGGAGGATAATTGCCATTAAAAGAGCGCCATGAAGCATATAGTTGAAGCCGGAAAACATTACAAAGTATATTCTGAACAACTCTAGAAGAGGGATAAGTATTATAGTTCCAAGAACTGGACCCCAGACTGTGCCAGCGCCTCCCATGATGGTTAGCAGAGCCTGAATCAGAGAGATATCTAGGCTAAACGCTACGTAGGGATCAATATACCTGATGTAAGTCACGTAGAGGAAGCCTGCAATACTATTAAGGATAGCTGAAAGCATGAATGCTAGGATTTTAATAAACACTGTGTTTACACCTATTGATTGAGCAGCAATCTCATCCTCTTTTACGGCTAGGAAGTAGTGTCCTATCTTGGATTTAGATATATAGTATACGATGAATACTGCAAATATGGAAAATGCTAGAGTCAGGAAATAATAAGGCACTTTTGAAGCAAAGGAAACATCTAGAATAGAATCTCCCTTATATGGTAGAACTACGCCCATAGGCCCTTGTGTTATATCCTTCCTTATGATGAAAAACAGCTTGAAAACTTCCGCTACTGCTAGAGTGGCGAAAGCGAAGAATACTCCATGCAATCTAAAGCAGATGTAACCTATAATGGCGCTGAGTATCGCGGAGAAAAGCATGCCTATGACGAGCCCTATCCATAAGTTAACGCCTAAATTTATGTACAAAAGGACTGCTGTATAGGCACCGACTCCGAAAAATACTGCGTTACCCAAGGAAACTTGTCCAGCATAACCACCTATTAGATTCCAGGCTTCACTAATTATTACATGAAGAAATATCAAAATGGCTAAATGAAGCAGTAAGGGAGATTGTACGGCGAATGGAAGCACTATAAGAGCTATGAGTATCAGTAGCCAGTTAAGCTTTCCCATTATGACATTTTTATCAATCATTATTCCCTAACCTCCTTTCCGAGAAGACCTTTAGGCCTAAAGAGGAGAACTAGCAGGAAAATTATAAGAGCCGATAGCTCTTTAACCTCTGATGAGAAGAGATAAGAGCTGAGAGCCTCGACAACGCCTATTATTAATCCGCCTAGCAATGCGCCTTCTATACTGCCTAAGCCTCCTAAAACAACTATCATGAAGCTCTTAAGCGTTAATTCGATTCCAACAAAGGGACCTACGTAGTAAACTGGTGCAAAAAGTACTGCGCCGATCGCAGACATAACTGTCGCTATACTAAAACTTGTTAGAAATATTTTCTGTATGTTAACGCCAGTCACTAGAGCAAGCTCTTTATTTTGAGCGGATGCCCTTATCGCTTTACCCATGTATGTTTTTTGAAGCCAAATGTAAAACCCTGAGAAAATTATCATTGCAATTATGAAGTTTACAACGTAAGTAAGCGATATCTTCCCTCCACCAACGTCGATATACATGTTTTCAAGCTCTGATTTAACAAATCGAGTATCAGCAGTCCAGAGAAATAGGGCTAAACCTTGCAAAAATAGGGAAAGGCCCACCATGAATAGCATCTTGCTCAGCTCAGGTTTATCCATAATTCTATTGACGATTGTTTTTTGAAGCACAGAGCCTAGAACAAAGTACAAAGGGAAGATAATTGCTATCGAAAGGAATAAGGGTATTCCCGTGAAAACTTGTAGCCAAAAGCAGGTATACATGGCTAGCATCATTATGTCTCCATAAGCAAAATGAGGAATTTCTAAGACTCCAAATATCAACGTCAAGCCAACGCTTAATAGTGCATATATCCCCCCTATCAATACTCCTCTTAGCAAGATCTGCACGAGAAATCCATCCATTATAATCACCAAAAAAGAAAATAATGTTAAGGATCTTTAAGTCTGTCTTCATAAGGCAGGAGAGGAGATATTATCGTATGAGTAGCATAGTCTTCCGGCCAAACAGTGAACCATTCAAGTTCTCCTTTTTCGTTTTTCTGTATTTGTGTAACGTAAGAGAAGGCATAGACGTTATCGCCGTTTTCGTCAAATTTTACTGGATAAAGTACTCCTTCTTCCTCTGATATGTTAGTATTCTTTAAAGCTTCATATATATCCTTAGGATCTGTGGAAGCCGCTCGTTCAATAGCATCTACGAGCACTTGAAAGTCTTGAGCTGTAGCCAGAGCATCGCCGGTAGGCCAGTAGCCATATTTATCATAAAACGCTTTTATTACTTGCTGTGCATTAGATCTGGGATTGTCGTAGTTTGAATAGCATGCTACGAATACTCCTAGAGCTAGTTTACCTACTTCTTGTATAAACTTTGGATCCGTGAAGCCTGCACCGATAGCCACCATATTAGGTACGTAGCAGTCTAGCTCGTACATAGTTTTCATTAAAACTATAGCATCTTGCAAATATGATGAGCATATGATAACATCCGGTTTAGCCTCCTTTATCTTCAAAACTAGAGCCGTTAAATCGATTGGAGGCTTTCTGCTATAACCCTCCCATAAGACTATTTTAACATTTGGCGCGTTTTTCTCAAGCCAGGCTTTTGTTATCTCAGCATTGGTAGAGCCCCAAACGCTATCTTCGTACACGTGTGCTATAGTTTTAGGTTTAAGTTTTTTAATAATGAATTCCATCATAGAGTTTATATATGGTGTCGTCGTAACATGGGATCTAAATACGTATTTATATCCTTGTCTAGTTATCTTTTCAGAAAACGCTGTCATTACCACGAGTGGAACGCCGTATTTCTCGCATATAGGAGCTATAGCTAAAGTACTACCTGATGTAAAAGCGCCGAAGATCACGGATACTTTTTCTACAGTTATTAATCTCTCAACTTCAGAAACTGCTGTAGAAGGATCGCCTTTGTCATCGGCCCATACAGGAACTAATTTTGCCCCTCCTAAGGATTTTACTCCTCCTTTAGCATTGTAATCTTCAAATAACATTTCGACCATTCTCCTGCAATGTAAAGCGTATTCAGCAACTGGTCCGGATAGAGGCATTACTACTCCAACTTTAACCTCAGTAACTCCTGGTTTTTGCGTCGAAGTCATATACCAGAAAGCGGCAGCTATCGCGGCGATTAAAACGACGACCACTATAACAAGTGCTTGTATCTTAGTTATAGCTCTTCTGTTCATATTTCATCATATAAAATAATTTGTACATAAATATATAAGTTTTCCCATAAGCAAAATATATAAGATATAGTTAACAATAACTATTCGAGTTAATAAAATAAATATGAAAGTGGAATCGTTAAGAGGAGACTCGATGAAGCAGGAGATATTGTCGCGAATATTTGGAAAATCGCTTCGTATAAGTATCTTAGAGTTATTTCTCAATCATAAAGATGAAATACTTAATATGAATGAAATAGCTAGGCGTTTAAGTAAAAATCCTGGCAGTATATATAGGGCATTGCCAGCACTGGTTAAGGATAATTTTCTTGAGGAGATTAGGATAAGCGAAAGCAGAAGCGCATATAGACTCAATTTAAACAATCCTATAGTTCAAGAACTTTTAGAATTCTATGAAAAAATCCGTGTCGTATTCACTTCTAATCAATAGCGTGTATGATAAAATAGCACCTTTCGTCTCCCTTAGCTTCACATTCCACTTCTTCAGCTTCCAGCTCCATTCCATAAGCGCTACCTATTATAGCTGCTAAGTAACCTGCTAGGTTATGACATACAGGGCGATCAAAGGGTTTTAAAACTTCGGCCCAGTATGAATTCTTAATTATAGCATATCCTTTTTTAGTTTTAGAATTAAAGCTCCACTCGACTACTTGCCAAGCTCCAGTCCACTCTGAAAACTTTAGAATTTTCTCTAATCTTTTAATAGGATCTTTTATTCGTGAAAACGTATTATTAAAACGTAGCAATCCTAATCTAAAACCGCGTTCATACTCTATGTAAAAAAATTCGTCTCCATGAATCTCTAGATATGTTCTAGCAAAGTTGCGTAGATTCTTTAACGTAAAGACGACGGCTCTCTCGCCCATTTCCTCTATAAATAGCAAAGAATTATGTCTCTGAAAATGGAAATCTCGCGTTACAATGCTACCTTTACTCTTCACCACAGTTTTCACCGGATAATTCCTCTAAATACTTAGGAACTCTTCAACTATTAAATATTTCTAAAATATGTTCCAGAATTATTATTTTAACTGAAGTGTCGAGCCATTTCTTTATTCTCAGGTAGCGATAATAGAGCATCTATAACTTCTTCGATCTGTCGAAGAGATTTAGTCCTAGGATCGACTATTAGCCATTCAAAGAGTAGATCTCTTCCTCCCTCTAGAAAAGCTTCAAGCGCCCACTCCATCCTTATCATTCTCGGATACATGACATAATTCATTATCCTTTTCGGTAATTTATTTCTAGTGATCCTATGGATTCCATTACTATCTATTATAGCCGGGATCTCCACAGCTACGTCATCAGGTATATCGTCAATAACCCCTTTATTAAGAACATTCACTTGGTAAATTTCTCTCTTGTCATTTGCTATGGAATCTATTATAGGTACAATTTCCTCATCGCTCCTTACAGGAGGATATATATCGGTTAAAGATCCGGATTTCATGAGAGCATTCTTTATTTTTTCAATTTCTTTAGCTTGATTTTCTAAGTAAATATTCCAACCGATCTCCGAATCGGGTCCACCTATAGGACCAAACCATTTCTTCTTGGTTTCTAAATCCCAGTGATATTTCCAGGTGCCGTTTCTTACAGTATCTCCTATGGGAAAGAGCCCATATGTTCTATACATATCAACGGCAGCTGGCGACATATGGACATCAAAGGGATTCTTCTGTTCTCTACGCCATCGTCTCCAATAGTTTTCTGCGCGTTCTTCGATCCACTGATCAATAAGTGGATAAGCATCTTCCCCTTTATAGTAGAACTTAGTTAACCATATCGTATGGTTAAATCCTATCGTTTCATATTCTACGTCTCTGACATTTAAACCCAATACTTTAACTACATCTTTATAGCCTAAATGTCCATGACAGAGCCCGATGACCTTTACCTTACTCTCTCTGCCTACTAGCGTAGTAATCTCGAAAACAGGGTTAGCTAGTTCAATAAGCCATGCGTCTGGACATAATTCTTCAATATCTCTTACAATATCCATGACGAGTTTAAACTGATAGTAACCCCATATTGTATGATAATCGGAGACCATATTCCACTCAACGCTGTTAATACCCCTGTAATAGCCGTACTTCTCCGAGATCATTCTCATCTTCTCATAATAGCCATGACCCATAGCCATAGCCATATTCACGACGAAATCAGCGGCCACCAAGGCTTCTCGCCTATTCATCGTTTTTTCGATTTTTAGATCTGCTTTGACTTCAGATGCATATCTAGTCGCGAAACCATAAGCCAAGTCTAGTCTTTCTTTATTAATATCTACAAGGATTATCCTGCTACCGTAAAGTCCTGGAGTAACGCATAAATCACGAATAATTTTAGTAGACCAAGCAACGCTACCCGCGCCTATAATCGCAATTTTAACCTTTGTCATTACTAGTCACAAATTTAATCGTTGTCTACTTTAAATACTTTTAAATCTATGTTGCTTCTGCCCTAAGTCTAAGCCTATAATTTTTAAACTTATCAGAGAAAAATTTTAACACATTAAGACCATTAAAATTGTAAAACTAATATTATCTTAACAAACCATGAAGCTCTTTTTCTACCTCTCGTTTTTCTTGAGGCGTAAGCCGCCAATTGAGCTGATGCCTGTAAGTACTGTGAGGTTCGAAGCATCTCCTATATTTTAACCAGTCCTCAAGTCCAACAACTTCAAGCTTTTCAGGGTCTATACATCCATACCCCCATTCTGATAAATAATTGAAGTATCCAATGTCACGAGGATTGAAGCCCATCAAAGCCGCCGTTGCTGCATCGACAGTAAGAGCATTACGCCCACCTAGAGCCAAGCCTAGTTTAATCGGTCTTCCACCGATAGGGCCATCTCCCTCCATTCCAATGTATCCATCTATTAGAGCGAGTTTAGGCATTAGAAAAGTGGCTAAGTAAGCCAAAGAGAGGTTTATCGCCTTATATCCTTGATGTATCTTAGATCTATCCCTTGGCAATATAGCTCCTACGACCACGTTTTTAATCGATAAAGTAGCGATTACAGTATCATGAGTTTTCGGC
>QMRG01000062.1 GCA_003649235.1 Thermoprotei archaeon | reverse complement strand
TATTTTAACCCGGAAAAGATGGTTGCTGTTATCGAGTATATGGTAGAATTCCAGGGAAAGGGTAGTAGTGGTGTTTACGGGGTTAAAATAGTTCATGCAGAGTATCCTGAACTAGCTCTAATAGAGTATTATAAAGCAGAGAAAGAAGGTAAACTCGTAAAATAGAGTTAAAGCTATTATCCCATTCAGCATCTTAGGAGAATGATATCTATGAGGATTATATGGGATGAAAAAGGGCTTTTATTTATACCATTAAGAGAAGAGGTTAAAAGGAAAGTTGAGGAGCAAGTTGCCAAAATTGATCCAAGTAAATTGGAAAATCTTAGAGAATATGAAGTTTACGGGGATGAGATCGTTTTAGAAGAGCCCGACCCTATGGAAGGACAATACGTGAAAATAGTAAAACATAAAGGTAAATTTATGCTGGTAGCAGGTAACTGGGAGCACGAATTCAGAGAAGAATACTACGTTGCTGAAGTTAGGTTTAGTTAATTTTAAAAATTTATTTTTTAAAAATATTTTGTGGCAAATAGTAGGATTAGGATTAAGAGAAGAATAAGGTTTTGCCCTAAATGTGGTAATTTAATGTTGATAAAGTTTGGATTATATACTTGTAGAATGTGTGGATTTACTTTAGGTGTTGATAATAATGAAGATTTTCTAGATTATTTAAGGAACCTCATACTAAGGGAAAGAGAGAAGGAAAAAGATAAAGTTAGAAAAGAGGTTTTTAGAGGAGAAGTATTGAATGTATCGGGAAATTTAGCTACGATAGAAACCTTTGACATAAATAATTTCATAGAAGGAGATACAGTTGCTATAGTTCAAGATTCTCATATTGAGCCAATAGGGGTAGTTATTATTGAGGGAAGCCGAGAATTTACTATAAATCTATTTTCTCAAGCATATTTAAACGATGGAGAAGTACTGGATTTCTGTAAAGGAGAAGTTCTAATAGGTTACGATTTGCAGATTAATTTGATTGATAGAATTAAAAAAGGAGATTTATCAATTAAAGAAAGGAAAGTTATAGAACTTGTATTCAAGCACTCAAATCTAGGATCTATAAGGAAAGTTAAGATTTTTAATATTAAAGATGTCAAAGAAGAGTTCATTCTCGACGAATACCAGATTGAAGCTGTAGAATCGATACTAGGATTAAAGGATGGAGAATTATTATTAATAGTAGGCCCTCCAGGTACAGGCAAAACTAGAGTTATTGCTAAAGCAGCATTAGAGCTCGCTAACAGCGGAGAAAAAGTTCTGATTACATCCCATACAAATCGTGCAGTAGATAATGCTATAGAGCTCTTACCGCTAGATATAACCTTGAGAATTGGAAGACCCGAAAAAATAACACCTAAAGTAAGGAAGTATCTGCTTAGCTATAAGGCTAAAACAGCTCTTGGCAAGAAACTTGAAAAAATTGATAGTGAGATAGAAAAATTGAAGAATAACCTTGTAGAATCTTTAAAAATTTTAAAAGATTATAAAGAATATGGATTATATGGTAAGGTCGAAAATATACGTAGAAGGATTTTCTTTTTGAAGGCTATTCTTAGAAAAAAGTATCTTGAGAGAAACGAAATGTTAAGAAATGAGAGCAATAAAATCGTTGAAGAAGCTAAGATTATAGGATCTACTCTTATTAAATCACAGCTACCCCCTCTAAGCACGACCAGGTTTAACACCGTATTATTGGATGAATCTAGCCAAGCATCTGTGACTTTAGCGCTTCTAGGAATGTTGAAGGGCGATAAATGGGTTTTAATAGGAGACCATAGACAGCTACTGCCTATTTTTAAAACAATAAAAGATGACAATTACGAACTCATCGAGAAATTGAGCTCTTTTACAAGTTTAAAAAAGAAGTACTCGAAAAGAGTTCTATGGCTTAAAAAACACTACAGGAGTAATCCAGATATCATAGGGTTTTCTAGAAAATATATTTACGAAGAAGATATAGTTCCTGCTGATAGCTGTAAAAGCATAAAGCTAGAAATAGAACCTATAAAGTATGCTGAATACATTGATCCTGAAAAACCCGTTGTTTTTATACATATTAATGGACGTTGCGAAATGACAAAAGATAAATCCAGAATAAATATGGCAGAAGTAGAAGTAGTCAATAATATAGTTGATATTTTAAAAGCTTGCGGAGTTGAGAGCTCTAGAATAGGCATTATTTCTCCTTATAGAGCCCAGATAGCTGAAATTAGAAGGAGAATAGATGATAAAGAATTAGAGATAGGTACTGTCGACTCTTTCCAAGGAAGAGAGAAAGATGTTATAATATTTAGCGTTACCGCTACTGGAAATCTTAAATTCGTTGTAAATCCTAACAGGCTTAATGTCGCTTTTACAAGAGCAAGGAAGAAACTTATAGTTTTAGGAAATATCTATTCTATCTTAAGTTTTGGAGATTCTCTCTTACTGAAATTTTTAGAGTATGTTGATGCTAGGAATGGCATATATAATTGGATTCAAAGGAAATGGATATCACTAAAAATTTTAACTAAAAATTAAAGCTCATTCTCCAAACTAATGACTAATAAATTTAATTAAAGATTTGGAAAAATAGATAGACGTTTATAATAACTTTATATCACATGGTCAGTTTCGAAGGTATATGGTATCCTTTTGTGGATCCTCGTACCGGTAGGTTGGCATTTAAAGCTATACCAAAGAGGGCATGTAAAAAATGTATCTGGAATTTAGGCAAACCTATTGTAGGAAAAGCAGTTAATGTTTATCTGAGCCGGAAATATTTGAGAGTTACTAGAAGATGTGCCTACTGCGGTACTGAATATGTTTCCGAGTATGCGTATAGAAAAGCTTGGGGATCTGATAGATGTCCAGATTGTGGTAATGCTGGAGGTAAAATTATAAAGGAAAAACCAGGTAAGAAATTATATCAGTTTAAGCTAGAATGTCCTAAATGTGGTTCAGAATGGGTTTTAGAAGTTGAATTACATGATTATGAGAGATTATAATTTTTTACTGTAAACAATTTTCTTAAATATTTCCATCAGTTCTTCTAGCGAATTATAACGTTTTTCTTCTATTTTTTCTAATAAAGATAATAATCTAACTCTCCTATTCTCTGATATATCTACTACTTTCCAGCCGTGAAGTTTTATTAACTCTTTTTTAGATGCTGGAAATTTTAGGTTTTCCAAAATAGCTATTCTCACAGCTGCCAGCCCTTTAACAGGGTAGATTGGCAGGAAGTAATTATCCTCTATGTAAGTCTTTATCCTCATAGCATCGTCATACATCCTGCAGCCGTGACCCATCAAAAATACTTTGTTTTCTTCAGCGTATCTTCTAGCTGATTCTGCAATCTGTTTAATTTCTTCATCATCTAAAACCCATAGTGTATGATATCCCTTACCGTATATCCGGCTGTAAACAATATCTGTATGAAAGACTGGCTCTTCATAACTGGCGTCGAAAACGTGTGTAGTATTGAATTTTGATAAAACATTTTTTAAGATCAACCTTGCTCTCCTGTTTCTCCAATCGGGTCCTCTAGCTTCAACGCCGATATTCACCTCGTAACTTTGAACATAATCTAAGAATTTTACCAGATTTTTAAGAAATCTTGATGATGGCTTCTGCCTATAAGGTATCTGAAGTACGATCATTTCAGCTTTTAGAATCTTGCATATATCCACTAATTTTTCAAATTTTTCGACAGCTTCTCTCTTTAATTTAAACTTATGAATATGAGATATATCTTTGTGTGCTTTAACTGTAAAGATAAAATCCTTCTTGACTATTTTCCTCCAATTTTCAACTGTTCTTAAACTTGGTAACCTGTAGAACGTCGAGTTTACCTCTACGACATTAAAAAGCTTGGAGTATTCTCTAAGCTTGTGATATTTAACAGGGAAATACTCCCATCCACACGCGCCTACGAAAATTCTCTTATCCTTCATACTTTCACTCGTAGAGTAAATCTTTTATGCCTTCGCTTGCCCCGCCTAATCCTAGAAGCTCTTTCATAATTAGGGCATCTTTTATAGCGTTTCCGTGGAAGTGGTTGTTAAAGTAGCCGTATACTGTTTCAGCCGATGCCTCGGCTTCTCTAATCTTGGATGCCCATTTCTTAAGCTCTTCCATGCTGTACTTGTAGTCGTACCAGATTTTCCTCCCTCTGCCATGCCATCTAATATATGCAAAATCTGAGGTTACCCTTACTATTGACGTTATGAGAGGCTCGTCTACGATAACGTAGGCTATTTTATACTTGTCCAATAGGTTAAAAGTGCTGCTTACAATCCAGCTCCTATGTCTAAACTCTATAGCAAACTTATAGCCGCATTTCTCCCGACACTTTGAAAGGAAAGAAGCAATATTCTCTAGAAGCTTCAAATCTTTCTTAAATCTGGGTGGTAGCTGGATAAGGAAAGGTCCAAGCTTACCTGTACGTTCTAGAGACTCGAATTTATCGATGAAATCTAGTAAATCTTTTTGGACGTTCGATAATTTCTTCTCGTGTGTTATGCCTTTATAGACTTTTACAGCGAATATAAAATTTCTAGGAGTTTTCCTGCTCCAAAAATATACGGTGTCGGTTTTCGGGATGCTGTAAAAAGTGCTGTTAACCTCCGAAGTATCGAAGAACCTCGCGTAGTAGGATAACATATCCGAGCTACTTAAACCTCTAGGATAGAAAACACCATACCATTCTCTATAACTCCAGCCGCTAGCACCTATCCTAATCACAAACTAAAACCTATGTTTAAGCTGATAAGAGAATCATTTAAAATAAATCTCCAGATGGTTAGACTTATCATATTTTACAACTAATAATTTAGTGGTGAAGCTGGAAGAAGCTCTATTCGAGGCTGTTGTTAAAGGTAATGTACGGATTGTAGAATGGCTAATCGATAGAGGAGTAGACGTGAATACGAGATATATACAAGGGCGGACTCCGTTACACGTAGCGGCTGCGCGTAACTTCCCAGACGTAGCTGAGCTATTGATTATGCGCGGAGCAGATGTAAACGCGAAAGATCAGATGGGCTGGACCCCTCTACATCTGGCAGCCCAGTATAATTATGGAGAAGTAGCCAGATTATTAATTGAAAATGGAGCAGATGTTAACGCTAGAGACTGGCGTTTCGGCGCTACTCCGCTACATTTCGCCGCTAAACATGGAAGTGTAAGAGTTGCTAAGCTGTTAATCGAATATGGCGCAGACATAAATGCTAGAGATTTGAACGGCCGTACCCCTCTCCATTATACGGTTAGTTTATTTAGTATAGAGGCAAAATGTGTAAAAGTAGCTAGGTTGCTGATTGAACACGGTGCAGACGTAAACGCTAGAGATAAATACGGCTCTACTCCTCTACACGAGGCAACCATATTTAATCGTATGGAAGTGGCTAGGCTACTGCTTGAATATGGAGCAGACTTATACGCTGTCGATCTTCAAGGACGCACACCTCTAGATAATGCTAGATCAGATATGAGAAAAATTCTGGAAGAATACATGGGGAAGAATTCTTAGACCTTATAAGAATCTTTAAATCTGGCGCGCTTTTATACCCATATTTTTTAATATTTGTGCAAAATCTCTTTTAAACCCATACACAGTGTATACCTTCTCAGCTTTAGACCGCACAACGTAGTTTATTAAGCCGTTTAAGTCTTCGTGGCTGGAAAGTGTGAGAGAGTTGAAATCATTCCATGTAGCCGATAGACCGGTGCATATTATTACTTCGTAGCCTTTTTTCCTAAGTTTAAGAGCGTTTTCCATACCCGTGATATAAACTCCTTCTTTGATGCAGGGTTTAAAGCTTGGACATTTCTCGTAGTCCGCTTTAACGTAGTCGTATTCGAAGTGTATCCTGGTCATTTTATAGACTTTAGGATCAACGTATAGGTTGAATTTTCTTTTAGTATTTGAAAGTAGGGCTATAACCTCCTGCGCTGTGCCAAGAGATCTAGCGCCGACGATTGCATAGCCTAGAGTATCCACGTAGTAAGCTACCTTTTTGATTAAATTTTTGTACAGCCTCCTCCTGTTAGGAAAAATGTAGGGCATAGCACCATAAGTAGCCTCTATTATCAGTATATCCGTTTTAATTTCCTTCAACGGTTCCAAAATTATCCTCACACTAGAGCAGAAATCTCCAGTATAGAATATCTTTTCATCGCTATTTATTAAAACTGATTTACCGCCTATAACATGCCCCGAATCGTAAAGCTTAAATTCCACTCCTTTAAACTCAACTCCATTCTCTACGATTTCTACGTAATCGGGAATTTGATGTCCGTAAAGTATTCTAGCAGTAGGCTCGCTCATATAAACTCTGATATCCCTGTAGGATTCTAAAACTTCTTTTTTAAAATGATCCCTATGAGCGTGCGTCACGAGTATAAAATCCGGCCTGAACGGTGCAAGCTTAACCGGATCAAATAAGATTTTAAGATTGTCAAGTAGGACGGCTATGCCGCCAACCCACTTTATGTTATACACACATAATATTTTGAAGCTTCAGTTTTAACATAATCGTTTAAAATCTCTTAGAAAATTAAAATTAAGATTTTACTTTGATTCATCTGCGATAAAATTCAAGCCAAGCTACTCGAATTCAATTAAGACATCATGCTGGCTTATCGGTTTCAATTTAAAACGCCTTTCTACTCTTTGTGCATTCTCTGCAGTTATTATTAGCTTACCTGTATACTCTTTATTAGCACTTAAAGCCATTCTAAGAATATTCCATCCTCTTTCAGATGGTATTTCAATATGAGTGTGACCTCCCTTACAAACAACTCTATAGATATCAAGCAATGCTTGGTCATTAGCGTTTATCGTAATTCTACTAGGATTGTTAATTTCTGACCAACACACTTGTCCACCAAAAGCTCTTTTACCTGATAAACCAGGAGAGAGAATAACAGGCAAATTAGTTATAAAAGGGTGTATAAGATCTCCGGGTTGAGCATCTATGAATACTGTTCCAATACAGTTTCTTGCAGCAGTTTTACCTTCATTTCTGATAGTGATACTATGATGTGTTATAAGTGGCTGATTCCCTCCCCTTCTTGGAAGGCGTAAAGGATTATCCTCACCTATTTTTAAAATTGGTCGTCTTAATATGTCATAGATAATTCTGGTTAAGACCTCGACTACAAGCATAGCAATAGCGGTTCCAATGATGGAAATTAAAGTAAGAACCCAGGGCTCCATGATTAAACTTCTATTTACAAACTAAAATTAAGCTTTTGTGACATTTTACGCAACTTATAGGAGGTAATTTTAATGATTACTTAGAACTTCAATATTCGTCATAGTTCTTTAATAATGAATTATGATAGATGAACTTCTTAAAATTATAAAATGTCGGCTGTTTCGATTAATTCTTCTTCTAGCATTTCATCATTAAGATCTAAATTGTAAAATCTTTTTCTGTTGAAGTCGAAGGGGGCTAGAATACTCTCAGCGGCGTCTAGTAGAAGTTCTATGTACTTATCTTTATCATAACTCCTGCCGTCGTATAGCTTCCAAGCCTGAACTCTCATTAATGGATTTCTATGCTTGGCATTCACATAGATGAACTCTATAATATCGCCTGGAGTCATCCTGTAGCCGTTCAGTCTAAGCTGTAGAGAAGCTACGTAGTGCGGGGCTAGGACTTTATACTCATCTTTCCTCAAAACCTTCTTGACTACAAGCTTCTCCGCCGGAATCCTGCCTTCAAGTATCTCGTCTATAGCCTTCGCCACTATGTTATAACATTCTCTTAAATTTTTGTATACATCTTCTTTACTCTCTCCGGATAACAGCTTATCCGCTAGCCTATACTGGAAATCTTTAACAAACTCTGGACAATCGTGCCTCTTAACCTCTACTCCTTTAAAATCTAAGCTGCCGTCAAGTAGTCTGCCGTAGTACCTCTTCGTCCCGCCAAGGTTAACATCTGTCTTCGTCGTCAATAGGACTAGGAACTTGTATATCCTATCGACTTTTATTGGCAATCTAGTGGCTTTCTCCAACTCCTCCGCTAACTTCTCAAAATCCCCTATATCCGCATCTTCACGCTTTACGAATATGCTATCCGTATCGCTATACACTATTTTATATCCTCTAGATCTGGCTATCTCGTATACTTTCTTCATCACTATCCTTGAAATCCTGTTAATCCATTCGAACGTTAGTGGATTGCCGAATCTGTTAAAATTATTCCCTGAGTAGCCATAGCTGGAAACTAACAGCAGTTTTAGCTCGTTTTGTCGTTGTTCAGCCCAAGTCCTATAAGGCTCATTCAATTTCTTCTTTAAGTGTTTAAAGTGGAGTCTGCGCTTTAAGAAATGCTCTACAACGTCTACTAGGAGGCCTCTGGGCTTTCTCCTGACCTTGTCTAGCTCTACCGTCTCATAGCTAACGTTATATCGTACGATAATATTCGGGAACATAGATTCGAAATCCAGAACCGCCACGTTTTCATGTAATCCTACTACGGGTGATTGTAGGAGCCCGCCTTTATCGTTTAAATGAATCTCCCACGCCGACCTCACTACTAGATTTAAATTCTCCGATCTAGGAATAACATAATTTTTCTTAAAAGCTATGTAGCACTGTCTAGAATCTACCAGCCTGCCAGCGGTCCACCTATAAGCCATTTTAGGAGGCAGCATGGAGAAACGACATCTCTCCTCCAACCCCGCTAATCCCAAGCTCTCGAAATCCGAGTAGGAGAAAATGAGCCTGCCGGGCGCCGAGAACATGGGATTTTTCAATCTCCAAACATCTACTCTTTCCCTGCCTAGAGAATAGTATCTGAAGTACTGCCGAGCCCTCGAGATAACCTTTTCTAAAAACTCTCTCTGGTCCATGTT
>QMRG01000061.1 GCA_003649235.1 Thermoprotei archaeon | reverse complement strand
TAGAAAGCTATCCCGGAGTCAAGCCATACATCCAGGACGTCGGGCACTCTATGCATAAGTCCTCCGCATTTAGGACAGGTGAAAGTTACATAGTCGACCCAGGGCCTGTGAAGGTCTTTAAGCTCTAACTTGCGTCCGGCTAGTTCTTCCAATTCTTTCCGCGATCCCACGACTACCATGTGGTCGCATTTTCCGCACTTCCATATGGGGAGTGGAGTTCCCCAGTATCTCTGTCTAGATATTATCCAGTCTCTAAGCCTTTCAAGCCAGTTTCTAAACCTAGAATAACCGGCCCATTCAGGTACCCATTTAACTTTAGCCGCTTCCTCAAGGAATCTATCTTTAAGCTGAGTAACCTCGATGTACCACTGTGGTGTAGCCCTCATTATCAAAGGAGTTTTACATCTCCAGCATATCGGGTATTTATGCTCTAGTACTCCCTCATAGAAGAGTAATCCTTTCTTCTTTAAATCTGCTATGATTTCTGCGTTAGCTTCTCTAATATATTTGCCAGCGTATTTTCCAGCATCTTTAGTGAAGACCCCCCTATCGTCGACTGGAGATACTACTGGAAGCCCGTAAGCCCTGCCTACTTCAAAGTCTTCCTCGCCGTGTCCAGGTGCGCAGTGGACTAGGCCTGTACCTTCTTCAGCTCTAACATACTCCTCGCTCAGTACTATCTTATGAACACCTGTTACGCTCTGCTGAACTTTAACCTCATTTTTTAAAGGATGCTCGTATTCTAGACCTTCAAGCTCTCTGCCTTTTACAACCTCTACTATCTCGTAATTTTCAACACCGGCTTCGGCCATGACAGCTTCAACTCTATCCTTGAGCAAGAGGAGGAAATCTCCATCTACCTTAACCCACGCGTAGTCGAAGTCTGGATGAGCCATTACTGCTAGATTTGCGGGCAGAGTCCAGGGAGTCGTGGTCCATATGAGGATATACTTGTTCGAGCTGTTTTTAACGGGGAATTTAACGTATATCGAGGGGTCTTTAAGCATTTTATACTCGCTAACCTCGTAGTCCGCGAGCGTAGTCTCGCAGCGGGGACACCAGTGTACTACCTTAACCCCTCTCTTCAACAAGCCTTTTTCATGAGCCTTTTTGACTAGCCACCAGGCTCCTTCAATGTATTTATCCTTGAGCGTCAGGTAGGGATTCTCCCAGTCCATTGAAACTCCAAAATTCCAAAAATGCCTAGTCATAGACTTTACGTTATGAAATACGAATTTCTCACATTCTTCAATGAACTTGTCAACTCCAAACTTTTCTATATCTTTTTTAGCTTTAAACCCGAGGCTTTGCTCTACTTTAACTTCTATAGGTAATCCATGGCAGTCATAGCCTGGTTGATCATGTACATTAAAGCCTCTAGCTCTCCGAAACCTTATCACGGCGTCTTTCAATACTTTATTCCATATAGTACCTATATGCGGAGTATCGCTCGAAGGGTAAGGAGGTCCATCCAGAAAGTAGAACTTCGGTCTATCTTTAAGCTTCTCTCTCAACTTCTCATAGATCTTATGCTCTTCCCAGTATTTGAGCAGTTCTTCCTCATATTCTTTCGGTTTAAACTCTTGAGGTAGAGCCTTTATACTACCCATAGTTATCCACCAGGTTAGAATATACGTACAGCTGGGTTAGAAAGAGAACTAAAGCCGGGGAATTTACTGAATTTGGCGCTGCATTTCACCCGACCAAACTAATTAACAAATTCCTTAATATAAACATTTCCTCTTTAGCAAGTACACCTTCGTTAAGTAAGATTTGAAATACCTTATTACTATTTAATTAATGTATTATTAGAGAAATTCTATGTTAACCTCATTCTTCAATTGGTCTAATACGTCAAGTATTTCCTTTCTTCAGTAAAAGAACTGGAATATTCTTAACTTTTGTCGTAGTCTAAGCATCTAAATTGTCCCACAACCAGCGTTAACTTATAAGATCGAAGATGAAAGCCATGATAATATTCTGATATAGTTAAACGAAATTATTATCAAATTCTTTAAAAGAGTATTTTTGATGAAAACAAAAAATCGCGCTGAAGAAATCTTTAATGAAGCACTTAAAGTTGCTATAAATATTGAAGATCGTTATTCTAGAGCAAAGACTTTGAAGGATATAGTTTGTGAAATGGCTAAAGTACGTTTCTATAGTAAAGCTTTGAAGGCTTCTAATATCATAGAGAGTCGTTGGTGGAGAAGTTGGGCAATTAAAGATATAGCTTGTGAGATGGCTAAAGCTGGACTTTATAAAGAAGCTTTGAAAGCGGCAGAGAGAATAGAAAATGCTTGGTTTAGAGCTGTGGCGTTTAAAGATATAGCTTGTGAAATGGCTAAAGCCGGGTTAAACGTAGAGAATGTATTTGAAAAAGCATTAAACTCGGTGAAGGAGATAGAAGATTCCGGGTATAGGGCTAGCGCTAAAAGAATTGTAGCTAGAGAAATGGCTAAAACTGGATTATTTGAAAAAGCTCTTAAAATAGCTAGGGATATAGAAGATCCATGGTGGAGAGCTTGGGCGTTTAAAGATGTAGCAGGCGAGTTAGCTAGAGCCAAGCTTTTCGATAGAGCCTTAGATATCGCCAATAACATCACCGATAAAAGGTATAGAGCTGAAGCTTTGAAGAGTATAGCTGGAGAGATGGCGAGGATTAAATTATTTGATAAAGCGTTAAAAACTGTTAGGATGATCGATGATCGAAGGCGTAGAGCCGAGGCTTTGAGAGAGATAGCCAGTAAAATAGCAGTTGAAGATTAACTATGCTGGTTTAACGAATCCCCATTTTTCTAAAGCTCTTTTCAGTTCTTTATGAGACTCCGCATACTCTGGCAGTGATATTCCCTTTAAGTAAGCTTCTATGGCTTGTCTAACGGCGGCAGCTCCCGCTCTTGGACCGTCTGGATGCCCTAATACTCCACCGCCGACTTGGATTACAATATCTACTCCCATGGCTTTTATCACGTCAGGTATTGTGCCTGGATGAAGTCCACCTGAAGAGGTTGGGAATGCAGGTTTTATATGGTACCATTTCTGTTCAAGATGGAATACGTCGTCTCCATCAGGTATGAAGTGTTCTTCTCTCAGTATTCTAGCATAGTTTACGACATCTTTCGCTTTAGCTTCGAGTTTTCCAACGCCTGGTGTGCCTACGTGAAGCTGGTCTACACCTACGAGCCTGTAGAGCTTAGCTAGAGTATACATAGACATTCCATGCAAGGAATTTCTGGTAAAAGCCGCATGGAAAGCCCTATGAGCATGTATTCCCATTCCATATTCCTCTGCTAAATCTCTAATATAGCTTAAAGCTGCCCAACCAGTTACGACGACGTCAACCATGATAAAGGGATTTCCATAATCATGTACAAGCTTTAACCTTTTCTCCATCTCCCTCACGTCGGCGGTGATATTGGCTAACCACACTTTTCTCTCTCCGGTTTCATTCTCCGCTTTATCTATAGCCTTCATAATCGCTTCTGCTCTCTTTTCGAATCTACAGAAAGACTGGCTAGCTAGGTTTTCATCATCTTTAGCATAGTCCATGCCTCCAGCTAGATATTCATATACTACTTCTTGCAATTCGTCAGGCGTATAGCCGACTTTAGGCTTCGGCACAGTACCGACTATAGGCCTATCGTAAATACCGTAGATCTCTCTAATACCTTTAATCCCCTTAACTGGTCCTTTAAAGTATTTCATAAAGCTCTCCGGCATGTAGATATCTTCAACTCTTAAGCCTTCAATAGCTCTCATCCCGTACACGTTACCGGCGATACTGGCTAGAAAAGCTGGCATATTACCTTCTTCGAAGAGATCAACTGGATACGCTACTTTGACTAAGTAAGTGTTGTCCTCTAGATGCTTTATCTCATAGGCTTTACCCATAAGTTTCCATATCCTGTCAGGGAGTACTGAGAGAGTAGTCCACGTCCCCACGCTACTTTCTGACGCTACTCTACCCGCTGCTTCCTCTATAGTAAAGTCTTTAGCAGGCGTAATCCGGAAAACTACTATGACATCGTTGTCTAGATCAGGCTTATAGTCTTTTTTAACAAAAACATCATACCACTCGAATTTCCCCATTAAGATCCCCAAATCAATATATCTCTATTATCTCGTTTAAACATATTTCTTATTCCAGCAGAGGATAGATTTAAGTGAATTTAAGGAGTTTCTGTGTAGGTGGTTAAATGGAGATTCAACTGGATTGTGTAATATGCGTTCTACGGCAGGCTCTTAGAGCCTCGAGAAAGGTTACAGATGATATTGAAATTCAAGAAAAAGTTTTGAGATGTGCAATGGAAGAACTCCTAGAGATGAACTGGAAGACTACTCCCTTCTATATGTCGTATAGAATACATAAAATAGTCAGCGAGCTAACAGGCGTAGATGATCCATATAGAGAAGTTAAGAGGAGGAGTAACGATCAAGTCTTAAAGCTCTATCCTAAGTTTAAAGAGCTTGTAGAGATTAGCCGAGATCCTCTAAAAACAGCTGTTAAACTTGCTATAGCTGGAAACATTATAGATTTCGCGGCCGTGGAGAAACCCGAGGTGGAGGAAACTGTAGAAACGGTATTGAAGAAGAAATTCGCTATAAACGACTATCCATATCTTAAAAATAAAGTTCTAACTGCGCGACAGCTTCTATTCTTTGCCGATAATGCTGGTGAAATAGTCTTTGATAAGCTTCTACTCGAGACTATGATAAAGATCAGAGAAAAGCCTTTCGAAAAAATAACTTTTGTTGTTAAAAGAGAACCCATAATCAACGATGCAACAGTTGAAGACGCTACTTACGTGAAAATAACCTCACTCCCTAATGTTGATATTAAAACTATATCCTATAAAGGACGAAATCTCGAGGCGGACAATCCGAATTTGAAGAAATGGTTTCTAGCTCATGATTTAATACTGTTGAAAGGACAGAGTAACTACGAGAATTTCGATAAATATGATAATGTATTCTTTATGCTCATAGTCAAATGTCCAGTTGTTGCTAGAGATTTAAAAGTCAACATTGGCGACATCGTGCTTAAGTACAACCGTCCAAAATCTCCTTTCACGCGATTTATAAGATAGCCTGTAAAACGCTAAAGTTTTAAACATCAATATTTTAAAAGAAATCCATGCTCCTCGCCGATTACCACGTCCACACAGGATATACAGTAGATGTGAAAGAGAACGTTAGCATAGAGGCTTATTTGAGAAAAGCCGAAAAACTAGGTTTAGTGGAGATATGCTTCGTCAATCACCTAGAATTCCATCCAGTAAAAGGCTTGGTTAAAGGCGCTACAATCTTCCCCGACCAGATAGAAGAATTCATTGACGAGGTAGAGAAAGCTAAAGCCAATACGAGTTTAAGAGTTAAAATAGGACTTGAAGTAACCTATACTCAGAGATTTGAAAAAAATTTAGAAGCAATTCTTTCACAACATGAATCTTCTTTCGACTTTTTCCTAGGCTCTATACACTACATTGGCAATTATGCTGTTTCTCCAGCGTTTAGTACTGAATTTTCCGAAGAGATATTTGCAAAATTCGATGAAATAAAAATCTACCAGAAATACTTCGACGAAGTAATTAGAGCAGTTGAAAGCCAACTCTTCGACGTTCTAGCCCATCCAGACTTAATTAGAAAAATAGCTGTAAAGCATTATAGCCGAGAAATAGACTCTGAGATATACTTGGATATGATTTGGCGAGTTTTAGACGCGCTCGACGAATACAATGTAGGGTTAGAGGTAAATTCAGCTGGTTATCGACACAGCATCGGCGACTGTTATCCTAGGATGGAAATGTTAAAAGCTGCGAGAAAGAAAGGTATAAAAGTTGTAACTATCGGATCTGATGCTCATGCTCTAGAACATTTAGGCTTAAAATTGGAAAAAGCTGTTGAAAAGTTAAAACTTGTAGGCTATGAGGGCTTCTATGTATTTGAAAAACATAAACCAAGGCTTTTTAAATTAGGCATTGAATAGCTGAGAGCAGCGATTGTCTATTCATCAAAGTCCATGCAACCATAAAACCAGCAATATTCCCTGTATACTTGTAAATAACTCCGAAATAGACAAAAACTAGTGAAACTATGAAAGCATTCACTACGGCGGCTACCAAGTCACCGTGGATAGCCCACAAGACATGAGACAATCCAAAGATCATCGGCACGGCTAGAGAACCTTCCGACGGCATTGCCTCGCTTCCTAAATATTCATCCGTATTTTCGATAAGCCAGACTACGAAGAAAACTTCTAAAGGACCATAAGCCACTAAGTTTAAAACTGCGTAGAAAAAGCTCCATGGAGGTACGAGGCCGTAGCCTCGACTTGGGAAACCTCTTAGCCATGCGACGATGAGAGCGAGTGGAAGGGAATAGAGTATGTTTGGCCAAAACTTCTCTTTACGAAAACCATACTTTGCAAAATCCTCGCCGCAAGCTAGCGTATAAATGAGAGGTAGAATGCCTATAAAAACCAGTTCGGGATAAGAGGCCAAATAAGGCTTCTCTAATAGAATAAAATATAATCTCTCAAGAGCATCGGAAATTCCAACCCGCCAGAATATAGAAAGCATCAACACCATCATGGGTGGACCTAGGAAAAACCAAAGCCAAACTAGGAGAATTTTAAGAAGCAGTCGACGACAGAGAGTCTCCGATATCATAGCTACAAACAGAAAAATAGTGGAGGCGCGTCTAAGCCTGACCTACGGCTTTGGCACATCTTTCGGCTCGTTCGCGCCGTAGCCTCGCGGCCGAAGCCGCGTGGTTACGGTTTGAACGGGCCTACTTGACATGCCTCGGCCGTGGGCCAAGCCTGCCCCGCGCCTCCGTTAATATTATTTACATATCTCCTATAAATATTTAATGTTATTGAGTGAAAGTTTACTATGCATGAACTATTTATAGGTATTCTTTATTTAAATGTTAATTTTTTATATTATTTTTTAACGTTTTGTTTAGATGGATTTTATAGACGATGTATCCTTTATACTAGAGAAGGCTAAACAAGTCATTCCCGATTCTAAAAGTTTTTCTAAATTAGAGAAGGTTGCTTGGAAATTGACGAATATGTACGAAAAGGGTTTGGTAAAATCAAATCACAGCGTTATGGAACTCGTTTTAGCATGCCATTTGATCAAAAAAGGCTATAATGTAGATGTAGAATATGACTTTGGAGGAGGCTTGATTTGTGATATATATGCTGAAAGAGACGGTGAGAGTTTAGCCGTAGAAGTTGAAACAGGTTTTGTACCTCCCGAGAACTCTAAAGATCCCGTAGCGTATAGAGCGGCTAGAGAAATAAGTAAAGTTGTTAGATATAGCAGGCATGTCGATTTTTTCGCTCTCGCTACTCCGCCTTATCATATTCTACAGCTTCCAGATATCTTCTTCCTGCCTCCAGGAAAAAGAGGGTACTGGGGTTTAAAAGCTATAAAAAACTTCTTGGACAAATACTATAAGAGGCCGCCTATAGAAGTTGATGAGTTAATAGCGGCTAAGCTTAACTACGTCTACGTTGTCGTGGTGGATGAGCTTCTAGTTTTAGAGTATAAAGCTGGTGAATACTACATGGAGTATTTAGAGAAGCCGCGAAGAGAGCTAGGGAGATATTTTAAGGGAGAACCTTTCTTACCCTTATACAATATAGATTTATCTAGTAGGGAATAGTTTTAGAATTGTGGAGTTCGAGCTAGTCTGGTTTGATTCTTTAGGCGCTAAATCATCCTGTACTTTAGTCGTGACTCCAGATGTTAAAATTTTAATAGATCCGGGCGTAGCAATTATGCATCCTACTTTTCCTGCGCCGGATACTTTAAAATTTGAATGGCTTGAAGAAGGTAGAGAAGCAGTTAAAAAAGCTTCCCGAAAAGCAGATGTTATTATTATATCTCATTATCACTATGACCACTTCACGGATTTTGAAAAAGAGATATATGAGGGTAAACTGGTTTTAGCTAAGAATCCGAACGAGTATATAAACGATTCTCAGAGAAAGCGTGCTCTCCGCTTTTATGAACATCTCTACGGCAGTTTTGGAGTAAATCTCGAAGATTTTATGATAGAGCCTAAAAGCCGGAATTGGAAAGATATCTTTGACGATTTAAAAATAGCAAAGAATAAGGATTTCGGAGATTATAATGAAAGACGGTCACAATTGTTAGAGAAGGGGAGGAAATGGTTTGAAAAAAGAGTGGAGAAATGGAGGAAGTACAAGTTAATACCGGAGTTAGATCTTGAAGGAGTCGGAGTTAGATTTGCCGATGGAAAAACATTCAAATTTGGCAAAACTGTGGTTAGGTTTACGAAACCGATGTTCCATGGTATAGAATATTCGAGAGTAGGTTGGGTTTTCGCTACTGTAATCGAGTATAAGGGATGGAAGCTATTGCATTCTAGCGATCTAAACGGTCCGATAATAGAAGACTACGCCGAGTGGATCATAGAAGAGAATCCGGACGTGCTCATACTGGATGGCCCTATGACCTATATGCTCGGCTATACTCTTAACTTGATAAACTTTAATAGGGCTTTAGAAAACGCCGCTAGAATCGTTGAAGAAACGGATGCGAGACTTATAATCTACGACCATCACTTGCCTAGAGAGCCTAAATTCCGTGAAAGAACTCTTAAAGTCTGGAAACTCGGTGAAAAACTAGGTAAAAAAGTCCTGACTGCTGCTGAGTATAAGGGTTTAAAACCTGTCGTGATAGCCGTAGAGTCTAGTACATAGCAAATCAGTTTTATAAGGTTGTCGCCCCGCTGACCGACCTCTCGCCTCATTCGTTGGCGGAGGCGCGAGTGCGGGGCGGGTCGGACTACCTACCGGTCCTCAGCATTCGGCATTTCTGGATTCTTCATTCCAAAATACAAT
>QMRG01000060.1 GCA_003649235.1 Thermoprotei archaeon | reverse complement strand
GGCGATTATTTGTTTAAAGAAGAAGGAAAATGTCCTAAATGCAAGTCGAATATGTATATCGCGGCACTATACAAAGAGGAGACTAAGAGAAGCTAAAAAATTTCTCTCCTATAAAGCAGAATAAACCGTTTCTTCCTAACTTTCATGAAATTGTAAAATAATATTCCAGAATATAGGAAGATCATGAGCCAGAATATCTTTTGATTAAAGACTATGAATTGATGGATGAAATTGTTTGGTGATAATTCTATCGCGTTACTTAATAAGAAAGCTTCTAACACTATGAGGATAGGAGAAAAGAGCCTATTCGTCCTCTCTACGGCTTTCCTAATTTTGAATCCAATTCCAAGCCTCATACTGTATGTATTATCGACATATTACGTATATAATATAATCTCGCAAAATACAAGTATACTTGTATTTTAAACTCTTGATGGTAGACTGGAATTATCTCTTAACATGTAGCATAAAAGTTAAATTAGACGATTCAAATAGCAAAATGGGCGATGACGACGGTTTCGCGCTTAGAAAAGTGAAGAAAGGGTTCTTGTTCGGAGCCCCAACTTTATTATAGCTAATCTACTGAGTATAACTATGAGCGAGATAGAGATCTTCAAAAGAATAATGCCGAGGGTATACTGGTGTCCACGTTGTAACGTGCCTGTCCTTGATGAAAAATGTAGTAGGTGTAACGGTTTCACGATAATTGTTAGGGTAACTCCTCCTGGAGATATAAGGCCTGCCTTTCCAAAAGATGTACATGATTTAAGAGAGACTTTATATGAATATTTTAAGGATTGGAAAGTGGTTGATTATTTATTACCCGAAGGGAAGTTCATATTGTTGAATAAAATAGAGTATCCAGACGCAGCTGATGAGATCATAGTAGACGGTAGAATACTGGGGCATAGATTTTATGATGTAGAGAAGAGGAGGTGGAGGTTTAAGCCTCTCTACAATGGCGTCGCTGGTATCTTAAATCTAAAGTGTAACTACTATGCAGTCGTAGATCTTCCAAAGATTCGGAGAAGATTTGTTGTTCATAAAAAACACATTATCGAATCTAAGCTTCCTAGGCGTAAAGGAGAATTCGTTGCTGTAGCTACTAAAAACGGAGTTTACCATGGTGTAGCAGAGTATATAGGCTCTTCTCGCTTGAAGATTCAGAAAGCGTGGAGAAGCAAGAAGTTTGTTAGTATAGAAGTCTACGCCGGGTTTAAAGAGGCAATAGCCGCTAATAAAAAGCGGCTAGATTACTTAGAAAAAGAGGCAATCGAGTTTATCAAAAAACTCGTAGAGGAGAAAAAACTGCCTGTAGTAGTTTCCTTTAGTGGAGGTAAAGATAGCTTAACTACGTACTTGCTTGTGGAAAAAGCTTTAGGCAAAACTCCGATACTCTTTAACGACACTGGGCTAGAGCTTCCAGAAACTGTAGAATATGTGCATTCTTTTACAAAAAAACGAGGATTAAAGCTCTATATAGCTGATGCAGATAAAAAGTTTATAGAAGCATTGAAGATTATGGGTCCTCCAGCACGAGATTATAGGTGGTGTTGTAAGGTTGCAAAACTCTCGCCTATAGCTGGATTGGTTAACCGCGAATTTCCTAAAGGAGTTTTAAGTTTTGTCGGACAGAGAGCTCTTGAATCAGCGAGAAGAGCTGTATCGCCGCGAGTATGGCGTAACCGCTGGTTACTCAAAATTTTAGCGGCTTCGCCGATCCAGTACTGGTCAGCTTTAGACATATGGCTTTACCTGATGAAAGAAAAGGTCGATGTTAATCCCTTATACTTTGAAGGATTTGACAGGCTTGGTTGCTGGCTTTGTCCGGCAATAGAGCTTGGCGAGCTAGAAGCTGTAGCAGAGAAGCATCCAGAGCTTTGGAAATGGTGGATAGAGTATTTAGAAGAATATGCTAAAAAACATAATCTAGGTGATGCATGGGTTAGATATGGTTTTTGGCGCTGGAAGAAACTTCCCGGCGATCAGAAGAGATTGGCGGAATCTGTAGGCTATCGTGTTGATAAAGATCCTAGAGGAGCCCCGCTTGAAGTAGAAGATCTCGATTACAGAGAAAAAAATGGAAAAGTTATTGCAAGAGGGATTATTAAAGGTTTGAAGAATATTGAATATCTGCATAATTTGCTTACTTCAGTAAAAGCCTTAAACTCTACTTCGATCTTAGAAATTGACGAGAGTGGGAGTTTTAAGCTTGTAGCGCCTAAAGGTGAGTGGAGGAGAGTTATGCTTATGGTTGTTAGCGTGGCTTTTAGAGCCTCTTACTGCGTTAAATGCGGTTCTTGTATAAACAATTGTCCTGTAAATGCTTTAAGTTATGGAGAGAAAAGCGTAGTTATCGACGAGAATAAATGTACAAGATGCGGAATGTGTAACTTTGCATGTCCCATAGCAGTGTTTTCCATCCCTAGATTATCTTGTGCAAAGTTGCTGCTTCAATGATTGCAGAACATTACTTTTTTATATTAATCTTTCTTCATCTATTTTGGTGAAATTATGCCTAAAAGACTTAAAATAGTCACAGCTTGTGGTTTAGGCACGGGCACCGCGTTATTCTTAAAAACCGTTGTAGAAGGAGTATGTAGAAAACACGGCATTGAAGCCGACGTGGAAACTGCCGATGCCACGCTTGCGGCAGTTTTAAAAGCAGACATAATAGTGACTGGGCCTGATCTAGCCGAGAAGTTTATTCAAGCAAAAGCAGCTAAGGAAATCGTCTCTGTACGCAACTATGGAGATAGGAAAGAAATAGAAGAAAAGTTGTTAGAAGCTGTTAAAAAACTTTCTGGTGGAGCATAGTGCTAGCATCTAACGTTACATGGCTCGATGTAAATGAATACATAAAATCCAGTAAAGTTCCAACAGTTATCCTTCCTGTAGGCTCTGTCGAAGCTCATGGTCCTCATCTCCCTCTAACTGTCGACTCGATAATAGCTGAGGCGATTGCAAACGAAGTAGGTAAGAAGTTAAAAGCTCTAGTTCTCCCACCGTTACACTTCGGACAAGTATGGTCTTTAAGAAAATTCTCTGGTACTCTCTGGCTTGAAAACGATACTTTAAGCAGGGTAATATACGAGATTGGCGCTGCGTTAAGAGAACATGGATTTAAATTATTCATAGTTATTAATGGACATATAGGTAACATGGGAGCGTTAAAGAACGCTCTTCGAAAACTCATGGACAAAGATTTTCATGTTATGCTGTTTAACCCGGACTTGATTAGAAATATTGCATTGAAATATATTGAAAGTGAGTTCTGGCATAAGACTTATTTTCACGCAGAAGAGATAGAGACTTCTCTAATTCTATACCTTAAGCCAGAAGCTGTAAAAATGGAAAATGCAATTGCTGATTATCCGGAAGTACCTTTTGATCTAAATTATACATTCATATCTTGGGAAAAATTAACTAAAAATGCTATTATTGGAGATCCTACAAAAGCTTCTGCAGAAAAGGGGAAGATTATCTTTGAAAAAACTGTGAATAAAATCGTAGAGATCGTTGAAAGAGAAATTAAAAAATTACTTGCTAACGAGATCGCTTAATACCTTTAATATATCCTCCTCCGATTCCACTTTTTTAAGTCGATCAACCATCTCCGCTCCTTTTTTCATCATGAGCTTTGCTAACTGCTGTATAACCTTAATATGCGAAGATTTGTCAGGAGTAGAGAAGGCTATTAAGACATAGACTGGATCGTTATGTGAGCCAAAGTTAACGCCTTCCTTAACCACTAGTATTGATAAACAAACTTTTTTTGCACCATCTTCAGGTCTAGCATGAGGTATAGCTACTCCCGGGCTTATGGCTATATAGGGTCCAAGTTCTCTACAAGTTGATATCATTTTTTCAATATAACTTGGTTCTATACATCCATGTTGTAGAAGGAGTTCACCAGATATCCTAACCGCCTCTGTCCAATCTTTGACTTTATCTACCAATCCTACGTTGCCACCCAGTGCTGTAAAAAGTTCTTTAAATTCATCTATCAATCAAATCACCCAAGTTTAGAAATAACTAAGAAATAAAAATTTAGGGGTTTATTTTTTACCTGCAATGAGAGCGAATAGGTATACTATTAACGGATACCAGACATAGTCGGTGTCCGATGCCCAACTGAAGAAATCTCCAATGGCGAAGCCTATTATAGGCCACATTATAGCCTGTCCTACTGCCATTAAAACTCCGGCTATAACTCCGCCTAAAATAGCGCCGGGCACGCCAGCATACTTATTACCGTAGACCGCTGCAGTAGCTCCATGGAACCAGGCAGACATCGTCGGGGCGAAGATATACCATGGATATTTAATTCCGACGAACATTATCGACACTAAGACCATGACGACCATTCCTATTAGTCCGCCATAAGCCATGGACACCTGTCCATAGGGGAAGAATAGAGGACAGTCGAGTGCAGGCACGGCTCCTGGAACTATCTTCTGAGCTATGCCTTGGAAAGCAGGTATTAGCTCTGATATCAGCATTCTAACACCCATTATCAATACAGCGAAGCCTGCGGCGAAATTTAAGGCTTGAAGCACTAGCCAGACTATTGGATGTTTTCCTGCTCCGCTCGCGAATTCTACTACGCTATTCCATGCTAAAGCGCCTACGACAGCGTAGATTATGAAGTAGCTAGCGGCTATCATCAGCATTGGTTCTCTTAGCCAGCTTAACGCCTGTGGGAATGTCAACTCTTCCATGCTCTTAAACTTTCTACCATTCTTAGCAAATGGTTTCGTTATTAGACAAGTTAGCAACACTACTAGCGAAGATGAGTGCCCTAAGACGAAGCCAGCGTTTTCGTTTACTTCTAGATCGAAGAAATGAGTGTACCATGGTTGTATTATCTGGTAGGCTCCTGTAAATATTGAAGCCGCGACGATTAGTGCCCAGCCTTCAAGTCCTAAAATATATTTGAAAGCTGCGGTAAATATTACTGCATTCCAAAAGATTAGATGTCCAGTAAGGAAGATATACTTAAAAGTTTTACTTATCCTGGCCACTAGTACGTTTAGAAGAAAAGCGAAAACCATTACAAGGCCTATTTCAAATCCAAGCTCGGATATTACTGTTTGAGTTCCTATCTCGACAGAAACAGGGGGTAGTTGTAGAGCTGCTGAAGCCATCTGTCCTAGTGGTGATAACGCGTTGACCATTACGGAAACGCCAGCTAGCAGTATTAATAGGCCTAATGCAGTCTTCAAAGTTCCTGATATTATTTTTTCTATTCTCTCTTTAAGCGCTAGCAAGCCGATGAAGGCTATTAAACCTAGAAATACTGCAGGCTCTTGGAAAATAGCTATAATAAAATTAATAATCTCCGTGAGGGGATCCATAAAATCTCCACCTATCAGTACAAATATATCACTTTGATAGTATATAAGCATTACCTATAAACTTTTTATATTCATAAATCAGAGATCTTATAAAATTCTAACTTTAAATTTATCTAAAATAAAATGAAGATATTTAAAACGAGTTATTTTTTTATAGAGAAAGCTTTTGACGGATTGTGCAATACAAATTTCTCTACTATATTCTCTTCAATTCCCTCCGATTTGAACACTTTCTTGGCAAAAGGCAAGAATTTCTCGAAAAGATATCCTAGGCCGGGGCCTCCACCATATGATTTAAAGTCAGATCTTCTGGCAAAATCTGTGCCTAGAAGCAACTGGTTTTCATAGCCTCTTCTAACAATTTCAACTAGGAATTCTATTCTTTTACTCTCAGGTCCATATTTTATCTTTCCTATTTGATCTAACGTTATATAGGATCCTCGCTCTAAAACCTGTTCCCAATACCAGGGATCCAGATTTCTGTCGACATGATAAAAGATCACATTAGCAGGATCTATTCCTTCCTTTTCGAGGATTTCTAGGATTTCTAAAGCCATTGTTCCCAATGTTGTATGGACTAGTATAGGAGCTCCAGTACTTAGATGAGCGTTTGCCGCCGCTTTAATACATTTTTTCTCTATTGGAAGAATCCTCATGTAGTCGGCGCCTATCTTTATCAATCCCGCCTTTAAACCTGTACCCTCGATATCTTCCTCTACTTCATTAGAGAAAAATTCTGCTAATTTGTCAATAGATGTTTCATAGTACCATTTGTCTAGATAGATTCCTCTATTAAAGCCAGTAACCAGTATTAAATTTGCCTCTGAAATCTTCTCCACAACGTATTTTATCGCTTTAGGATTTCTTCCATAATCTCTACAGGTAGCATCTACTGCCGTCTTTCCTCCAGACTTTAAGAAGTACTTAAGTTCTTGAACTGCTTTATCCACATCTGTTAAAGCATAGTCTGGGTCATTTGAGAAAGTAGGCGTTTTATAAAGCCAGGCCGGTGGCATGGCAACCAAGTGAATGTGTGAATTAGTTAAACCTAAATTAGAAGCCGATACTGGGCCTTTAGCAGTTATGACTTCCAATTTAACACCTCTACTAGACTTCTTCGAGTTTCATTCCACACACTGGACATCTGCCTTGAGATTTTTTATGACAGAGAGGACAAGTATATATACCACATTTTGAACATCGAAATCTTCTCTCTCCCCTGAATATTCTTTTTCCACATCTGACACATCTTCCCACAAGCAACATCTTCGGTACATACGCCATTAGACCACCTGACAGCGTTAGAGAACGGTTAGAAACTTATTAATATTTTGCCTATTTATTTTGCCTTAGGCACTTTTATATCTTAAATAGTAGTTAGGAAGATGGGACAAGCCTTGTGCTTAGAGAAGTTTTAGAAGAAGTACTCAAAACTTTAATTAAATGTTTTCTAGTATTAGGGCATTCTAGACTACATTTTCTCGGTTGCATATTCCTACTCTTCGCCGCTACATATAGTGCATTATTCTATGCAGGATTCGACATTAAACTTAGGCCTAAAATAGGTATTGTAAAGATTCGCCAGAAATGGGGAGTAAAGTCTTTTGTTTATCTCATAGCATGTCTTTTGCTGAAAATACTGTTTGAATTCTCAGGCTTTACATTAGTCATAGTTCCAGGAATTTTAGCCTTTAAGGTTAGTCTTTTATTGGATGGCATTTTACCAGCTTTTTTCGGGATTCCTGCAGCTTACGGCATAGGGCTTGGTGCTGCTTTTTCAGATATAATCCATAACGGATATTCGGCTAGAAGCATGAGCTATATTTATTGGGGAATAGCATCTTATAACATTCTCTTTAAATTTTATGGAGAATATCCTGACATGAGAAGCTTAAAGTCATGGTTATCCTATACCTATGGTTGGTGGTGCTGGGCTATAGGGACTAGCATTGTATGGACTACAACGATAGTCTTGGAAGGAATAATTCCTTTAGAAGTTGCATGGTCGGCTTATTTAGGATTGTTAACTCTAGTTATGATGACTCTATATATGCTTAACATCGTTTTCCTGTATCTTTTATATCCCATTTTTAAAAAATACGATCTTTACTGGAAGGATATCCCCAACTTCTATGCTTATACCTACGTGTTTCCATGAGCATAGATAGCAAACACACATTTATTCCTGGTTTTTCTTCTCTTCACGGTGAAATCTTGACTGAAAAAAACTATGATGAACTAGCTGTCAAATATGCAAAGAAGTATAGAGGTAGAATAGAGGTAATTCCGCGATGCCCTATACATTCACTAGAAGATTTCGCTATATGGTATACCCCCGGAGTAGCGGAAAACTGTCGCAGAATATTAGAGGACAAAAACGAAAGCTTTGAACAGACATGGCGATGGAATACAGTTGCAGTAGTGACCGACGGAAGTAGAGTTTTAGGTTTAGGAAATATCGGAGCAGTTGCTGGCCTTCCCGTGATGGAAGGTAAGGCTCTTCTTTTCAAGTATCTAGGCGGCGTAGACGCAATCCCTCTAGCCATAGCTACTCAAGAACCGGATGAAATAATTCGATTTGTGAAGAATATAGAGCCTTCCTTTGGAGGAGTAAACTTAGAGGATATAGCTACTCCGAAATGCTTCTATATCCTCAGTAAATTACAGGAAGAACTTGATATTCCGGTATGGCACGATGATCAGCAGGGAACTGCGACCGTTACTCTGACAGCTCTAATTAACGCCTTGAAAATAGTCGGCAAAAAAATGAAGGATATCTCCATCGCGATGATAGGAGCTGGCGCGGCTAATATAGCTATAGCGAAGTTGCTAATGAAAGCCGGTGTTGATAGAGGTAAAATCGTAATGGTTGACTCTAAAGGGATTTTGAACAAAGAAAGAAGTGACATGGAACATTTAAAGATCTCTAATCCGTATAAATGGGAGATAGCCCATCTGACTAATAGGGAGAATAGAAGAGGAGGGATAGCTGAAGCTTTAGAAGGTGTTGATGTCGTAATAGCCGCTTCAAGACCTGGCCCTGGAGTTATTAAGAAGGAGTGGATGGCTAAGATGGCCGATGATGCCATAGTTTTCGCTCTAGCCAATCCAGTTCCTGAAATATGGCCTTGGGAGGCTAAAGAAGCTGGTGCTAGAGTAGTAGCCACTGGTAGGTCAGATTACCCAAATCAAGTTAATAATAGCCTGGTATTTCCAGCTGTATTTAGAGGAGCTCTAGATGTTAGAGCTAAAAAAATTACAGATGAAATGATAATAGCTGCCGCCCAAGAGTTAGCCAGCTATGCCGAGGAAAAGGGACTAAGAGAAGATTATATCGTGCCTACGATGGAGGATTGGGATGTATATCCTAGAGTAGCTGCTATAGTGGCGGAGAAAGCGGTAGAACAGGATTTAGCTCGGAGAAAACTAAGTAGGGAAGAGGAAGAGGAGAACGCTAGAAAAATTATTGAAAGAACGAGATCTATGGTGAAACTGTTAATGGATAAAGAGTTTATAGAGCCTCTAGACTAGATTTTTAATGGCCTGACTAAATATGTGATATACTGTTCTAGCCGCCTCTTCTATCTT
>QMRG01000059.1 GCA_003649235.1 Thermoprotei archaeon | reverse complement strand
GTTAATAACTGCTAATAAGGTATCACCCACTGTGGACACATATACGACGGGTCGTGTTTTCATCAATAAAATTAGTAATTTCAAGTTTTTAAAAATACTGACTATTCTAAAATTAAAATCGTCTTTTCATGGTTTTTGCTGGTCTAACTCGGATTATCAGTGGGAATTTGTAGGTTGGTGTTACGAAGAAGGCTTCTCCTGTTGAGAGGGCTGGTATTAGGGATACATGTTCTCTTGTTAATCCGCCGGTTGTTCGCCTGACTGCGTTTATGTTTATTTCGCTTTTTAAAGCATGAATTATGCGAGTATTGCATAACTCGAAGATTTCGGCTGGTAGATGGCCCGGCTGTTGAGATACGAAGACTAAAGAGAGCCAGCGTTTTCTTCCTCTCCGAGCTATAACCTTTAACATGTCTAGGGTTGCTGCCATTTTTTCTCTAGCTTCTAGACTTACGAACGTGTGGGCTTCTTCTATAACTATCATCGTTTTAGTCTTTATGCCCCTTATCTTTAGATTGAATACTCTATCTAAGAGCCACGCTATAACGATGTTTTTAACCCTGTCTTCGACGTCGCTTAAATCTACTACTGTTAGACTGCCTGGTTCCATCAACTTCTTCACTGGCATCTGTTCGCCTGTATCGAAGATATGGAGTCTTTCGAGTCTTTCAAGCTTAGTTGCTAAAGCCATGAGGCTAGACCTCATAAATCTCTCAACTCTCCCAATATTATCCTCAATTTCTTCCCTGACTTCTCTCAGAGTTAAAGGAGGAATTTCGGAGCCTATCACTAAATCCTCAAGTTCTTCTCCTTCTACACTTCTTCTCGATTCTTTTAGCCTATCGACTATTCTGCTTAAATAGCGTTGTTGAGCCTCTGTAGCTCCTATTATCTCGGCAAAAACGTAGGGATTTACATCCTCAAAGAATATGCTAAACTTTTTAGCTCCGCTTCTAGCCGATCTCCTCCCAATAGGCACGTAAACCTCTAACTTCCCTACTCCCTCCGGCTCTAAGCCATACACGCTTTCAAGAACTTTAGCTAGGTAATCGTCGTCGTTAGGTGCGTCCATGTAGATGTACTCGCCTTCTACGTCCAGTACGAAAACAGCCCATCTGCCCTTTAAAGCCTCTTCTATTAAAACCTGAGCCGTATTGGTCTTGCCGCTGCCGACAGTACCGAAGATCCCCACGTTCCTGGGTAGGATATTCATGTTTTGAGAATCTAAAAGTATTTTAACTCCTTTATAGCCTAAGAGATGTCCTATAACCATATCTCCCCTAGACCCTATAATCTCCTGTACTTCTAGAACTGGTATACTATATACGGGAGATTGGGGACGAGGCCTAGTATAGGTTGAAGTAAGCTGTCCTCTCGAAATTTCTCCTATAATCTCGACGGCGAATACCGCATAATAGGGCGGTGGATTCTCAAAAGTCTCGCCGCGCACTATAAAAGTCTTTGTTATATAGCTGGTCGCTGGCATGCCCTCGGGTTTATAAAACGGCCCGGCTATAACTCTACCCAGGAATTCCCTCCCCTCCAGAGATGATATTTTAACGAATTTTCCTCTATGAAGTCTATCTATTAAATTCTGAGAGACGGCTATTTGGCATAGCGAGCTTCCCTCGAGCGCTATTTTCTCGTCGAAATCCACAAATCCTAAAACTTGTTCTTTACTCAATGAGACCACCTTAAACGTCTCTCGTCGAGAGCTTGGAAAGCCTTATAACCTTCTTTCTTCAAAAGCTCGTACTCTAATTTTCGTTTAAAATCCTCAGGGTTAACCAGAGTTTTGCAGAGAGAATCGGCGTAATCTATTAGCATTGGAAACCCTTTTGCGGGATTATTTAAGGAATCAGCGTATAGTATATGCGCGGCCTCGCGGAAGAATTCCCTGCTCGCCTCGAATACATATGCTTTATTAAACGCCTTATATATTCCCACGAAAACTTTATCCCCGTACTCTTCGACGAAGTCCTCTATCAACGCCCGCTCCTCCTCCGGTGCTCGTCTAATCTCCGATATTAGTAAAGAGCCTAAATCGGAAATTTTCAAGTACTCTCCATTTTCTAAAACATAACCCAGATTTAGTATCCTCAGTCTCCTAGTGGAGGATAACACGCCCATAATATGCCTATTCTCGACAATTTTTTCAGCAAGTTTTAGATTAGTTTCTAAAACTCCTCCAACTCCTAGCCTGCCTAGCCGCATTTCTAGAGGTATCAAAGGTCCATGAACAATTTTCCACTTTTCTCCTCTATCTAACGCGATTTCCCTTTCCTTGTAGAACATTAACGCCCGGTATAATAAAGGAGTATAACGGTTTAGCTCTTCTACATTTTTAAGAAACTCGCCGATATTATCTAAAGCTGTATCGATTAATTGTGCGTCGCTTATATAGACGATTTTATTCAATCTCTCTCCCATATAGTTAACCGCGACTACTCCTATACGGCACCAATAGCCTACTGGCGTAGGATAAAAAGAAATAGTTCCATCCACACCCGTAACCTCGCCTCTCCGAAGTTCTTCAACTGCCCGTTTAAAATACTTCTCATCTACTTGGAACAACCTATCATCTATATTATCTATAGACAGGATCTTCTCTCTAAACTTCCTCCGAGCCTTAACTAATAAGTCAACATTCCGTTCAAGTTTTTCTCTTTCTTCCTTAATATATTCTTCAAAATCAGTCCATTTGAATTTTTCTAATAAATCGTTAAAGTCCATAGATTCTATACTACTTCAAAATTCAAATACTTTTTCATTATAAAAACCAAAGTCGCGAATAATACTCCTCGGGAGGTGATAAACCCCTACTCAAGAAGCTACAAATCCTATGAGCATATAGAGTCGTTATAGGTAAGCGAGGGGTGTAAAAGGCAGACCCCCAATGCAACTGTGAAAGCCAGTACACGAGTCTGCCATGCTCCAATACCGTAGTATCCCAAGACGACGTATCGATCAATGACACTAATATAGGCCTCACTAACCCATAGTATAGCGGAATCCCCCTCTCGGGATATCCGGTAGTCGATAATAGCATGTAGTTTTCTTCTATTAGGAAATAAACTCCTTTCTCAGGATTATAAAACCTACCTTTAGCTAATCTAATAAACCGTGGAGTAATCCGCTTTCTAACTTCTAGAAAAGCATAAAACGAATCACTTGTGAGTATGTTTCTAGCGCGGGCTTCCTCGTAGACGTTTCTCACAGCTTCAACTTCAGACCAGTGTGCTCTACCATCCTGGTATACTATGAATCCGTCAAGCTTTCCTCCAGTTGACTTTTCGGCTTCCAATAAGGCCGATAGCAGAGGTCTTTCGACGAAAACGGAAATTTCTACACCGGGATTATACTCTATCTTCCAAGATATAACTGGCGAATTTAAGTTTACTAAGATGCTAACCACCGTATAGCCGCCGCCTACATCAACACCTAAGTACGCGTAGTTCTCCATTTTATCTGCTAATCCCCATCCTACCCCGCCCGCCTTCCCATAGATATTAAGAGCAAAGTTAAAAAGCACATATCTATTCTCGGCTAGATTTTTAATAGTAGAATAATCCACCATTTGAGTTGGTATTCCAAGAAGTGCGAATTCCTGCTTTAACGGTATATAATAGTCTACCGAATCGGGCAATCTCATATTACTGGGTAAAGGGACCACAACGACATCGCATCCGGCCAGGTCGCCGGGAGCATAGCCGACATTTTTTATATCCTTAATAAACCGCCACACAACTTCCAAATTTACATCAAACAACCTTTCCATGCCCTGAAACTTTCTACCTCCATCTACTAAGTTATAGATGAATTTTTCGACACGCTTTCTAACTTTTTCTTCAGCCAATACACCGATCGTTATTTTGTTAGGTCCTTTTAATGGTTTAAAACCAAGCGATAATCCTTCATATGGATATACAGATGTTCCCTTTTTAAATTTAAAAACTGGTCTAGGAAATCTGCCACTAATCATCATATATATCCTTATGAGGAATTTTATATATGTGTAGAGAATATGCATAGAGAAAGCAAATGGATTATAGCGGAAAATTTTAAAATAAAAAGCCGAAGTAGACGATTTTTAATAGAGATCGACGAAGATAGGGCTGAGGTAGCCGCTAGGAAAATAGACCTACTCGTTTTATACGGGGATGGATGGATCACTAGCGAAGCTTTAGCGCTAGCCGTAGAAGAAGCCGTAAACATGGTAATTATAGGAGATGAGCTTATATGGCTCGAAGGAAAACCGTATAGAGACGTGGAGTATCTCACGGCTCAATATGATTGGCTAAACATCTCCGAAGTCTCTCACAAAATCCTAAATACATATATAAGATCTGCCGGATACTTTCTTCGCAAAAGGAGAATTGCTAATCTCAATGTTAAGCACCTAATAGAAGTAAAAAATCTTGAAGAGAAGTATAGACGATCTAGAGAGATATTAGAGAAGGTATTTGCAGATTACGCAAAGAAGAAAATTAAGGAGGAAGTCTTTTCTGAAGCTTTAATCTTTCTCGAAAAACTATTAGATGCTGAAGTTTTGAATGCGATTTTAAGGGCAGGGCTTACTCCTCATTTAAGTTTTGTAGAGGATATCCCCCTATACTCATTTATTGCCCTAGAGTTTAGAGGACCTCTGCTTTGGGAAAGCGTTCTTAGAATAGAAGAATTACATATAGAGAATCCGAAGAATATCGAAGATTTGAGGCGGATAGCTGAAATTCTTAAAATAAGATTATCCGGTTTAGTACCGGGTTATAAGAGGAGTTATAGAGAAGCTATAAGACGGAGAGTAAAAGCCCTAGCCTCGGTTTTCCGGAACCCTTTAGCTAGTTATGTAGAAAAGGTGTGGAAATGAAAGTGGTAGTGATCTTCGATATATTGGAGGAGTATAGAGAAGTTAGAAACGAGTTGAGGGAATTTCTAAAAGATATGGGAGGTGAATTCCTACAGTATAGCGTCTATGTAGCTGATCTAGATAAGAGTGAAGTGAGGATACTGCTTAAAGGAATTGAAAAAATACTTAGAAAAGGCGGAGGTAGGATAGATATAATATTTCCCTGTAAGAGATGCTTTTCTAACATTAAGACCGTAGATACCTATCGTATATGAAAGGCTCATAGTCCGAGCGTTTTCCGATAATATACTCAGCGAGTTTCTCGGCTTGTTGATATATTCTCTCTAAGAAACTAACGCCGCCAATTTTAAATGAAAATCTTCTTCTCAAAGCCTTATCGACTTTTTTCCTCCCTCTAACTCCAAGGTATACAGCTTCTCCATCTCTTCTAAAATCTCTTTTCACGCTCATAGCTTCTGTCATAAAGAGAGTTAACAATACGGCATCTACTATAGGTTGTTTAAATTCCTCCGCTAAATCCAGGGCGAGTGAAGGCCTTTTCCTAAACGGTTCATGAAGATAGCCTATCCTAGAATCTAAGCCTACACATTCCAATGCCGTTTTAACGTAGCGATATAACACCATGAGAGCATAGCTTAAAGCGGCGTTAAAACAGTCTCTAGGAGGTCTACGAGTCCTTGCTTCAAAACCATAAATAGAGCTTATAACCTTTCTTAAAGCATTAAAGTATTCTTTCGTTATTAATGCCTCCACACTTCTCAAGTCTTGAAGAGACGATATATCAGACTTTAATAACTCAAGGATTTTATCTCTCTCCGCCTCTAAATCCAAGTCATATGCGATTAAAGAGTTTAAAATATAACACTTGTTAAGCGAAGAAGCTTCAACAAATTTCTTAGCTACGTAAAGAGCGGAATCCAGGTCGTTAAGAAGCCTTAACTGCGCCTTGACGATAAGTGCCCTCGGAGAACTTGGGTAATCAAATCTAATTACCGTAGAGTATTTTCTAATAGCGATCATACCATGGGCTTTCGCGGAGAATTTAATAGCGTCTAAGCTTATCCTTCCATGACCAGAAACCACTATACGCGAATTAGCGTATAGGTTAGCACGCTTATTTTCACTATAAAAGCTTAGAATACTACCTTTTCTATCGAGAATATAGCCCAATCCATAGATCTCCTTTATACTAGACTTCCAGCCTAAAGAATTCATTTTCAAAAAATATCTCCTCTCCGCCCACAACAATTCCCGAAATTGCGTCTAAAAAGATGTTTACTATGGGACTCCAAGAAGATTGCATCTCCTTGGAAATTCTCAAAACTTCATTTACCAATCCAAGCTCTTCTAAATCCTTCATTTCATATATCCTGACCAGATCTTCCAGCTCCGCCTTAAGCTCCAAACCTCTAGAATAGAAAACGCAGACATCTCCTACTTCTCTTAAGAAACCGGAAATACCATCACTCATCCTACGCACTCTACACCCGATAACTGCTTGAGAAGGATCTTCAGCCAAGCTATGTCTAGCTTCTACGCTTAATGCCGGAGATAGGGCATAGCCAACGTAGCCATTACGCCAAACCAAGCTTTGAAATCGCATGCCCCGCCTCACTATCACGGGTTTTGACGCTATAGAACTATAGGCAAAAAAAGCTTGAAGACCATCTATCAAGAACCCCTTCTTCCTCAACTTCTCTCTAGCTTTCTCATTTAATACCTTCTTAAGGAATTCCCTATCCCTCATTTCTCTAAGCGCTAACTCTTTAGTGCCTTCCCTTTCAAACGTTAAACTCCCCCATTCGGCGTCTATTTTAAACGTATCTTCTACTTCTATATCTTCTGTCAGTATAAGAGCCACCACGCCTCCTCTATACGGAGCAACATCAAAACCCGATACTTTACGAATACTTCTAGAAGCTAATGCTGTCTTCTTATACAAATCTCCTCTACTAATCTTTTCTTTCAACCTGTATAATGCTATTTTTAAAGATGGAATTTTATTCTTGGACTTGATTATAGACACAGCGTGAATTACAAAGCCTAGTTTAGAGAAAAGATTACTTTCTATCTCTTCTACTTCTCTTTCTATAAAACCATAGAATACTGAAGTTACCTTAGAATTATAAATACTAATCGAAGTTAATTTCTCCTCGACATAAGGAGTAAATCCATATTTTCTAAAACACCTTTCCGAAATTTTTTCTACAAGCTGAGTAGCTATCTCTTCAGTTCTATCCCCAAGCATTTTCTCGAGTTCTATGAGGTTTATAGTTACGCGAACTCCACGTCCCAAACTAGTATGAACTATTCTAGGCAAAACGTCACCCCTAAATATTAAATAATCTTACTTAAATTTGAATAAAATGCTTTACCTAATAATCTACGACATAACAGAGGATAAAATAAGGTACAGAATATCTCAGATAATAATGGATTGGGGAGGCGAAAGAATCCAATATTCAGCTTTTAAAATAGAGCTAGAACCGGAAGAATTGAATAATCTACTCCTAAAGCTTAAAACAATTATCGGACATACACGAGGGAGAATAACGGCAGTACCGATATGTGCGAAAGACCTCGAGAAAATAATAACGCTAATCAACAACTACAATTTGCCAAGAAAAGATATAATCCTATGAAATAATATCCCTTAGTTTGCGTCTAGTAAGTATTAGATATTCTTTCAAATCTCTAATCGCGACTAGGAGTTCTCCCACATCCTCTACTTGAGGGAGTTCTGGTTTAGGCAGGTTTAGCACTTCCAGAATTCGTGTTAAATCCCTAAATAGTAAGAAAAGCATGCTACGGGCATATTCAACACTAACGGGAGATTCTAAAACACGTTTTTCTAAAACCTCAAAATCACTACCTATCTTGTATATCTTCTCCAATATTCTAGGCTTAGAATACCGTTTCAGCCATTCATTTCCAATCCAACCCCTAACTATAACCCCTAAATTACACAAATCTTTAACTTGATCCCATAAGACCCAAGAAAAAGGCGCTAACGCTAAACCAATAGATGAAAAAATAAAAGGTTTAAACGCATTCTTAATATCAGCTAAAAGCCACCACCTACCGCCACGCCTGAAAAGAGGGCCAAGAAGAGCCTCATAACCAGCCTTCGTAACAACAACCCTAGTATCCAAATGCCTCAAATATCCCTCCTTATCTAGACTATCGGCTACTTTCAGCGAATCCTCTAATTTAAAACCAAAAATAAAGCAGAAATCTTCAAGATAAAATTCTTTAAAAATAACTAAGTATGAAAATAATGAGAGGGATAACTCGTTCATGAATAAAACAGAAAAAAGCTATTCTAAAAAACTTTCCCTAACAGCTGAGAAATTACTCAAAATACTCTCCGAAAAAGAGAAAATTTTCATAATAGCCTTAGGCGCTGATGAAGCTCTAGAAAGAGCCTCAAAAGAACTTATGAAGCAAGGCTATGCAAAAATACAATTTTCCCATTTAACTCTAACAAAAGCAGGAAAGGAAGCGGTCAAAAAGAGAAAACTAGGAACACCAGTATTAATATCAATAAAAGAAAATAAACTAAACTTCCATAAACCCACAACAAAAAACAGAAAAATCCTAGAAAAACAAGGCTACAAATGCCTAGAAGGCTACATCTTAAAAGGAAAAACCCTCCCTAAGAAAAAGAAAAAACCAAAAATCGAAAACATATGGAAACTAATACACGAAGGCAAACTAAGATATGCAGCAATAAAAATATATCAACTAGCAAAATCATCTCAAGATCCAATATTAATTAAAGAAGCTAAGAAAAACATAGAACACCCAGACCCCGTAAAGTTAGTCGATCTACTAGAAAAATTAAAAACTTAAAATCTCTTTTCTAGACGAATCGTAATAATTAAACGCCTAGGATATATAAATCAAGCAAAACAAAAACCACAGAGAAAACACTAAAAAATCAAAGAAAAACCTAGAGACTAACATAAATAAAAAGAAAATAAAAAATACCGAAAAATATCCTCAAGTCCTATTTAAACCCACAAAATTCACTATCCCAACATCACAAAACATAAGAATAAGAAACCCAGATAAAAACTTAAAGAGATATCCTAAACCCAGAAACTCCGCTCACGCAAGAAATCTCAATTAAAAGAGAATTGAGAGCTCTCGAATTGATAGGTTTTCCCAAAAACTTTCTTCGTCAAAGCACGCAAGAAATCTCAATTAAAAGAGAATTGAGAGTTCCTGTCCCAGCTCTCCCCTCGCTCGCTTAATATCCGCCTCACGCAAGAAATCTCAATTAAAAGAGAATTGAGAGTTTAGTGAAACCCTTACAT
>QMRG01000058.1 GCA_003649235.1 Thermoprotei archaeon | reverse complement strand
GACAGATCGCCGTGGGGGGAGGCGGAGGGGGAGCAGTGGGTCACGTTCGAGGACTACGACGGCCAGATAAAGTCGCTTCAGGTCGAGGACGTCGCGGATCTGGTGTTCGGTGGCCACTGGGACGAGTCTTCGTGGGACTACTTCTTCTGGGTTGGCGGCGAGGGCCCAGAGGCGCACCCGTTCAGGGCTGGTAGCGGTAGCATCGCGGATCTGTACGAGAGGCTGTGGATCAACGCGAGGTCGAGGCTCGCCGCCACGGCTCTTGCCGTAGGCAACTACCAGACGAGGGAGGAGATGGAGCGGTGGACGAAGAGCGAGAGGCTGGACGTCTACGCTCTGCCAGTGGCGCAACGCATGCATCTGGAGAGGCTCGTCGAGTCCGTGGTGCGCGCGAAGGAGCCCGACGTGGATGTCTACAGGCTCAGGCTCTACAAGTCGGCGGTGTTGCAGATCTTCGCGGTCATGGGATCGCCGCACAGGTGGGGCAACGAGGCGATAAGGGGGCTCACCGAGGAGGAGTTCAGGGCGTGGTGGCTAGACACGTGGGAGGCGAAGGGTCTTCGAAGAGACGTGCTGGAGGCGCTGTACAGCGAGCTGAGGAAGTACATCGATACGTTCGTGAGCCGCAGGCTCAGAGAGCGGATTAGGTTTCTTAGCAAAAGGTTAGTTAGCCTGAGGTGAGGTGCACATGTCCAGGCCCTTCGACTACCTGAAGGTTAAGCCTGGCCAGAGAGCGACGTCAACGTGGGCCAACACTGTGGTGGACATACTCAACGACCTCTACGGAGGCATGAGGGAGATCGAGACGAGGGGGACGGCCGAGAACCCGTTCTACGAGCTGTACGGCTACTACGGCTACTTCTACTACGATCTGTACGTCCAGGGCAAGCGCGTCATCAAGGACGAGGATCCGATAAACCTGTACGACATCTTCGAGCCAGCGAAGCAGAGGATAACGCAGGCTATAAACGAATCCAAGGTGCCCTCGTCGAGCGACATCCAGAACCTCCAGTCGGTCGTAGCCAAGGAATCCCTGCAACGCGATGCAAAGCTCGTGCTGGAGCAACTCTATGGACTAGTATCGTACTACGAGCCCAGGTTCGACGAGAAGATCGAGGTGATCAGGAACCGCGTCGCCAGCATGTTCATCGATGAGTACGGCAACGTAGGCGTGATCATATCGAAGCCGATCGACGAGTACGGACGTGTGCTGGTGTCGCAGAGGGATCTGGATGCGGAGCTCCTTCATGTGGGCGGCGAGATAGATACCAGCACCGCTACGCCCCCCGTGGAGGTCATTACTCCTCCCCCTGGCAGATCCATAGACATCAGGAGGGGCTTCGCATCGACGGACTCGACGAGGGGGAGGGTATACATCAAGTTCAAGAACAGCGGAAAGATCATCACGGTCATCTACGCGTCGAAGTACGGCTTCGTCGAGATCCCAGCCGTGAGGATACCTGGAGACCCAGACGATCCAGTGGTCGTCGAGTGGTACGACCTCGACGCTGGTGCATACGTGTTCTACTCCATAAACTACAGGATCGTCTAGCAACAGCTATGGTAGGGGTGTGGATGCTTGTACCCAGCTAACATTCTCTACGCCTACCCCATGTGGCACACGGTGAGCTTTAGCCTGGTTGCGAGGAAGCACATAGAGTACATGCGCAAGGTTGCGAACGTCAGGGTGTACGAGATAGACGAGCTCCAGTTCCCTACGTTTGTACCCATAGCCAGGTACGTCGCTATGGTGCACCCAGCCTTCTTCATCATGCACAGGGTGCTTAGATCCAAAGTCGATACTAGCGGTAGGTTCAGGGAGGACTACTACCGCTGGTGGAGGGAGAAGTACGAGCAGTTGATAGGTATCGACGTCTGCGACTCCGATCAGTTTTCCCAGCTGGCGGTGGAGCTCGCCAACCGCTACGACAAGTTCGTAGTCCCATCATCGTTCTGCGTAGAGGTCGCTAAGAGGTCTGGTTTCAGGGTCAGGGTCTACCGAGTTCCGCACGGCGTCGATCCCGAGTGGTACACCATGCCCAACGTCTGGGAATCCATGCCCGTCAAATCGATTAACCCCGTGCTTCTACAGCTGTACCTATACAAAGTTACCAGGAGGAAGAAGCTGATCCTGTTCTGGCTATGGCACTCGGGAGACCGCAAGGGCTGGCCAGAGGTCTACGAGGTCTACACGAGGCTCTACCGCGAGAGGAAGGACGTTGCGATAGTGTTGAAGACGGGCATCCCCAACCCCATCGAGTACCAGCAACTCATCGAGTACGACGCGATCAACGTGTACGGATGGCTCAGCGACTACGAGAAGATGGCGCTGTACGACCTAGCGGACGTAACCCTCAACTTCAGCCGTGGCGGGGGGTTCGAACTGAACTGCCTTGAAAGCCTCGCGAGGGGCGTTCCGTGCGTAGCTAGCGAGTACGGTTCGTGGACCGACTACGTCCCGCGGTTCCTGTGGATAAAGAAGGGAAGGAAGGTTCATCCACTGCCTGGGAACGCGCTTCACGTCGGCTACGGCTATACGGTCGATGTTGAGGACGCCCTGAACAAGCTCCACGTGGTCCTCGACAACCTCGACGAGTACAAAGCCAAGGTCATGGAGTGGCGCGAGAAGGTGCTGAAGAAGCAGTACCGATGGGACGTGGTAGCGAGGATGTTGCTCAGAATCGTCGGCGAGGATACTGCTTATTAAACTCTATACGCAGAGGAAAGTATGAGGTGGTGAAATACATGCCTCGCGAGGGCGTTCGAATCAGGACCAAGACGATCCTAGTCAAGTTCTTCGATCCCGACAACGTAGTGTACAGGGAGGCGCGCAAAGGATGCCCGATATCTGCGTTGAAGGAGATGTTCCCAGAGCTCTTCAGAGGGGAGCGCGTGGTGCACGGCAACCTGTTCCTGGAGGAGGGCATCAACCTGATTTGGACAGCCGTCTGCGGAGGCTCGTTTACACCCTTTGACAACAACAACGCCCACATAGGGGTCGGGGACGGTACCGACCCCGAGGACTACTCACAGACTGGTCTCACTGGAGCTAACAAGTACTACAAGAAGGTGGATACTGGGTACCCAGTCTACGGCTCTGGTAGGAAGGCCGTGTTCAGAGCAACGTTCGGTGCTGACGAGGCGAACTTCACATGGAACGAGTGGACGGTCGCCAACGGCCCTGGTGACGACTACGTCAACCTGAACAGGAAGGTCGAGAACCTGGGCACCAAGACGCAGGGATCGACATGGATACTGACGGTAGAGCTCTACATAGGATAAGGGAGGTGAACGATGCGCGATGCCGAGAAGATCGAAAAACCATCTTTTAGCTACCTAGGCGCCTCTCCAGATATCGATGTCAAGCGCGAGAAGATCGAGCACAGGGTTGAGCTCAGGGGCCTCCACGCTTCTATCGTTGTGACCGTCAAGGACAGGAACAACCGCGTCGTAGAGAGGAAGGAGGTTCCCGCCAACAGCTTCGTCCTCAACTTCATGAGGATACTCTACAGCGTGCTCACTGGCAAGGAGTACACCGTTGTGGACGTCAACGGGAACACTGTCACGACCAAGCTGACGATGGTGAAGTCTGAGGAGAGATGGACTGTCGAGGGACACGAGTTCGAGAGAACAAGAGAGATCGGCGGGTTCCACGCATGGGCTCTCAAAGAGGATGACAGCCACGGCATTGTTATCGGTTCTGGTACCAAGACGGTCGAGGCGAACGACTACTCGCTGGAGTCGAAGATACCCCACGGCTACGGCTCTGGACAGATGGTCTACCTATCGAGCGAGGTGGGGAAGGTCGAGGTCGTTGGAAACGAGGCTAGGCTGACGATTAGGCGCACCTTCATCAACCACAGCGGCGCTCCGATAACGGTCAACGAGGTCGGCCTGGTAGTGAAGCAACCGAGCCCCTCGGCGTACGTTCTGGTGCTCAGGGATCTGATCCAGGGAACGGAGGTTCCAGAGGACTACTCGCTGGACATCCAGTACACGTTCGTTGTAACAGCCTAGAGGCTGGGGATCCATGGGCCGCGTGGCTAAGGTCTCTGGAACTAACAGGAGCCTCATCACTGGCTACATAGTTCTGACGCTGATGGACAGGGACGGGAGGGTTCTGCTGAAGCGAGCCAAGGAGTTCAACTCCTTCGTTAAGAACTTCCTCGCGATGCTGGAGCGCATGCTGAAGGGCTACGACACGGTGTACGCGGATCTCTACAAGCTCAACGATGTGACGCCAGTCCAGCTCCTGGACGGAACGGAGTACGTTCCGCAGCTCTACCCTGGCTCTGTGCAGGGCCAGGAGGCGTATGGGTGGGCGCACGGCTACAGAGTCGATGCGGACGCTGGGGACAAGCTGTTGGAGAGGAACGAGCCGACTGATTGGGGCATCATCGTGGGCTCGGACTACAGCCCGACAACGATCAACATGTACTCGCTGATATCGCCGTACCCGCACGGTAGGGGGGCTGGCTACATGAACTACATGTCGACGGAGGTCAGCGAGCCCGAGTTCGACGGTAGCTACGTCAAGATCGTGATACGCAGGCTGATAGCCAACGAGTCCGACACGACGCAGCAGGTGGGAGAGGTCGGGCTCATCGTTAGGGAGCTCTACACGTGGAAGAAGTGGCTCATCGCTAGGGAAGCCATAGATCCCCCGATCCAGATGCCTCCGAGGAGCATACTGGACGTAACGATAGTCATAGCGGGCCTCCTGGCGCCGTACAACATATACTACGTGAGTGACTACAGCACTGGGTTCGAGTCGTCGTCGAGAGCAACCGTGTAAAGGTGGATCCCATGTCTTCAAAGAACTCTGTTTTTAAGGTTCAGCTCAGGAAAAAGTACACTGGACAGATGATCGAGGCGGCAGACCACAACTCCAAGGTTGACGCTGCTAGGGAGCTCGTTGACGTTGTTATGGAGACCGTCGAGACCATGATAGTCACCCGCTGAGCACTACGTTGTTAGCCCCAGCTTCCTCCTTATCGTCGTCACGAAGTCCCTCATCTTCTCCAGCGCCTCGACAACGGTGTTGTGGTCCTCTGGCAGTATCAGATCCAGTGCGTAGACCCTCCTGAGGTTGCTTACTGTCTGCTCCAGCGCGTCGACCTTCTCCTTCACCTCCATATCTCCCTCGAACGCATCGTGGTAGATCTGCTTGGCGAACTCTAGGAACAGCTGGCAGAAGTCCACGAAGAGGTTGTGGTCCCTGTGCGACACCGCGTCGCCGCTCTTCACGTATCTCATCCTCTGCACGAGGTCGTAGAGCAGCTTCGCGATCCTGTAGGTCCTGGTGACGAACTTCACCCTTCTGCGTATGGATACGAGGGGTTCGAGGAGCTCTGCCAGTTGCTCAACGCCTAGGTGCAGCTCCTTCGAGAGCGCTGGCACCAGCCCATCGATGGCCTCCAGCGGTATGTACCCAGACGGTCGTGCGCCTACCCATAGGCTCGCTGGCACCTCTTCGACCACGCTGAGCACCTCCCTGGCGACCTCTCGGACATAGGGAACAAGGCCGCCCAGAAGCTCGTCTACCACGCTCGCGCTCTTCATCGCGTCGGCGAGGATGTTTGCATCTATTGTAGTGCTGACCTCCTGCATCACCGTATGAACTATCTTCACTGCCTCGGCGACCCTCTTCGAGAGCCCGAGCACAGGTTCGAGAACGGTGGCCACGGTCTCCATGGGCTTGGTGCTGATGATCGTGGTGAGCCCGAGTACAGCCTCCTCGAACACGTCGTGCGCCAGATACCTCATCCCTCGGGCGACGTGTTGCAGAGCACCGTACATCTCCTCTACCATCTCGCTGGAGATGAACTGGCCAGACCTGGTGGCCCTGCTGAGGGCGTCGATGAGGATCTCAGCGACCTCCCTGGTTATGGCCGCTCCCTCCCTCGTTGGCGTCTCGGCAACGCTGCCGACCTCTTCGTACAGCGTGTGTTTCAGCAGTGTGTAGCCCCGCACCGTCGGGTACATCACGTCGTAGACGCTGACGACGTTCATCGACGGCACCTCTACGACCATCTCTGGCGTTAGTGGGTACGTCAACCTGATACCGATCTCGCGCGCTATCGGGTGCTTCACGGCTTGCGAGGGTTCGAGGTAGCCGTAGAGATCGATGCCTAGGAACCTCACGATGTCGAGGTCCGCAGCCATGGATCCGTAGATGTACGTGTACGGTACAGCCTTGGGCCTCAGCGTGGTGGGGATCGTCTGTGCCATGGGCTCGGAGCTGATGCTACTCTCAGCTCTTGCAGTCGCCTCGCTGATGGTGTAGAGTTGCACGGTGCCAGGCTCGGAAAGGTCGATGTCGTAGAGCCTCCCTATGCTCTCGATGTACCTCATCTCGAACGCCATGCCAGCCTCGGTCCTGGTGCCGATCGACGGCATCAGCACGCCCCTGCCTTCGTGCTCCAGCCACGCGAGCTTCGTGGATGTGCGGATCTTCGTCTCGATCTCGTGAACCATCGGCGGCTGTATGAGCCTCAGCAACGGTATGCCGTAGCCGTAGGCGAGGTCGAGCACCCGCGTGTCTCTATCGCTGTACTGCCTCGATGTGCCAGCGCCGCTGTCGGACGACTTTAGCGGTACGGGCGATAGCCTGACCTCTTTCCCAGACGCCGCGTCCAGCAACGGTCTGTAGAACTCGTAGACCATGTCGACGCCAGCGCCGAGATCGGTCGTGGGTACACCTACCAGCGGCAGTCCGTAGCCGTAGGCGAGGTCCGTGATCGTCCTGCCAAGCTCGGCAACGACTCCAGCGCCAGCGCCCTCGTCGCTCCTCACGTCGAGCCTGTGGTAGAACCATGCAACGCTTGCTCCAGCACCCATGTCCGACGTTCTGAGCGGTATCGGCGACAACCTGACCTCTTCTCCGAGCCCTTCGTCGAGTTGCACCCTGTAGAACATGTAGATCGCCGAGGCTCCGTACGCGAGGTCCTTCACGATCTTGTCCACGGCGGAGATATCCGATCCACGTGAGGTGTCCGCGATTGCGAGCTCCCTACCGATGATGATGCCCTTGCCAGCTCCGCTGTCGCTCCTAGCGATTTCTAGGTGGTAGAACAGCGACCTATCCAGCCCGCGTCCGAGATCCGTGTCGGTCAGCGGAGCTGGCGAGAGCCTGAGCTCGTACCCAACGGCCTCGTCTGGTACGACCCTGTAGAAGTAGAGAAGCTCTATACCCGCGGCGAGGTCCCTGGTGAGGAAGCTCAGCGCGCTTCTCTCTCCGTAGAAACCGAGATCCTTCACGAACCTCATCTCCTTCCTCGGTACCGCGGATACGCCAGCGCCAGTATCGCTGGCGACCAGGGGTATCGGAGACAGCCTTACCTCTTCTCCTAGGGACACATCGCTGAGAACACGCAGTAGTTGTACCGAAACTTCCAGTCCAGTCCCAGTGTCCCTGATCTCTATCAGTATCGATGCTATGGAGGTACCTTTCGCGGTCTCGATGATGGTGCGGTCGAGGTGTATTATACCAAGCCCAGAACCGATGTCAATACCGTAGAAGTAGTACGTTACGTAGAGCGGTAGTGGAGGAACAAAGATCTCCTCGGCCCCCCACTCACCATGTGTTGGCTCAGGATCGACGTACTTCCTTACGTACACCAGGTCGTAGTATATGTCTATGTGAATTCCGTCTCCCCAGCACGCGCCGAGCCATGGTAGGAGCACGACCTGGTACTTCGTTATCGTGGCGCTGAAGCTCTCGGATCGCGAGAACGTGCCTGACAGCTTCAGTGTCACGGTTCCGTTGAAGTACGTGATCTCTATGGTGGCTGTGCCTGAACTATGCTCGGGGAGATTCTGTACTGGGTTCCGTGTCTGGGCATATCTGTAGAGATAGCATTCGTAGTCGCCCCAGTAGCCTATAGCATAGCCGTAGTCCCCAGCATCGGTGCTTATCTTGACCCCGAGCCCGTCTCCATGCCCTCTGTACCAGTCGGCGTTCGCCCACCTCCCCTTCATCACGACCTTTATGCCAGTGTTGCCGATGCTGAGCTCTGGTGACCAAAGCCTCCAGCCGTTGACGTTGGTACCAGTCTTATCGCAGTCATGATCTGGGTCAGCGCCCTCGTAGTGGTAGTGGAGCTCGCTGTCGGCCACCTCTAGGTAGGCGCTCGACTCGGTACTCCATTCTCCGCCCGTTACCCGTTCCAGCGTCCACTTGTTCGTGTCTATCTCTGTACCCTCGAAGTCGTCGAAGAACTCGAACACCTCGTCACCGCTACCCACGTACTCAGCGTCTGGGTTACCGTAGTAGACGTAGATGTAGGTCTTGCCAGGGTACTTCGGTATGTACGGAACCTTCACCCAGAAGACGGCGTAGTCCCCATCTACCTTCTCCTCCATCCAGTACGGTAGCTGGGTAGCACCGTCCTCTGCAGTGAACCTGATGTCGCTGAAGTCGGGCTTGCACTTCTCGTTGCAGTAAACGTGCTCTCCAGAATCCTCGCCAGAGCCGTAGTGCACAACTATCCTGATCTGATAATCGTGGAGGTCCCCAAAGGTGGAACCTATTATCTCGTGCCTCTTCCTGTAGAGGAACCCTGGTAGCCACTCAGCGAGCTTATCAATACCTCTACCTTCATCGATGAACGTCCTTGCAGGGTGGATGAGCTCGGTGCCCTTAGCCTCGTCGCTGGCGGAGATATACGTTGGCGCCGCTATTGCTCCTCCTGAGTACTTCACGAGGTTTGTCGGAAACGTCGATGTGAACGACACTGGTCGGCACCCTCAAGCTCCGCGAAAAAATAGTGTTTGAGTTGCTATATAGTTGCGGATCTGCTGGATGCCTAGGTCGACCGTTCACCTCGGTAGGGTCATCCCGTTTGGTTTAGGGTAGTTTAGGGTCGCCTACCGAGGTTCATCACGGTTTCTCTCCGCCAGCTCCTTCATCGGTTTCCCTCAGCGAGCCAGCGGAGGTCACCGAGAAGGTTATTAGCTGTCTGGGGTATATATACCCCACGGTGACTACTACGTGGAGTTACCGAGATATGTAACCATACGCCTGCCGTTCCACGCAGACGGTGTTGTGGCGCGCAGAATCCTTTCCACGGCATGGTTGTCGAAGATAGTTGCTCACAGAGTTCTACGCATCGTTAAGGAGAATCCTCTCTACCTACAACTCCCAGAGAAGCGCTTCATAAAGAATCTGCGTAGCGTTGGATACGAGGTTCTCCCCAATCGGCGGTACGTGGACGGCATCCTCAAACTTGTGTACTCGACTCTTAG
>QMRG01000057.1 GCA_003649235.1 Thermoprotei archaeon | reverse complement strand
GTTAGCATGTATGTCAGGTTTAAGGTTATAGAAGAGCTATACGGCGCCGCTGAAGTTAAGAGAATAAAAAGAAAATTGGCAAAGCTTTCAAGAAGCGATAGGTTATCAATCGAGCTTTACGAGTTAGTCAAAAAACGAATGAAGAAGGATTCGCCTGAAGAATTCTTAAAGACCATGGTAGAAATCGTAGCTGAAGAAGCTTTTAAATACTAGTAGGCTAGGATCTAGGTCTCTAGATTTTAAGAATTTATAAGCTATAGCCAGCATGTTTTTATACTTCTTCTCTATCAATATTTCTACTACTAGTTCTTGCTTAATTCTAGGCATCGATGAACTGTTGTCTCCGATTATCAATTCTGGCTTTATCAATTGTATAATAGATGAAATCTTAAAAGATTTATAGTTCTGGCAGTTCTATGTTTAGGCCGACGGCTTTATCCTCGTATTTTTTAAAGATTTTGGCTATTTCCCTAGCAGCTCTTATCATCTCCTCACAGTATTCTCTGACGTTAAAACCAGCTAACGCTAGCAATTCTTCACTAAGCTTATAAGGAGCTCTAACCCAAACCATAGCTCTATCCTCCATTATGGCATACCTTAAATGAGGTAGCCCAAGCTCTCCCACAACGCTACTTTTCATAAACGCATAGCCGTCAGCTCTTATCATAGCTTTTAATCCTATCTTCTCTACGCTTTTTACTATCTCTTTAGTCACCAATGGAATATCATCAGAGGTAAGGATCACAGTTAAATGTATTTTCCCCAATTTCTCCCTATACGTTTCAACAATTTTTGACAAGTTTTCGACCTATCTATTATACACGTATCAATCATAAAAGATTTTCTAGAGCTTTTCATTTTTCAATAATTTCGACCATTAAATATATATCCAGCTTATATTTGCCTCAATAAGAAGTGAATTTGATGGCTTACACTGAAGAGTCAAGAATAATGCATAATGCCACGGCGCAAACAACCAAAGAATACATCGTTATCATACTAATTGGTCTAGTTACTAGTACAGCTATAGCGCTCTTCCTAAAACTTTTCCAATACATATCAACACTTATAGATGAAATTCTATCAATGAATAACGTTCTACTATTCTTAACTGTACCAATAGGATTGCTAGCGGCATATCTTGTAGTCATCTATTTAGCCGAAATAAAGAAAACTGGTTGCGGCACTCACGGCTTTCTACTCTCTTATCATTTTCACGAAGGCTTTGCGTCACTCAAAGATACTATTGTTAAAGCCACGGCTTCAGCTATAACTATGGGATGTGGCGGAAGCGCTGGATTAGAAGGGCCGAGCCTAGCTATAGGCGGAGGGATAGCTTCAGCTATAGCGCGCCTTTTTAAAGTAAGAGAAGAGAAAATGGCTAGATTTTTCCTAGCCGGAGGAGCTGCTGGATTGTCAGCTGTATTCAGAGCTCCATTAACAGGATTACTGTTTGCACTAGAGATTCCTTATAAGCGAGATATAGAAAGAGATGTTTTCGTAGATGCAGCTATAGCATCCGTAATTTCCTACCTAGTTTTCGTTTCGATATATGGTGTTGAAACTCTCTTTCCACTATATACAAAGATCCTTCCTATTACGGCTATAGACGTGATCTACGCGCTGATACTAGGAGTTATAGCTGGTGTGATAGGAAAGATCTTCGTGGTTTCCTTTTTATTCGTGAAACATAGAATAGTTAGAATTAGAAATAGAAATGTAAAATTCTTTTTGCCAATTATAGGAGGATTACTTCTCGCACTTATAGGCTTTATAGAACCAAGGGTTCTAGGGGTAGGTTACGAAACAATTCATGATCTCATACTTGGAAGAAATAAAAGTATCCTATTGCTAATCCTGCTCATAATTTTTAAAATTATAGCTACAACTATCACGCTAAATTTCGGCGGTAGCGGAGGACTGTTTATACCTTCTATCTACGTAGGAGCTGCTTTAGGTGCTCTTTTTGCGTTCTTAACAGAAGAACCAGTAGAAGTGTATGTGATGGTTGGCATGACGGCCGTGCTCGCAGCTACTAATAAGACACTGCTGACGGCAGTCGCCTTTACAGCTGAAACTGTAGGACCCGCATCTATAATACCTTCTCTTATTGCAGCTACAACCAGCTATTTCTTATCAGGTAGCGAATCTTTCTATGATCTACAACCAGTTCACAGACCTACTGAGAAGATTCATATTCTACAGGATTTATATCATAGACTTTCAACATATAATCCTAGGATTTTGAAAGAAGTAAAGGTAAAAGAGGTAATGGTTAAACCTATAGCTGTTCTAGATGGTCGTATGAGAATAAACGAAGCTATAAACAAGGCTCAAAAATACGCTTTTAGAATATTTCCAGTCATAAGCGATGATGGAAGACTAGAAGGTTTTGTAGCTCTTGAAGATTTACTCTCATTTACCGAGAAATCTAGAAATCTGCCTGTTTCGCTTGCTAATGTAAGACCGGTTCTAAAGTTTAAACCCGAAGACAGCATAGGATATGCTATCGAAAAAATGTTTGAAGAAAATATGGACAAGGCAGCGGTAGTAGATGAGGAAGATAGATTAATAGGGATTATAACTACTAAGGATATATTGAGGAAACTCGCGGTCTACCGGTTGAGATAACGTTACTCAAAATTAACTCTTAAAGCTTATTGTGGTAATTATTCCTTGAAGCCCTTCTCTAATCATGGTGATAGCTATCACGGCTAAGAGTAGAGACATAATTCTGGATAGGACGAGTATTAGGTTTTTTCCAAGCTTTGTTAGAAGTTTTTCACTATAATGTAGGATTAGCAGAGCTATGGCGATGTTTAAGAGTATAGAGAGGAGAGTAGGGAGTAGACCGTATATGCTGTAGAGGTACATAACCACGTATATGCTGCCTGGACCTGCGAGGAGAGGCGTCGCCATGGGGACTACAGCTATATCTTCGCTTCTTAAAGCCTCGGCTTCTACTTTTCCTAGAACTCCTTCAACAGCTATTATGAAAAGGAGTAGACCTCCAGCTATGCGGAAATCGTTTAGCGTAACTCCGTAGTAGCTTAGGAAGAACGATCCGAAAAACATAAAGAATAAGAGTAGGAAACCAGCGACTACGACGGATTTAGTAAATATTTCTCTCCTGGATCTCCTATCCATAGTCGAGGTTAAAGAGTAAAAGATCGGGACATTACCTATAGTGTCGAAGACTACAAATAGCATGATGAAGGAATCCCAAAGTGCTTTCCAGTAAACCATATCACGAAAATTCTGAACTTAAAATTAAAGCTTCCGTAGATATTTGACAACACTGAACTTATTTTATAGTGATTTATTGTATTCTTGGGATGTTTATGGATCTAAAGGGTAAAGTAGCTGTAATATCTGGTTCTTCCCGCGGCATAGGGAGAGCTATAGCCTTAACTCTAGCAAGTGAAGGAGCTAACGTAGTCATAAACTACTACCGGAGTAGAGATAAGGCAGAGGAAGTCCTAAAGGAAGTCCATAACAAAGGCGTAGAAGGAGTAACCGTGGAAGCCGATATCTCTGATTATGCTCAGGCAAGACATCTGATAGAAGAAGCTGTTAAAGCTTTCGGTACGATACACATCCTAGTTCACTGCGCTGGCATATACCAGAAGAAGCCTCTAGTAGATATGAGCTTTGAAGAATGGGATCGTATGATTAAAATCCACCTTTACGGCGCTTATAATCTGGCTAAGCACGCAATTCCATATATGGTGAAAAATGAGGAGGGAGCGATAATAACGGTATCTTCGTTAAGGGCAGTAAGACCTGCGGCTGGTATAACACATTACGCTGCCGCAAAAGCTGGCATTATAGCCTTTACGAAGGCATTAGCGTTGGAGCTTGCGCCGTATAATATCAGGGTAAATTCGATAGCTCCTGGACCTATAGATACTGATCTTCTCAGAGGGTTATACGGAGAAGAAGGGGTTAGAGAAAGAGGAAAGAAAGTACCATTAGGTAGAGTTGGAAAACCAGAGGAAGTAGCTGAAGCGGTTCTAACCTTAATTAAGAACGATTTTATAACAGGAGCTGTTCTCCTAGTAGATGGAGGCTCTAGTCTAGTTTAACGCGATCTTAACCTCTACTTTTTCTCCTATCTAACATTCTAAACTGGGTATCATGATAACGAATACTGAAGGTAACTTGATTCAAGTTTATCCAAGTTTATATACTATAATACCTGGTGATTATCTGAATGAGAAAACCTATTTACATCCATACTCCTAAGCTTAAAATTGCCAGACTATTCGCTGCTGGCTTAATACTGGCTAAAGCCGAGAAAGCAGATCTACTGGCTTTACCTTATCCTAAAGAGATGAAAAACGAGCTTGAAAAATTTACTAGAAACCTACTTTCTTGGAATCAATTGCAAAAGAGAATTATCGAGCTTATGGGATCATATGGCTATTCTTGGCTCAATATAGAAGAGCCTTTATTCCTAGGGTTAAGGCTTATCCGTGAAAGAAATCCAAGATTAAAATTGTTTCTTTATGGAAGTATAAGCGAGGAAGATGAAAAATATAGGCTTATCTCTGACCTCTTAGCTCTAGCTTTAAAATGCAAACTTAAAGGTAGAATTGAAGTAAGAGAATGGCGGCAAATTCTTAATAGATATCATAGAAGCCAGATCGAAATTAAAGATAAGAAGGCTATCATAGTTGTAGAGGATAGATCTCAAATTCCACGAGATTCTATTCTAGTAGAAGCCCTTCCTGGCTATGTAGAATCACCCATTGAAAGACTTTTCTCTCTTCAAATTTCTGAACAAGTGATTAAAGACTATATAGAGTATGTCACGGAATATCTAGTGAGATATTCTACTATAGATTATGCCTATTTTAAATGGGTAAAAGATAGAGGCTTCAGAGGATTAATAGCTCGACTTTCAGACTCCTTCATAAATATGCTATCTATAAATGAGTATTGATCTTCCTGCAAGACTTATAGTCGAGGGAATAGCTGGAATTCTTCAAGATAGCATCCTAGCCAATTTTTCTGCAGTCATCCTTACCGCTTGCCTGCTCGTATACTTGGGAGTCCATCCCAGTTTTCGAATTTTCGAAATGTCTAAGTGCATGTATTTAACATCGCCGGGCCAACCTCGACCCTCTACTCCGCCTGTAAACCTATACTTTACGTTTCTTAAGCCTAGAACTTCGACAATTATATCTGCTATCTCTTTAACGCTTATAGCGTCTTCGCTACCAATATTGAAGACATCGAATCCTTTCTTTATGTTCTTCCATACCGTTAAAGTCGCTTCGATAGCATCTTCTATCCAGATATAGGATTTAGTCTGAGTACCATCTCCAAGTATCTCAAGTTCTCGAGGATTCGCTCTAAGCTTCTTTACGAAATCGTATATTACTCCTCGACGGCTTCTAGGACCCACTACATTGGCATACCTTACCGCTATTCCTCTAAAATCGTAAGTGTAAGCATATGATGATATCAATGCTTCACAACCAAGCTTAGAAGCCCCATAGACTGAGATGGGTTTTAAAGGAGCATAGTTCTCGGGAGTAGGTAAAACTTCAGCATCTCCATAGACTGTAGAGGAAGAGGCAAATACTATATCTCTTACATCTTTTCTCCTCATAGCCTCCAACACGGTGAAAGTACCTCTTAAATTATGCTCATAATGCTCTTCGGGAATTCCAAGCCTAACCTCTGGATTTGCGGCAAAATGGAAAACTATATCGCATTCTTCTAGAGATTTAGATACTACCTCGTAATCTCTTATATCTCCTTTAACAATTTCGAGAAGTTCACAATTTAATACTCTAGAAAGATTATCTAAACTCCCCGTAGAGAGATTATCTAAAACAACGACTCTACAACCTAGACTTATCAATGATTCTACTAAGTAACTTCCAATAAATCCAGCGCCACCAGTAACCAATACTCGCTCCATAGTATTTCACGGCAAATATATCCTTCCTTAATATATCTTAATCGTTTCTCTTTTAAGAAACCCGCTTTATGAAAAGCATTTACTATTAAATTTAACGTGCTCCTATGTATCGCCTCAAACTATCTGCGAGAAGAGGTAGCGTCCTGGTCTGTACGTAAATTGTAGCTGGACCCCATACTTCGAAAATTATTCCTTCTCCGCCAAAGATGAACGATTTCAAACCTCCAAAAGTCCTAGCCTCCCATCTAACATTAGCTGGCATAGCCACAAAATGGAAGTTATCTACTACAGCTCTTTCTCCCGGGTTGAGAACGATTCTATCTAAAGCTCCATAACTGTTAATCCAAACGCCTCCACGACCTGATACTTTAAGCCATAGAAGCTGTCCTTCAGCTAATAATCCTCTTAAACCTCTCCACGCCACACTAATATCTACGTTGCCGTGATGAGCTAAATAGCCGCTATCTTGAATTATCCACGATCCACTCGCTAGATCTATATAGGATATATCTCCCGGCACTCTAGGGGCGAACCATATCTCGGACGGAGAGACAGCTCTATAAGTGTTGAGGAATAAGCTTTCCGTCCCCGCTACAGCTCTCAAAATCCCTTTTAACAATCCGCCTCCCGTATGCGTCTTAACCTCTATATTTCCCTTATACATCACCATGGCTCCAGCTTCACTAGTCACGTCTTCTCCAGGTTCTAGATATACTTTAAGGAGAGAATATGCAGGACCAAAATCTACTCGCCATTTCATCAAGTAAACTTTAGTACCTTATTATAATAAGTTTGCTATACACGTCAACCTTCTAACTGTTCTAGAAAAATATTTTAGATGCTGACCAAAAGTACACAGCAGAGGGATTTCGAATGTCTGAAAAAGAAAATTCAATTAAAAAAGCCTATTCCGCGATATTCATGCTCGGCTTGGTAAGCCTTTTCGGAGACGTGGTATATGAAGGTTCACGCGGAATAATACCGGACTACCTCAAATACTTAGGAGCCTCGGCGTTTGTAGTAGGCGCAGTAATGGGTTTAGGCGAGCTTATATCCTATGTTTCACGTTTAGCAGGAGGAGTTATTGCAGATAGATCTAGGAGCTACTGGCCTTTAGTTTTCCTAGGCTATGGTATGATAATAGCACTTCCTCTCCTCTCTTTATCCGAATTTTGGGGAGGATGGGTAATAGCCGCAGCGCTTATAATACTTGAGAGGCTTGGGAAAGGATTAAGAACTCCTGCTAGAGATACGATAATATCTTTTGCATCTAAAGCGCTTGGAAGAGGCAAGGCATTCGGTATACATGAGTTGCTAGATCAGATCGGAGCCGTACTGGGTCCTCTAGCGTTGGCAGCTATAATGGCTATAACTTTCAGCTATCAGTTTGCCTTCGCCGCGCTTTTAATTCCCTACCTGCTTCTAATGGGGACTTTATTCTTAGTATATAACTCGCTAAGAGTATACGGAGAACCTCCTCCAAAGCCTAAAGAAGCCGAGAGGGGAGTTATCGATAAATCTACGATGCTATATATCTTGGCAGTAACTTTAAACACTATAGGATTATTCCCGGCGTCCTTAATACTATACCAAGCGTCTAAGCTAACGGAGCTGGGCATCCTGGGAGCCTGGTTCGTACCAGTCCTCTATGCTGGGATACAATTCGTAGATGCGCCTCTAGCCTTGATCACTGGAATAATATACGATAAGATAGGTTTGACAATGCTTTTCGTACCATTTATAGCCACCATCCTCATAGCTCCCTTAGCTTTTCAAGGAGACCTACTTTCGATACTGCTAGCGGCTATAATCTTCGGCTTTGTACTAGGCACTAAAGAATCAGTGTACAGAGCGGCAGTAGCAGATCTTTCTCCAGCACATGTTAGGGCAACAGCTTATGGAATCCTTAATACTGCTATAGGTGCAGGAGCTCTGTTGGCGGGAGCTATCTACGGGTATTTAATAGATATATCAGCTTCAGTATTCCTAGTTTCAGCTATTGCATTATTGACTCAAATAGCGGCTATAATTATACTGGTATTGCTAGTAAAGAGCAAGCATGAGGGTTAAAATAACTGATAGAGTTGAATGAAAGTATTGGGTTAAAAATCGTAAATAATACATTACATATAGTATAGTGAACAATTTCAGATAGACGACAAGGTTTAGCAAGCGTTTCAATTGGTCTACTTTTCTCTAAAGTCAGCTTTAACCTCTACTATAGGGCTTTACTCTCTTTCAAAGTATAATTTGATTCAATGGAATTTACTTATCGAACGATAAAGTTTTGGAAATGAATGAATTGAACACTAATCTTGTTCTCTTCAAACCAGTAAGGCTAAAATTCTGTACTCGTTTAGAAATTAGATGCTTGTCATAGGACCAAGCCCTTACATAAGCACACTATGTTACTCCGTTTTAAAAATAGAACCCTACGATTTTTGTAGTTTAAACTGTATCTATTGTTATGCAGATTGGTATTCAAGGAAGACTCGGAGAATTATAAGGGAGTTTGAGAAAGTAGCTAAAAAACTTAAGAAGAGAAATTTAAAGACTATACCTTTCAGGTTATCTACGCTTACCGAGCCTTTTCAACCTATAGAGCAGGCTAAAAAGTTGAGTCTAAAAATTCTGAAAATTTCTCTAAAATACTCGATACCCCTTATCATCAACACGAAGTCTACAATCGTTATGGAGGATCCTTGGAGGAGCGAGATATTAAAGCTATACGATAAATCCCTAGTAATCCTCAGGTAACTCTGATAACTCATAAAGAGGAATTAGCTAGAAAACTAGAGCCTAGAGCTCCTTCTCCTTTAAAGAGATTGAAAATATGTGAATACTTCTCAAGCCAAGGAGTCCCTGTGGTAGTTCGCCTACAACCTCTAATCCCGGGTGTCTTTAGAGGTGAGGAAGAGGTCGATGAGTATTTCTCATTGCTAAAGTCGGCCGGTGTTAGACAGGTAATAGTCGAAGTCCTGAGGTGTAGACGAGGAGATCTGAAAATGCTAAGTAAGCTTATTGAAAGTCCGATATATGAAGAGGAAAAATTCTGGATACCATACTCTCCTAGGAAGCCCGAAATTGATGTCATTAAGCCTAACCGAGAATGGATATACAAAAAATTCGATGTATTAAAAAATGTCGCTGTGAGACAGGGTATAGGCTTTGCAACGTGTAAAGAAGGATTATTCGATCTACATACAATTCCCAATTGTTGTGGAATACACTACTTAGAGAATTATAAGTTGAGGCCTACTCTTTACGAATTCTGGAAATATGGAAAATTGAATTTTAGAGAAGTCTTAAACTTTCTAGAGGATGAGAAGTATATTTACGGAGAAAAATTAGATAAATATCCACGGTCTATAAGGAAAGGTTTGAAAGTCCATGAGAAAATACTTTTAGAAGTGCTTTTAGAATCGAAGATATTGTCAAAAATAGCGCCTGTATTTAGTCAATAATTATTCTTCGGTATTAAACCATCGCTAGAAGAAACGGCTTTCAGTGGTATAGGTTTATTAATACAAATAGTTT
>QMRG01000056.1 GCA_003649235.1 Thermoprotei archaeon | reverse complement strand
TTTTCATCTACGGGTAACGGATACGATTCGAGAGGTAATCCGGTATCTAAGAAAATGACTATTTCATTTAAGTTTAGATAGTCAACAGCTTCTCGCAGGTTATTTATAGGAGTTATAGAGTATTTGGAAAGAGCTCCTGCCAAAGAGGGTACTCTAGCTAAAAAACGCTCTAGATGTGCTGTCAAATCCCTCAAATACTTCTTTATCTCAAATACTTCTTTAGACAAATTATTTAATTCTTTCATTACTTCTTCATTAGAGATCTTCGGCTCAGGAATCTTCGGCTCTGTTTTCGCTGGAGCTTCCTCATAAGTTTTTCCATTCTCCTTTTTCCGCCGTCTTTTAAGTAGAAATAAAGTAGCGAAAATAGCCGTTATAACTGCGATGAAAACTCCTACGATTATGGGAAGTAGTTGGAGAAAATCAATTGTAAATATTTCGTTAATCCCAAGTATTTCCAGTAATTTACTATAATACATATTTACCCCTAACCTTTGCTTCTTGTCTAGAGCTATACCATGTTATCATATGTTTTACAAGGGTTATTAACACTTTCCTAACACTCTCAGGATCCGTAGCTATTAGAGGGACTACTGGAGTTGAAGGAGGAATCTTCATCATCATTCTTATAATCTCAGGAGTTAGACATCCTTCTATATCTTGTTTATTAGCTGCTATAATGTGTGGAACGTCACCTATCTGTCTAAAGAAATTGTACACGTACACTGCTTCGTCTACATTCTCAGGTCTGCTGCTATCGACTAGTAATATATATCCATGCATGCCTCTAGCCAGGATCTTCCACATAAAGCTAAATCTAAACTGGCCAGGAGTTCCAAATAAATGAACTACCAAGTCGTCTCCTACTTTTATCCGACCGTAATCTAAAGCTACGGTCGTGAATTTCTTGACGGTTTTTTCGAAAGTATTTTTTAATCCTACATCGGTGACTACAGGGACTATTTCGCTTAAACTTTTTATAAAAGTAGTTTTACCCGAAGCAAAAGGGCCAGTTACGACTATTTTAACAATACGAGGCGACATGTGTTCACCTTTTAGATAAAAACTCTAATAAACGCTTCAAATCTTGGATATTCACTTCTTGTATCTCCTCATTTTCTTTAATAGATTTATCGAGAGAATCTAAATAGTACTTTAGGTCACGACTAAGATGTTTAATTTTTACTCTAATTAAACCAGCGGCTATATTTCTAGAAGCATATACAGCTAAAAAGTAGTTTGTATTAGGTATCCTAGCTAAACATAGCCGAGTATTACTATCCTCGATTTCCAATAAAATTAATGTAGAAAAATCTTCTTTAAGCAAATTTATTAAATGATATAGAACTTTTTCTCCCTCTTTTCTGCCTAAACTTACTATGGTAAATCCTTCTCCATCTAATAGATAAACTGCCTCAAAGCTTGGAAAATTTCGACTAAATTCTTTAAGTATTTCTTCAAATTTTAGAAGTAAAGAAGTAATACTATTCTCCATCAAATCCCCATTAAGCCATAGCTTCGCTTAACTTCGCTCTAGCTTTCTTGATATCATGAAGTATAAGCCCGAGTTTAGCTCCAGGCGTAAACATTGCTACAAGAAAAGCCTCAGTACTTATATCAATAATTATCGCCCCGCTACCATCTCCAGCGAATACTCCAATCCAGTCGATTTTCTCCTTCTTCAATTCAGAGATAAACCGCGTAGCGACACCGCTCATAGCCGCTGTCATAGCGGCTATAGATTCTTCCATAGGAGATTCTGAGGAGCTCATTATAGGAAGTCCATCGACGCTTACGATCTCTGCGAAATTTATATACGGATTATCTTTAACTAGGGCATTCAGTATCTCTCTTATAACATCGTAGCGGCTAGACATATTTATCCACTTCATGAAACTTACATTAAATATGCTTAAAAGTTTTGCTTTTAAATTACATTTTAAAATATTAGTTTTCTAGTTTATTAAATATTTTAAACTATTTTAACGAGTATTAACTCTATTATATTTTTAAGTTAGTTTTTATAAATTGTGTCAATTTTCTAGAAAAGTTTTCAACAATAAAATATACAAAGCCTAGATTAGGTGATTTTACCGTTGATACTACTAGAGCGTAATCTCCTAGCGGAGAAATTATCAAATGACTGCCATCATCTAGCGCTACATCGAGCCTTAGATAGCCACTTTTACCTAAAATTCCAAGAGCAGAAGTAAGAGCCCCAATCATAGCTATCGTAGCTGCCGAGAGCGAGTCTGGATCATATTCCCTAGGTAAATAATGAAATAAAGATAGTCCTTCAGGACTGACTACCATAGCGTACTCGACCATGCCTCTACTTTTGAGAACAAGCTCTCTCAAAATATCTTCTCCTTTCCTTATCACGTCGCGATTATAGGGGGCATTTTGCTCAGCATTTTCCATCAATAACACCACTCTTTGAAAATAACAGTATACAGAGTAATAACCATATCTCTTAACTTTAAGTCAATTCACGAGTTATCAATATTAGATAGAATTGCCATGATATAATGTCGAGAGGTATAGATAATGGCGGGCATAGTTAAGAAAAAAGACGTAAAAAAACAAGATAAAAGTAAGGTAAAGGAAGAAATTAAAAAGAAAAAAGCGAAAAAGAAAGAAAAAGAAGTAGTCGTAAAAAGAAAATTAATAGAGTACTGGGGAATAGAAATAGAGTATACTGATGAAGATGTAGTTTACTTTTTACCGTTAAAACCAGAATATAAAGTCGTTGACGAATACTGGGTAGTAGAACCTTTTGCTAAGGTAAAGATAGTATCCATACCCCAGTTAGGCGGGCAATTGGCGTATTTCGTAGAAGAAGCACAACTTACTCCTCAAGAGAGAAAAGTCGTAGAAAAGCTCATTGATATCCTAAGCGTCGAGATGAAACCTCCTGCCACTATAGAAGAAGATGTAAAGAACTACGTATTGAAAGAAGCTAAGAGGCTTTTGGAGAAGTATAAGAGAGCTTTTAGAGGTTTATCAGAGGAAAGCTGGGACAAAATAATATACTATGTAGAACGAGACCTACTGGGTTACGGTCCAATAAACGTCATGATGATAGACCCCATGCTCGAAGACATATCTTGTAACGGCGTCGAAAAATCAATCTATGTCTGGCATAGAAAGTATGAGAGCATACCTTCAAACGTTATGTTCCTATCACACGATTACTTAAGAGAGTTCATCGTCAAGCTAGCTCACGTAGCCGGTAAACATGTATCCACGGCTTTCCCCGTAGTTGATGCTCGTCTCCCTGGAGGACACAGGTTAGCGGCGACATACGGGGAAGAAATCTCCCCGCGAGGCAGCACTTTTACGATAAGAAAATTCAGAGAAAAGCCATTTTCAATTATAGAACTGATAGAGTCTAGAACTCTAGATCCGTGGACTGCCGCATATCTATGGCTTATGCTTGAACATAGAATGACCGTAATAGTGATCGGAGGCACTGCCGCTGGCAAAACTACATTACTTAACGCATTATTGAATTTTATAAAGCCCTCTTACAAACTCGTAACTATAGAGGAAACCCCGGAGATCAATATAGAACACGAAAACTGGGTACAGCTAGTAAGCAGGGAAAGCTATGGACTTGGAGAATCGAAAACTGGAGAAATAGATCTATACGAGCTAGTGAGAATTTCGCTAAGATACCGACCGGACTACATTATAGTAGGTGAAATCAGAGGTAGAGAAGCTTTCGTGTTATTCCAAGCGATGGCTACTGGTCACGGAGGTCTATCCACTTTTCACGCAGATAGCTTAGAAAATGTGGTCAGACGACTTATGAGCTCGCCTATGAATGTGTCAGAACCTTATATTCCTCTAATGAACATCGTAGTTCATATCGAAAGAACGCCGCTACCTGGAGGCGGTTTCGCGAGGAGAGTGAAAACTGTATGGGAAATAAAAGACTTCGGAGAATACATTGAAATGATAAAATGGAATCCACTCACCGATAAATTCGAGAAAGTCAATGATAGCTACCTATTGACCGTGCTATCGCTTCGTACCGGTACACCTGTTGATAAACTCAAAAGAGAAATCGAAGATAGGAAGAAGATAATTGAATGGATGCTCGAAAATAAAATAAGAGACGTTTCAGATGTCTCAAAGATAATCACGAAATTCTATATGTTCCCAGAAGAAGTAAAGAAAATGGCAGGCGCGATAGCTGTTTATCCCAGAAGACCTACGCCAGTTACGAAAATAAAAGCCACTACTAAACCTCCCACTATTAAGCCTCAAAAAGTGAAAATTCAAACTGCTACAACAGCGAATGTAGAATTCACGGAAGATGAAATTCAAAAACGAATACTAGAGCTTATATATCGGGAAGAAGCCCCCCTCGACTATAAGACCATAGCGAAACGGTTGAATATAGATCCTTTAGGAATATGGAGTCATATCAGAGAATTAAATAAAAGAAAATTGATAAAAAATACAGTAGTATATTCGGGAGGAGCCCCTATTCTCGGCTTTGAACTTACAGATGAAGGCAAGAAATTTGTAGAAAAAGAGCTTAAAGGTGGGAAAAGTTGAGCTTTATCGGCTTTATCTACGCTAACTTCTGGTGGATCGGGAAAATATTCCTTAAACTTTTCAAGCATCTAGAATCCGATATAAAAGCAGCAGATATGAAAATATATCCAGAAGCTTATGCATCTCTAATAGGCTTTGTATTTCTAATTGCTTTAATCATAAACTCCGTCTTCTCTATAACGCTAACAATATTACATATTTCCGGGATTTTATCATTTCTTCCTTCATTTCTACTTGTACTAGTACCTGTACTATCAATTGTGGGAATACCTTTTTTATTAGCATTTATTTTGGCGTTTATACCAGTTATAGCTAAGTATAACAGATCTACAAGATTGAATCTGGAATCTCCCTATTTGGCAGCTTATATCTCCACAATGGCAACAGGAGGAGTATCGCCGTACATAAGCTTTGAACGTCTAGCTAAAGCGCCAGAATACCTGTTTAAGGAGATTAGAAAAGAAGCCGTAAAATTCTTCATAAATGTAAAAGCTTTAGGTAAGGATCCTCTAACAGCTATAGAGGAATCCGCGAAAAACGTGCCAGATAGGCAATATAAAGAACTTATGCTAGGCTACGCAGCTACATTGAGGACAGGCGGCGACGTTGTACACTACTTGTATAGGCAAACCGAGGTTATGTTCAGAGATAGAATATCGCAGGTAAGAGCCATAGCAGAGCGTGTAGGCATATTAATGGAAGCATACATGGCGGTAGTAGTCGTATTAGCTCTATCCATATACTCTATATTCATTGTAAATCGAGCATTAGCCCAAGCAATGCTGCCATTAATGAGTGGAGCCGAATTCTTTCTATTCTCCTACGTGCTAATGCCTATGATCTCTGCGCTTTTTATTTACCTGGCGGATATGATGCAACCCAAATATCCAACTTCAGATTATAGGCCTTACTATGTTTATTTCACAGTCTCTCTCCCTATAACGATAGCTTTAGCGATACTATTGACTCTACCCTTTTTCATGCCAGCTTCAAATCCCATTTTTGCACCATATAGAAAATTCATAGAAGACATAACCTTACAATTCGGACTTCCACCGGGCTTCGAGACAGGAGTTGGATTGTCGATAGCAATGATAAGTGGGCTCATACCGGCTTGGCTAGCTACCGAATATCTAATGAAAGAATATAAAGGTGTAGAATTCGGCATAACTAGATTCTTAAGAGATCTAGTAGAAGTTAGGAAAACCGGACTTTCTCCAGAGAAATGTATAATAAATCTTTCAATTAGAGATTACGGAAAATTCAGCAAACACCTCGATTTAATAGCTAAAAGAATAGGATGGGGCATGCCCCTATCTAACATATACGAAGATTTTGCTAAAAAAGTTAAAAGCTGGCTTGCTAGGATAACCATGTTTTTACTAACCGAGAGCATTGAAGTTGGAGGAGGAACCCCGGAAACTCTTGAAAGCTTAGCCAATTTCGCAGAAATGATAGAACTGGTAGAAAGAGAAAAACGTAGAATATTAAAACCGCTGATAATGATACCCTATATAGGCTCTATTATAACAACCCTGGTAGTCATAATACTGATAGCATTTATGAACAACATAATGAGCATAGCGCGAATGTCTATAGCCGTTGTATCGCTTACCCGAACCTTCCTACCACCAATAGTCTTAAACTCTTACATTACAGGCTTAACGGCAGGAAAAATTTCGACTGAAAAAGTATATGGAGGCTTCTTCCACGCTCTCTTACTCGTGTTAACCACGTTACTGACTATGGCTATTTCTCCTCACATAGCTCAAGTACTACAATTTGGAGCGTGAAATATTGAAGAAAAAGGGATTATCAGTAACCGTAACCACGGTTATATTGACAGGTATAATGATAACTATACTAGGGATAGCGCTTTTCCTCAGCAACACGGTAGTAGAATACCATACCCAAGCCACAGAGTATCAAAATTCTAAAAATTTAATGACGTACTTAGCCGATGCTATAGAACAAGTGGCTCTAGGATCTGGAGGAGCTAGATATGTGAGATTTAGCCTTAGAACAGCTCGCTTAGATTTTACAAGAGATATCTTAGAAGGAGATCTCGAAGTCAGAATCAATAATAATGTAGCTTTAAGAGAAAATCCCGACGCACTCGTTTTAAGAGGCGGGAACTTGCTAACCGCTCCGCCTCTAAACGTTTTATACCCGGAAGGAGTTACAAATCCCGCACAAGAGCTAGAGAAGTATATAGTCGAGATTGGAGAGCCTGTCACACTTGTATATGAAGAATTCTGGGAAGGTCCTGCAACAATTCTCGTATGTAGACGTGTCAGAGTAAACTATCTCGGAGTATACAACGTATTGAAGAATGGGAATCTCAGACAGTACAATGTTTTTGAGGTAGTGTTTATCAATTTAACTATAGGAAGAACTGGAGGGGCAGGAACGATACCGGTCGTGGTTAGGAGTAAGAATATTACTCTAATTAATTACTATTTAGACGAGAACTCGTTTACTTTATCTGTCTACGTCGCAGGGCAGCTTAAAGACCAGAAAACGCTTAGTGGGGAGCAAACAGCAGCGGGGACGATAGTGGTTGTCAGAATATCTCATATTGAGATAGGAACACTGGGGTGAGGGATTTATGCCACATCCAGTCTTCTCGCATCTCTTCGGAACTTTAGCCTTAATAGCTATAATGGTGATAGTATCCCTTTTTGCAGAGGCGATGCTATATGTAGCGTTTCTACAAACGCAGCGTACCCGATTAGCAGAAGTTGCGGAATCTGTAGCTAGAGAAATAGTTGAGATAGTATCCATTCATACCCTCGGTGAAGGCGGTTTCACGTATATGAACTTGAAGATACCGCAGACTGTGGGAGGAGCCGCTTATATTATAGAATTAGAAGACGTAGAAGAAAACAGGCTACTAGTAAAAGTGAGGCTTCAACATCATCAAGTCGTAAAAGTCGTAGTAGTTCCAAATTTTGGCTCTGGAGCAGTGAGAGTCCTTAATCATACAGTAATAGACAATACTAGAGGAATAGAATATGGACCTGTTCTCTATGTTCCCTGTAAAAATCCTATAGTGGTTGTCATTAGACAAAATAAAAAATATTATGTAGCCCTGGGTAAAAGTATAAATAGTGGTTAAAATGCATGCAATGCTTGAATATATAGGAATAACCATTGCGATCATATTTATAATATTGATAGCCCAGTACTCCCTAGCAGTATTTCTCAGAGATACGGCTCACGTTAGAGAGGAGCAGTTGTACACTGTAGCAGAGAGAATAATGGATAAAATAGTGCTTACCCCAGGAGATCCTCCAGATTGGGGCTATAACTTTACAGCATATAATGGCACATTAAGAGATTTTGGATTAGCGCAATACGGTACTAGAACACCCTATGAGCTAGATCCAGATAAGATAATGAGACTAGCTAACCTCACGGAGCTTCCTAACCCGCTTTTTATAAACGGGAGTTATATAGCTGAATTGCTAGGTTTATCTAACGAATACGGCTTCGTGCTGGAGATGACCCCCTTACTTTCTCACGAAGTAACTGTTCTCGAATATTATTCAACCCCGGGACGACAAGACGACTTACCAGCGGTTTTCAAGATAAAGCTGAAAAACTACTATGGACTTGACGTACCTTCAGCTAACATAACTGGTATATACACTTTGATAAAAGTTCAATCTGGAGTAGGAAATATAGACACAGCCAATATAGAAGAAATATTTACTCGCACTAACATGACAAACCTACAGGGAGAATGCATTTTAGACTTCATGAACGATTTAGAAGGTTTCTTCAATAATGTTCCACCTGGTCAAGTCAAGAAATACTTAGCGATACTATTAATACATACTAACTGGTATGGATTCGTAGCAGTTGATGCTTTTACAAGTATACCAGAAAATGCACCCGTGAAAGGATACGTAGTAGGCGATTATATAATCTTAGAGAAAGATATAGAAGTTCTCCCCAGATCAGCTATTCTAGTCAAGGATGAAGTCATACAAGCAGTACCGGAATATCGTTCTCTACTTACAGTAGTAGCTGTAAACCTAGAATGTAATGGAACTTCTCCTCCATCCACCACGCCTGCATGCTATGTAATTAACAGGGGAAGATTCCGATATAAGGTTTATAGAGTTGAGTATGTAGAAAAACTATCTTCTCACATGTTTGTAATCGCACAGTGGAGAGGCGATTACATCATAGTAATAATCAATAGGATACCCAAAGTCAATATAAGATATGGAACTTACTACGAGCCTGTAAATTCTGTCGTATTGATAAGAGAAGGACACTTGTTTAACTATCCATATGTAGTGAAATTAACTATATGGAGGGTTACTGAAGGGTGAAAAGGGGACAGGCTAGGATAATCGAAGTAATGTTAGCCGCCATAGTAATGACAATTACTCTAGTTACAATAATGAACCTTACAACTCCTCTACGCTCCATATACCTTAGAGAAACCTCCGATCTGAGACGGGTAGCATATAATATATTAAACGATTTTGGAGACGCCCGTGTATATGAAAACATAATAATTAAAGGTAATCTAACTGGTAGACTTTGGGAGGATGAGTTAATATTATTTATCTCTGTAAACATACCTCCTCAAGTAGTCTTCAACATGGATGTATATGTGTTAAAAATATATAGAAATGGAACGTTGGAATGGGTTAAACTCAATAGAAAACCAATATCCAATGTAGAAAACTGGCAGGAAGCCAATATAATAGAGGCGGAGTCGGTTACTTATACCTATGTATGTGTAGCCGAGCCTGATGAGGGCAGAGGAACATTTCTAAAAATTGAGTTAACATTAGGCTATGGTGGATAATATGGCGAAGGGACAGATAATAGTAACTACGGTCCTCATAATAGCCGTCCTCCTCTTAGCAGTTATAGTCTCCATCTACGAAACTAGGCTCGTCTATTTAAAAACTAGAAGCATCGTTGTCCGCGAAGTTGTTGGCTCTATAACAGCAGATTTCGAGCGAGCACTCGCTCACGTATTAGCTTTAGCTACTAGAGCCTACTTCAACTACACTAAGTATGAGAAGATGTTAAAAAAGTATAAGGCAGAAGGCTTAACTCTATACAATAAACACAACTTTACGATCGCCAGAGAAATAGGCTTCAAATACCTAGAACTCTGGAAAACTTTCATAATGGAA
>QMRG01000055.1 GCA_003649235.1 Thermoprotei archaeon | reverse complement strand
GTAAAACTGTACTATCTTTTATTGTTTGAATAGGTATTCTCATAGTGAGCAAAGCTAAGTCCTCAATATTCTTATCCGCGTTTATTTTCTGAACTTTAACTTTTATCAAACGATAGAATTCAGGTATTTTCTCTTTTTTCAAATCTCTCTTTCGGGAACATCGGCGACATATGCGCCAATTAGCTGGTAGGTGTACTCTCCTTCTGCAGTTGCTGCAGTTTTTCCATATTCCATTAAGATAAAACCAGTTTATCCGAGCTTTACCTCCCTCAATATTGATTATACAGTAATTTCCTATATGAGACCCGCTCTTTGTCACTCGATCCAATCTAGCTACATTAACATACATTACTCCATTGAAGAAAAATTCCACACCTCCAAATGAATGACTATGTCCAAATATATGAATAATCGGATTATAGAAGTCTATAAGGTAGTTTACCTCTACTAAGCCAGAATGAAGGGTATTTTGAGGGGCTTCAAGTTTTCTACCCTTGTCAAGTATACCGTATGGTGGATAGTGAGTTATTAAGATAACTTTACCTTCTTGGATAGGATAAGGTTTGGCGTTACGTCCATGACCAACGACTATATATTCTTTGATAGGTACTGGGCCTACTATATCTAAGTCGTAAACGTAATCTAGCTGCTCCCATAAGAAATTCACGTCCCAATTTCCTCTAACAAAGTAAATTGGTTTTTTTAATTCGGAGATTTTTTTAAGTATCTCTAGGAAGACTTTGGGTTTTTGTGGATTTCCTAAGTCTCCAGCTATTACAATTATATCGAAATCTACCTTGCGTCTTTTAACATCGTTTACGAATTTTTCGATAGCATCTTTGCGTCCATGAACATCGGAAAATGCTAGAATTTTTAAGCTATTTGACACTTGCCTCACCTGCTTCTTTGATACAAGCTCCACAGTAAGGACAGTGTACAGATCTGTTAGGAATTACTTTCTCGCATATAGGGCATATATTCCCTCTGAATAAAATTGTAGCGCTATCTAATTCGCCTTTTATCTTCTCATGAAGAGCCGCTAGGAAAGGTATGTTGTGCGCTATGGAAAATAGTATAACTACATGTAACGGTAAGAATATTAAGATAGGCTCTGACACGAAAATTTTGGGTATCTCTATTACACTAGTTAATATGTGGATTTTGCTGGAGAATTGCAGGTATATTAGCGTAATAGATAGAGTAGCTAGATTAATTATCTTGCGAACCGTCTTATCCTCTCGTTTAAGTAGTCCATATAGTTTTGCATCGTGAGATCTATTATTCATATCCTTAAGAGAAAATGCTGGATAGCCTGTTATTCTCCACGAGTCCCAAAACATTAGAGCAAGTCGAGAAATCGAGACATATAATACGATCAACGAGATAATAGTTTCAATTATGCTGAGAGATATACTACTAATATCTGTACGAGCAAAGGTTAGTATGTAGAGCGTGGCTATGGAAAAAGCCAAAGTTATAATGACGATTACAGTTCCGTTTATTATATCTCTATAGGCGTCTCTCTGTACTTGCTTCAGCGTCCCAAGTGTTTTAGAGTAGTCTCTATTTGTAGTTTCCAAATTGAACACCGGCTCGGAATCCCCACTACATTACACAAGAAAGCAATAATAAATTCTCGTTAAAATATTTAGCATTTAAACATAGTGTTTTATTAATTGGAACATTGGATGAAGATTCTCAGTAAACTCCTGTATTCCGTTTAACGGAATATATAGATACTGAGGACGGTATTTCTTCTCGTATATCGCTTCGTAAAGAGCCTTTTCCAGAATCCAAGGCAAAGTGAGTATAGTTAACTCTTTAAAATCAACAAAGTTTCCTAAAACCTCTTTTTCTATATTTCGGAGATAACTCATTAAAAATGCTTCAATTACGCCACATCTCCATTCTAAAATTTTCTCATTCTTTGAAATTACTTCGTATATTTTATCATCCTTTAAATTCAAAATATTAGATAATATTGAATATACTAGATAATCGAAACTTCTAATCATGCATCCTAAATCTCTGACTGCAGGTTCTTTAACTAATAGTTCTCTATAATCCCTTCCAGGTTCTCCTTCGAAGTCTAATATTATAAAATCGTTATCGATTGTATATAGAAGTTGGGCTAAGTGGTAATCTTGATGAATTTGAACCTTCTTTATTCCTAGATGTAGATGGAAATTTTTAATGTGTGTTTCTAGAGAAGATGAAGTTAAACCTAGAAATTTCACTCTGTTAAAGATTCTATTTTTCCACTTTAAAATATCATCATAGTTAATATCCTCAGGTTTAAAAAACAGCTCTGTGTCATCTATTAGACAATTGTGAAACCTTGCGGTTACTTCACCTAACTTCCACGCTAGAGTTTCCGGCAGATCTGAGGAATATTCCAGATACTCTATAAGGTTTTTAGCAAAGGGCATTCCTCCATCGCTTAGAGATTTTACATATTGCGTAATTATGGAAAAAACGCCCCATTTCTTATGTTTTAGGCTAGCCAAAAGCTTTGGTATATTTGATAGTTTTGTTTGAAGTTTCTTTAAGAAGAGAAATTCTCTGTTTATTTTATAGATTTTCCTATAAGATTTAAGAATTGAAGAATTTCCTTTCTCATCTACTATTTTTACAACAGGATTTGTCGAGCCAGTTATAGGTTCAACAATTCTCGAAGCTTCTAGCCTGGAATACGGCTTGATAATCAAGTCATTGGTATAATTTTGCGACTGGGCAGTGAAGAAAGAGTTATAGTATGTTGGATAATATTCCGCTTCGCAAATATAGAGTTTATTTATTTCTTCACAATAATGAGAGGATGTACTTACCTCAATCAATAAGGGTATATAATAAAATCTTTCGGTTCTATTAGCGGCTTTTACCTTTATAACTGTTAAATAAATATCTCCTATTTTAAGGCTCCAGAAGAGCTTTATAGATTTGATCTTTTGATCTTTTAAATCATACCATCGTCTCCTTCTAAGCCAAGACTCAGAATTGGCTATTATCTCTCTTATATTCATTGCCTCTCCACTATTTCTTTGTAAAGCTTTAAAGTTTTTTCAGCTATTTTAGACCAGGTAAAATATTGAAGTACTCTCTTCCTCCCTTTCTCCCCCATAGCCTTTGCTTCGTCAGGATTGTCAAGGATATACTTTATCGCTTTAGCTAATTCATCCACATCTCCGGGATTAACTAAAATTCCTGTTTCGCCATCAATAATAAGCTCAGGAATTCCTCCAGTTTTAGACGCAACTACAGGAGTTTCTGTTGCCATAGCCTCCAGGTTGACTATTCCAAATGGTTCGTATATACTCGGACATACAAAGACTCTTGCCATGGTGTAAAGGGGGATTAACTCTTTACTTTTCAACATTTTATTTATCCATATAACGTTATCCATATCTCCTATAGTTGCTTTGAATTTTTCTAATACTTCCCAGCTATCCGGCTTTCCGGTTACTAGGACTAATGTAGCGCTAGATGAAATCGATTTAAATGCTTTCAATAAGGTGAAGATGCCTTTCTGTATGCTGAGCCTACCTACGAAGAGAACGTAAGGACGCTTAATCTTATACCTGTGTAGTACTGTCTCGTCCTCAATCGGCTTCCAAAGAGTCTCGTCTATGCCGTTATAGATAACTTCTATTTTATCTCTCTTTATCCCATAAACTTCTGCTATATCATTTTTCATAAAATTACTTACTGCGATTATCGCATCGCAGGCTTCCAAGCCAGTTTTTTCAAGCCAGAGAGAGATATTATAAGCCTCAGCTAAAGCTTCATGTTTCCAAGGCCTTCTAGGCTCGAGACTATGTACTGTCGCTACTAGCTTGACATTGTATAACTTCTTTGCTATAAAACCGGAGAGAGACATATACCACGTGTGGTAGTGAACTATGTCCGCGTCAACTTTATCTGTGTTCATAGCTAAAGCTAAGCTCATGGCTTTAAACACTGGCCTATATTTCTCGCTAGTTTTTTCGATTACATCAAGCCAAGGCGAATATCTTTTCACGGTTATTCTATTTTCTTTATACTGCTTAATTTCCTCCTTAAAAGACAATGTTCTAACTTCTATATCTATGGCTTCGGCTAAGCGCTTAACTATATTATATACATGAATTCCAGCACCACCATATACGTATGGCGGATATTCTAATGTGAAAATGCTAACTTTCATTGTTCCCGGTTTAAGCTAAAGCTTAGTATTTTAAATACCTATACCTGTTATCAAGAGAAATTGTTAAGTATTTTAAGAAAATAATTGTTATCTCTTCCTTCTTTTAGCCTCTCTTTTCCTAGTTATAGATTTTTCTACCTGTTTTTCGAGAAGTTTCAAGGCATTTACAATAGCTTGGACAGCATCCCAGCTTTCCTCCGACACAGAAAAAACTCCTCTCGCAGTTTTAGCAGAAACCTCTGCAAAGTATATATTACGTGTCCCTTCTACTCGCTGTTTTTTCAAAACTATACTCCCTTCAAAAACATCAACCATTTTTATTAGCCTATTAAATGTTTTAGAAGCCCTAACATTGACTAATCCTACTAGATGCGGTTGAAGATATTCTAGTCCTTTGAAGGAAATCGGTAACATCACCTCTAAAACTCGCGAAGCAATTAATCTAACAATATCTCCTCGAGTCACTATACCTACAGGACCTTTCCTATCTACAACTGGAGTAGAGAAAACCTCTTTCTCTATCATTATCTCCCCAACTTTCGAAAGCCTATCTTCCACATTTACGTAGAATACGGGCCTCGACATTATAGATTTTACAGGTCTCGAGAATATACTTTCAGTCTCTCCAACGACTTCTCCCATTCTTGCCCTTTTAAGCTTTACGCTATAAACTCGTTCTAATATATCTCTTATACTTACGATTCCAATTAATTTATTACCATCAACGACAGGAAGCTGTCTTATCGCATGGCTAACTAACATTTTCCTAGCTTTTCCTATCGAATCGTGAGGAGATATCGTGATTAAGTTAGTAGACATGACGTCTTTAACTCTAAATTTATCGAGCCACTTGATATTATATGCGTACTTTACTATATCATATCTTGCAACTATTCCTACGAGCTTTTTCTTATCATCAAGCACTGGGAGAGCTTCGAATTTATGCGCAACTAGGGTTCGAGCCGTGTCCAGTATCGTATCTCTTGGACTTAATGATGGAGAGGACTCTGCTATAGAACCAGTTTTAGTATTGGGCGAAAAGCCGCTTTCCAATATACGCAATCTGTCAATCAGACCTATCAATTTGTTATCTTGTATAACTGGGAGAACTGAGATATCGTAGTCTCGCATTATAGAAAGAGCCTTACTCACGGGTTCATCATGATTAATTGTAATAACATCTCTGACCATAATATTTGATATTTCCTTAAGAAAATCTTCCATCAAGTATAGATGTCCGCAAGAGACATATATCTTTAATCCGTTTTAAGCATATGCCTAAAATCGCATTAGCACAGATAAAAAACATTCCAGCATCTAAAAAGAGAAATATAGAAAAAATAGAAAAAACCTTATTGGAAGCCGCTAAGAAGGAATGCGACCTGGTAATTTTCCCAGAACTTTCTGTTACCGGTTATGTTTTAAAGGATTTAGTTTATTCATTAGCAGAGGAAATCCCAGGTCCTTCTACGGAAAAACTTCAGAATTTGGCTAATGATTACGGCGTTTATATAATCGCAGGACTGCCAGAGAGAGGAGAGAGGCATTTAATCTACAACTCGGCCGTTCTTATAGGACCTGAGGGGCTTCTAGGCATCTATAGGAAAAAACATCTGCCAACTTATGGTCTTTTCGAAGAAGGTAGGTATTTTACGCCATGGATGAAGGACATCGAAGTCTTTGAAACCCCTGTAGGAAAAATAGGTATACTCATATGTTTCGATCTGTTCTTCCCCGAACTAGCTCGCATCTTAACTATAAAAGGAGCAGAGATAATAGCCGTATTATCCGCAGCTCCAGATATCTCTAGACAATTCTTCGAGACTTTTGTTCATGCAAGAGCTTTAGAAAATACAGTTTTTGTAGCTTACGTGAATATGGTTGGTTTTTACGATGGAGTAGGATTTTTCGGTGGAAGCCATTTAAGAGGCCCTCTCGGTCAGTTAATATCGCATGCAAAGCTCTATGAGGAAGACTTGGTAATAGCCGATGTAGACTATGATGCAGTAATTCGTGCGAGGACTATAAGACCTATATTAAAAGATCTGAGAATAGACGATATAAAATACTTATATCATGCTTTGACAGAGTAGCTCTTTCTTAGCTAATAGCCTTTTATAAGTGTCTTTTAAAGCCTCAGGAATAACCTTAGTGTTGGAGATGACTGGCATAAAATTCGTGTCTCCATTCCATCGAGGGACTACATGGACATGAACATGATCTTCAATACCAGCTCCCGCAACTCGCCCTAGATTTATACCTATATTAAATCCATCAGGATTGAAAACCGCCCTTAATAGTTTTAAACAACGATTTACAAGATTGAATAGATCCTGTAGTTCATTTTCTGATAGATCTTCCACAGAGGCTATATGCCTTTTAGGAGCTATTAATAAGTGGCCAGTATTATAAGGATATAAATTCATTAAGGCCACGGATAACCTAGTTCTATGTAAAACTAGGTTATCCTCCATATTTTCAGTAGTTGCAGCAGTACAAAAGATACATTCCTTCCGCTTTTTAATAGCTTCGTATTCAATATATTTCATTCTCCACGGCGCCCATAGTATGTCCATTTAAATCACCTACTAACATTTTCACGGAATCTTAATTAAGGTTATGTCAGATGTTTACATGGATGATGTGGGAGGTGAACAATGACGTTTAGGATGATATGCCCTCAATCAACTGACGTTTCGAGAATAAGGCTTAAGACTATAAAGATACTAAAAGCAATAAGTTTAGAGATAAACGGTTTCACGAATGTCTGTTGAAACAACATTTAAGAGAAAAAGATATCTAACCGATGAAGAGTTTAAGGATTTTTTAAACCTAGTAAAGAAAATTGCTAGATATGATCCGTCATGTCAAGAATGGGTTTTCTCACCGGAAAGGGCTAGGAACAATATTTCCAGCAGAAACGAACTTAATGCTATTTTAGACGCCCTTTCGAAATATGCGGTCATAACCCCTGAGGTTAGAGATAATGTGCTCAAAGCTTTTGAAAAATACAGAAAAACCATAATCTTCGACATAGATACTTTTTCTTTCACAGCTGATCTAAAACGTGAAGTTCTGGATGAATTGAGAGATTATATAGTTAGGATAGGAGGGAGATATGTTATAAAGAGTGCGAAATATCTTCCAGTAGTGCGGGATACTCTTCAGAAATATGGATATACGCTTGTCTATAATGAAGAAGTTATCGAAAGTAGACTTAAGGAACTAATGACCGCCGTAGTTAAAAGAGAAAGGGGAATGTTAGTCATAGATTTCCCCGGCTATATGGATGTTGAAGCCTTGAAGAATCTAAGAAAAGCCTGTAAACTACGCTATTATGAAGAAAGGGTAATATTGGATGAAGAAGGAAGCTATATGGATACTGAATACGTGCCTCGTGAAATCGACACTTTAAAAATCTCTTTTAGAGAAAGAAAAGCCATTACTTTTGTAGGCTTAATAGATACTGTCATAGAGACTCTTCAGAAAAACGGCTATAAGGTTATTCTACAAATAGGGGAAAAGGAGAAATTAGACTTGGACTTTAAAGCTAATTTTAGACTAATGCCGCATCAAGAACGCGCTTTTAAACTGTGGATTGGAAAGAAGAGAGGAACTATCGCTATTTTCACTAGAGGAGGAAAATCTTTCATAGCTCTTAAAGCTATTCAAGAACTTAAAGTGCCAACATTGATACTTGTAACTACTAGAGAACTAGCCTATACTTGGAGAAGATATTTAGTGGAATATCTAGGAATCCCCGAGGCGAGGATTGGTTATCTAGGAGAAGGCAGGAGGAATATAATGCCTATAACTATAGCAACTTACAATAGTGCTGTAAAGTATCTTTCAGAGATAAAAGATAAATTTGAACTCTTAATTCCAGACGAAGTCCACCATGTCCCAGCAAGAACTTTCAAAAATATAGCTTTGTACGTCGACGCTTTGTATAGGCTCGGTCTTTCAGCTACTCCCACTAGGAGAGATGGCAATCATGAACTTCTCTATGCCATAATAGGTAAATTATTGATAACAGTGGATTATGAAGAACTTATTAGGCTTAAAGTGGTAGCTCCTATTGAAGTATACGAGACCGTTTTTGCAAAAGGGAAACGGGAAAAGATAGAAAAACTCTTAGAAATATTAGAAAAGCATTCAAATGAAAAAATTTTCATATTTACGCTTTATCTAGAAACCTCTGAACGTATTTATAATGAATTATTGAAGAAGGGGTTTAAAGCCGTCTTAATTACAGGAAAAACTCCTTCGTCGAAGAGAAAGCTTGCTTTTAGACAATTCCTAAGTGGTCGATGCAATATTGTAGTGTCGACAACAGTTTTGGATGAAGGAATAACAGTTCCTGATGCAGAAGTAGCCGTCATATTTGAGAATACTGGAGAAGCCCGGCAACTTATCCAGCGTATTGGAAGAGTCCTTAATTATAAGCCGGGTAAAACCGCAAAAATCTACGAGATAATTGACATCACAGATCCTCGCGAGAAGTATACTTATTTTAAACGGAAATGGGTTAAAGACCTGTATTTATTTGACGGTCTCGGGAAATATGTACAAGAGGAAAAGGCTAGACGTATCTATAAGAAATTTATTGACGAAAAATGGGAATGACTATTCTATCCACTTCTTTTGAGAAATTTTCTCCGGAATATATACTTGAGTCAAGAATTTAAAACCATGTCCCGATAAAGCCTCGATCTCGACTTTCTCTTTTTTCTTTATAAATAATTTTAGCTGTGACTGCCATGCCTTAGACTCTTTGAACCATGGATATCTCATAAGCTCCTTAGCTCTTTTGATATCTCTGTCCGTGGCTTTTATGATGTAATTTCTAGGTATTTTGTACTCCTCGATATCTGTGACCATAACTCCTATAAATCTGGCTTCAGGAGTGGCAAGTCTTTCACTTTCATAGCTTAAGCTTATAGACCCGCTTTTAAACACTGAGTATATGTAGAAGCCGTAGCTGTCACAATCTGTTAACACGTACACTGGTAGCTCGAATTCTTCCCAAAGTCTCCTAACCATTCTCCTCGTGCTTCTATCGGGTTGTCCTTTTCCAGTTATAAGGATGCAGTTGTGTTTTCTCCAGAACTCCTCCTCGTTTAAACGTTCGAAAATAGCATCTTTCTCTATTACTAGCACGTAGTCTGCATCGACTTTAACTATCTCCAATCTATCAGCGTTCGGTGGAATGGCGTAAGCACCGCTGCCAAGCCGTGAAAGATCTATGGTATATCCTTTCGAACGAACTGTTACATTTCCGACTATTTTGCCTTTTGCATCGTGCATTATACCCATATGTTCTCGTAGAAGCCCTGTGGCGACTTCTATATCTTGAATCACTGCATTTGATTCATTTTGATTATTCCAGGTTTCTTCACGTTGTTTTCTTCCCTTCTCGTCTACATATTCGATAGTGTGCTTACCTGTGTAGTATAGATCTCTTATCGTAGGGTAGTCTCCTTCTCTTCTAGCTCTTATAATTATGGACAGCATTAAGAGAGTTTGCATAAACCTTTTGCTTTCTCCTATGTCGAAGAAGTCTCTTCTAGCCTTCTTTGGACCTAATACTAGAATTCTTCTTTTTTCATCCCAAATAGTATTAGCTAGCGTCCTGACGGGTATGTATATGTGCGGTTCGATTCCCTTTTCTATCTGTCTATATACCTTTCTTCCTAGAGCCTCTAATTTTCTTAGTACTTCCTTATCGCTTAACGCT
>QMRG01000054.1 GCA_003649235.1 Thermoprotei archaeon | reverse complement strand
CTTAGAGAGAATACGGAGATGACCGTTATAGTCGTAGAGCATAGAGTAGAATGGGCGGTGGAAGTCGCTGATAGGATAATCGTTATGGACCAGGGAGAAATCGTGCTCGAGGGAAGCCCGGAGGAAGTTTTCTCTCGTGAAGAAGAAGTTAAAAAGTATGGAGTTAGACCTCCCAGCGTCTCTGAAGTAGCCTATGAGCTTAGAGCTAGAGGAGTTGAAATACCCATTCCCGTCCGCTTCTCAGAAGCTTATAAGACATTGTCGGAGGTGCTTCATGTTGATAGAGTTGAAGAATGTTAGTTTTACCTATCCTAATGGTCCTAAAGCAGTGGATAAAGTCTCGCTATCAATAGGTAGAGGCGAATTCATCGCTCTTATAGGGCACAGCGGAGCGGGCAAGACCACGCTGGCTAAGCTTATAGTCGGACTTTTAAAACCTAAGACTGGTTGGGTTAAGGTAGGCGATTTAGATACCAAGACTACTCCAGTCTCTAAAATAGCGGAACACGTAGGCTACGTGTTCCAAAACCCTGATTTAATGATATTCTCGGCTACGATATACGATGAAGTAGCCTTCGCTTTGAGAAACAGAGGATATGGAGAAGACGAGATTAAGAAAAGAGTAGTTCAGGCTTTAAAAGAAGTAGATCTCGGACATAAGCCTCTAGACACTCCGCCGTATATGCTGAGCTTTGGAGAAAAACATAGGTTGGCTATAGCTAGTGTATTGGCTACAGAACCGGATCTTTTGATTCTTGATGAGCCTACTACGGGACTGGACTATGCTCGTTGTCTTAAAATTATGGAGATCTGTGAGAGGCTTGTGAAGAAGGGTAAAAGCGTGTTGATCATAACTCATGATTTTGGCTTGATAGCGGAGTATGCGAGCAGAGTACTTGTTATGAAGAAAAGCAGGATTATACGAGACGGTGTTACAAAGGATGTGCTGGGAGATGTAGAGTTTCTTAAGAGTGAAGGGTTTATGCCTCTGCAATCCACGTTGCTAGCGCGGAAGCTAGGAGTAAACGCTATAACTCCTAGAGAGCTTGCATCGACTATTCTCGAGAAGAAAGCTTTAAAATAATCAGGAAATCCTATTAGGAACCTTTTAATATCATTTCTTGGAGGCATTGGACATGTTTAAACATTGTCCCGGAGTCAGGAGTTTCATATCTCCTCAGATAATCATCAGGAAATGTCCGTTCTGTGGTGAAGAAGTGGAATTCTTCGAGTACGAGACCGAGCAAAAATGCCCTAACTGCGGCAAGACTGTGTATAGAGAGGCTAGCGAGATCTGTGTAACCTGGTGTTCTCATGTCGACAAGTGTATTGAAGAACTTGAGAAGAAGGGGCTTATAACTAAGGAGAGAGCGGAAGAGTTAAAGAAACTTGTTAAACAGTCTAAATGATATGAGAGAAGTAGAAGTCGTCTGTCCTAGAGACTGCTACGATACTTGTTCTCTAATTTTTACTCTAGATAACTCTGGCAAGCTAAAAAACGTTAGAGGAGATTCGCAGCATCCTATAACTCAAGGTTTTACATGTCCTAGAGGAGTTGGTGATTTAAAAAGAGTATATGAAAACAGGATTTTATATCCCTACGTCAGAATAGGACCTAAACCTGGCAGAAATTTTAAGAGAGTAGAATGGAAGAATGCTCTAGATTTAGTAGCTGAAAAGCTTAAACATGTTTTGAACAACTACGGACCGGAAGCTGTTCTACACTTAGAATATGCTGGAAATATGGGATTATTGACTTGGTATTTCCCACAGAGGTTTTGGAACGCTATTGGAGCCTCTAAAACTGACTATAGCATATGTAGTAAATCCGGCCATGAAGCTTTATCGCTACACTATGGCTCGAGCTATGGAATACAACCTGAAAAATTGTCTGAAATGAAACTGATCGTTTATTGGGGTTTCAACGCGGTAGTTAGTGCGCCTCACCTTTGGGCTCTCTCCGTAAAAGCTAAGAAAAGGGGAGGGAGGATAGCTGTCGTCGATTCTAGGAGAAGCGAAACCGCTAGGAGAGCGAATATTTGGCTATGTCCTAAACCGGGAAGCGATGTAGCCTTGGCTTTTGGAATAGCTAGATATCTTATAGAGCACGGCTACGTAGATCAGGATTTCATAAAGGAATGGACCTACGGCTACGAAGAGTATAGAAGAAAAGTTTTAGAGTGGACTCCGGAGAGAGTTGAGAAAGTAACTGGCGTGAGTTGGAGCGAAGTAGAAGAGTTGGGAGACGTGTATGGTAGGTTGAAGCCCAGCGCAACTATGATGGGGTTCGGCTTTCAGAAGAGTGTTTATGGAGCTGAATCGGTTAGAGCTGTATCACTAATACCAGCTCTCTTGGGCTTGCATAGAGGCTTTTACTACAGCAACAGCAAAGGGTACATGGTGGATATCTCGTATTTAACTGGGGAAGAACTGTATGGAAAGAAAGTTAGAATCGTTAGTCAAGTCGCATTAGCGGAGTATTTAGAACAAGGAGAGTTTAAATTTGTGTATATTTACAATATGAATCCCGCCGTTACGCTTCCAGATCAAAAAGCTCTTAGAAAAGGTTTGTCAAGGAGAGATGTATTCGTAGTCGTCCATGATACCCATTGGATTGAAACCACGGATTACGCCGACGTAGTTTTGCCAGCAGCTACATATCTAGAGAAAAAAGATATAGTAATCCCTTATAGCCACCGCTATGTTAAAATTTCAAAAAAGGCTATCGAGCCTTTAGGCGAGAGTAAAAGTGAAATATGGGTTGTGAAAGAACTCGCTTCTAGACTAGGAATAGATGGAATTCTCATCGAAGACCCTTGGAAAGCTTTGGAAAAAGCATTTAAAGACTCTTTTGAAGATGGGTCTTTTGGCGATTTAGCAAATGGGAAAATGTTGAAGTTGAAGTATAAGCCTTTAAACTGCTATCAAACCTTTACGGGAAAGATAGAATTTTATTCTTTAAAAGCCGAAAAACTAGGATTAAATCCTCTTCCCGAGCAACATCCACTTCCTGAAAATGCTTTTATATTGTTAAATAGTTCGATCTTCAAGTACACACATACTCAATTTAGAGAAGTCTATGGCCCTATCCCGCCATTTGTCCTGATAAATCTTTGCGATGCCGAAAGACTTGGCGTTAAGAACGGTGATAAAGTGGTTGTCTATAATGAACAAGGCGAAGTCTTATTGGAAGCTAGAATTTCAGAAGACGTTCCTCGAGGTGTTTTATGGTCTCCGAGACAATTAGAGGGTTTAAACGGAGAAACTCAAAACGTCTTAGTTCCGCCTGTAAGACAGAAAATAGGTGGAGGAGCTGTTTTTAACTCCACGTTAGTAAATATACGTAAATTTGATGCTTAAGGCGTTGAAAGTTAAAATTGTAAATAATTTAATTAAGTTGTTTTCCAGAAGCCGTGGAGATTACAGTATTCTCTAGCCGTTATCTTCTCGGCCTTGACAGGGAATTCGGCTTCCGGCTTATCTCCAGGGTTTAAGAATTTCCTATAGGTTACTCCGTTGGCGATAATTTCGATCCATTCAACATAGTGCTTCTCCTCCATAGGGTGAGGAATCGAGCCTACCTTAACTTTCACTCCAGCTTCAGTAATCTCTATTACCGGTACATGTTTTTCTTTCCCAACTTCTTCAGTTTTCTCCTGTAGAAGTTTCATTGGATGATTACAGCATACTAATTGCCCAGCTCCTGAGTGGAGTACTTCGACTATATTCCCACAGACATTACATTTATAGATTTGGCGAAGCTCGGTCATGTTCCCACGATTTAATACCGGTTACTTGGTTAATATTTCTTGTGTTTAAAGATAGGAATGGTAATCTAAAGATTAGAAATTTGAACTAAATATCTGATACTGTTAGAATAAGAAGTAAGAAATTAGGGCTTTATTTTGAAGTTATAAATCCACTCTAATTGCTCCGGCTCTCCACCTGATTCAAGAATTCCAATCCATTTTTCATCGGTTAACCTGTCGCTTTGGGGCCAGTAGAACTCGTAATAGCTCATCACGAGTCCTTTCGAAGCGAGCAATCTCCCATCCGGCGTCTTATAAACCACTATTATAATATCGAAGTAGCCTGTTCCTACTTCAAGTACTGTCCCAGAGTTTGGCTCCGTAAACACGTCTGCTATTATCCGAGGATCTTTAGTCCTCAACTCAGCTGTAGACAGTAAAGTTTCGAGAAGATATCCATAACCTTTAATTAAGTCCATATCTTCTTCGCTTAACTTCTCTCCTTTCAACTCTTTTACAGAAATTTCAGCTAATCTATGCAATGCATTAGAGAATTTCGAAAGTTTATCGGCTATTTCCCCGTCTAAAAGCCCTAAGCCCTCTAGTCCTTTCTTAGTGGCGTCTACCAAATTCGCGAGCCTGGAGTAGAGCAGAGGGTTAGGCTCTACGTAGCCGGGATGAACCTGTTTTGGAGGCATTGCTGTCCTACCAGCATAGGGTTGTTTAGCGTAAAGTATCGTATCATGTCTTAATTGAGCCCAGCTCGCCAACGCTGTATTCAAGTTTTTATCAAGCCAAGCTTCAGTTCTCATAAATGCCGGATATCCTTCTCCAGGTTTGTAGAGCAAGGCTTTTATCGAGTATAGCCAACCCATATAGAGAGTTTCAGTCCAGTTTTCTGGTTTAAGCTCCGCCACTTCATCTTTAAGCTTTAGCAATTCTTCCCGGAACTTCACATACTTTTCAAAATCCTCTTCTAAATACTTCATGGCTCTTTCGGAGCCTAACGCCGCCATCACGTCTAATCCTTTGACCTTAAATCTCGTAGGCAGGTTCGGGTAGCAGAGCCTCTGATGTATATAGCCGTCCAGTATGAAACGCTGGCCCATAAACCTTAATCCTACCAGTCTAGGTTTTTCGAAGGGGAATATTGGAGAAGAGACTATTCTACTCTTATCGTATTCGACTATTTTATTCATGAATTCTTTAAGTTTAGCCTCATCATTTACCCTGTCTGGAGAAAATTCTTCATAAACTTCTTTTATCACTTTGAAATAATCATAGAAGGTTAGATCGTCGGACCTTCCAACTATAAAAGCTGTCGGAAGGTATATTTTCTCCCAGAGGTTTATGGCTTTCTCTCCATCAATTTCGACGCTGGCCATTAGATAGGCTAGTTGTAGGGCTTGAGCTGTCTGTACTTTAGCGAGCTCCGGGTCCATCGGATCTTGAGCTTCAAATCTCATTCTGCCGAGCCACATCATGCACTTAAAATATCTCTTTAACTCTTCGCTCTCGGTGTAGTGTCCTCTAGGCCTGTACTGGGTGTAGTCTTCTTTATAAGAGAAGATAGGGCTTATCGCCTCTGGATTGAAAGCTTTATTTATCAATTTCAACTCTGCCTCCGCTAGTTCCCTAACTTCGTCCGGTGGGTTAAAGTCAGGTTTTAGGAGTTTGAGAGCTACGGAGAGATAGGCTAAGTTTAGTTTAGCGGATTTCTTAGCTAAGGTGTTATCAGGCATTTTCTCATAAACATTCTGGGCTTCTTCTATTAAACCGGTTAAAAGGTTTTCCAGTGTTGGAATAAAGTACTTCTTCTCCAATCTCAACAGTATTGTGTCGAAGAAAGCGTGGTAGATAAATAGTACAGAGTCAGTGGTTATAAAGACGGGTATCTGGGACTCTTTGACGTTTTTATAGAATTCTGCTATATCCGTATACTTGCCGGGGAGGACTACGAAGCCATTACGGGAGAGCATTTCTCCGGCTTTTTCATCAAGTGAAAACATGTCTATGTTTTCTACGTCTTCCAGTTTTAATGGCAGACTATAGCTAGGTGCAGAGGCTTTTTCCAGATATACCTCTTCTCCAGTAAAAGCGAAAACTCCATAGCCGTAAACTTTCGGAATTTTAAGTGGAGTGATATTTTCAATCTCTTGGCTTCCAGATTTATAGTAGAGGTATAGAGCTGAAAATCCTATTATCATTAGGATAACCGTTGCTAAGACAATTTTATTTTTCATCAGGTTTAAAATGTTTGCCTAGACATTAAGCTTTTCTATGTGTAAAAAATAGAACGGTTAGCCTTTAAGCCATTTTAGGTTTTCAAAGATAGAATCTATATTAGCGGCAAAAATTCCGATACCGTAGTCCGATATTCCTCCAATCCAGAATAGCATATCCTTATATTTTACAAGTCCGTCTCCGAATATGACTAGCACTCTATCACCGTACTCCTCGATTAAGCCTCTAGGAGTTAGCAAATAATCGCTTATAGCCAGTAGTTCGCCTTCAGAATCTATCAGCGCTATACCATTTCTATAGGAATTATCTTCGACGATCACACCGTGCCAACCCACCATATATTCATTACTCGATACTTTAACCACATTCGTCGACCATCCGACTTTATGCTCCCATTCCTCAAAAACGAAGACGGGTTCTAGAGTATCGCTTTGAATACATACTTCTTCTAGATCGGCTATACTTCTCCAGCATATTCTCAAGCCTTTAATCTCAGGTCTAGTGAGCATTACTGCTTTCCCTTCTTCCACCTTGATAAACGCGCTATCCTTATTTGATCTAGGAACGTAAACTTCTTTTCCATCAGTTATCGAGAAGTATTTTTTCTCTATTAGCCTCCACTCAGCATCTAAACTAGCCAATGCTAAGACGTCTCTTCGATGATATTCGCTTTCTTTCCAAAAATAGCCTTTACCTGTGTAGAGGATATAGAATAGATTTTCACTTTGTTTGAAGATTCTCGGATCCTCGCTGCCTAGGAATTCCCAGAGTTTTTGAGGCCATACTATGATACGGGTTTTTAACGGTCTTGAAATTCTACCATCGAGGATTTCTTTTAAACCGAGCTCCGTAAGTCCTATGCTAGATACATACTTGTAGTAGTCGAAAATTAGCCTTGGAAATATCAATAGCTTATCTCCGTCTAGGAATGCTGCCGGGTTAAATGAGGCTAGAGGCTTAGATTTTTTGAAGAATTCTACTTTAAAATCTTCTGGTCCTAGATATAGGAGTCTTTGGAAAATCTCTTTTACTGTAGGTTTTCTCAATCCTCTAAGTTTCGAGAAAGCTTCTTTCTGCTTATAAGCCAGCGCCTCTTCAAGCATGAAATACTCAACCTCTCAAGCTTCTAAAATATCCTAATAGAAATATAAGTTTATAGCGTATATTTGATAGAAGACGGTGGGAGGATTGCAGACTCCCGTTGTGCTGGTATGGCTTGATTGTGTGGCGGGCGATCTCTTCGTCGAAATGTATAAGAAAGGATATTTAGAAAATTTGGTAGAAATTTTTGAAGAAGGCTTTTTTGTCGAAAATGCCGTGTCCTGCTTCCCCACGGTTTCGGAGGCGGCCGAAGGCGGGATTATATCGGGATTTTTCTCTGGAGAAACCAATATGGTTGGAGAACGCTACTTTTCCCGTAAACAACAGAGGATAAAACACTATAAGTTTAATGCTAGAGCCGAGAAAGATTTCAACCCTAAGCTTAGGAGGAAAACTTTAGATGCTATAATAGAAAACAGCGTTGCTATGGGCAGAATTATACATATTTCCGAAGAAGTAGTCGATCTAATAGCCACTCGTTATGAGAGAGAAGGCTCGCTTAAAATAGTTGAGAGGAGGATAGAGATAGCTTCTAAGATAGCCGCTGAAAAGAAGCCGAATATGCTCTTCTTCACGATTTCTGCCGACTATATATCTCACGTCTATGGAAGAAGAAGTAATATGGTTAAAAGATTTATAAAAAGATTCGACGAGCTCTTCCCCTACTTAATAGAGGCTCTTGACGAAGCCTATGGAAATGGTAACTATCTGCTATTTGTGTTTTCAGACCATGGCTCTGCCAATGTTTCAAAACATTTAGACCTTCCGGCTTTCCTATCAGAAGAAGGATTTAACCCAGCTATCCCAGACTTGCTTATAGAAAGAAGAGAGACTAATTCCGCCGCGCTTTCAAACGGGAGGAGAATAGGGCTTCTCTATTTTGCACATCCGGAGTATGGGTGGCGTAGGAGGCCAGGCTATAAAGTATTGAGAAATTATCCCGGAAAGGGAGATTTACTAAAGCTTCTAGTTCAAGAAGAGGGTATTGAGCAAGCGTTTGCTAGAAAAGATAGGCGGTCAGTAGTCGTAGTTTCGAGAGAGGGAGAAGGAATTATAGAATATGATTCTCGTAGCGATAAGTACAGGTATAGAGTGGTCAGCGGCTCAGATCCATTGAACTATGAGATAGAGTCTAGATGGATGAGTGAGGAGGAGTGGCTTAAAGCTACATATGATAAAGAGTATCCTGACGCTGTAGTCCAGATATACAATATATTCAAAACGGAGAACTGTGGAGATATAGTGTTAAACGCCGCCTCAGGATGGGATTTCTGGGAGCCTTGGGATATCCCTTATCCAGAGCTTAAAGCCTCTCATGGAGGTCTTTCAAGAGATGAAATGGTAACTTTTATTCTCGCTAAAGGTCCTAAAATCAGAAAATCAGAAATCGGATACTCTCGTCTTATAGATATATTCGCTACGATAGCGGCTTGCTACAATATGAGAGAGATAGCCGCTGATAGTCACGCTACCGAAAGGATGCTCAAACAGTAGCAACAACATTAACCGTTTTATATTCCCCTTTTTATATTAACTCGTGCTTCCATCCGACCTCTTAGTAGCCAGAGTTAGGAAAGGCTTTATCCTTCCCATATTTTCCAGCTTTAATGCTATAGAAGTTCATATAGCAAAACGATTCATCGAGATTTTTGCCAATTCTATAGGGGCTAAGAGAGAAGAATTAGAGAAGAAAGTTAAAAATTTGGAAGATTTAGCCTTTAAGCTCGGGTTAGACTATAGGTTTGCTAGAGGATTAGCCCATTTACTATATAGGAGAACTAGTTTTTCCAAGCCTCAAGTCTCGGTCGATCCTTTAAAAGCTAGACTTGAAGTTTTCAAAGAAGCCAGCGGGAAGCTAGGCGGTTTCGCTCTAGATGATGAAGAGAGAGCCAAAGTATTCGCTTCAGTGGCTTCGAAACTCGGCGTTAGCGTTGAAGAACTACTGAAAAGCTTTACAGCTGTCTATGAAGAACTTCAAATAATGGAAAGTTTCGAGACTTTAAGTCCAGTCGAGCTCTTAAAACTCTATAATCTCTCCCTAGCCCAAACTCTGCTTTTTAAAGCTCTAGACTTAACTGCTGAAGTAGAGATTTCAGGTACTAAGATGAAAATACTGCTCTTTAATGTTAAAAGACTAGGATTGATGTATCTAGCTGAGAAAACATTTAAAGGCGTAAAGCTTTACATAGACGGCCCAGCATCTATTATCAAGCAGACAGAAAGATACGGAACTCGGCTCGCTAAACTCCTGCCATATATCATATGTGCTCGGAGATGGAGTATAAAAGCTAAAGTGAGGAGAAGAGGGAGAATTTACAAATTCCATTTAGACGATAGATATTCGAGATTTTTCCCCAGATCCAAGTTAGAACTAGAAGAGTACGACAGCAAGTTGGAGAAAATCTTCTACAGGCGCTTCACAACCTTAGGCAGTGGATGGAAGGTCTACAGAGAACTGGAACCGCTTATAGCCGGGAAGCATGTTTTCATACCTGATTTCGTCTTCGAGAAAAACGGCGTTAAAGTCTATTTCGAGATTATGGGTTTTTGGACTAGAGAATACTTAGAGAGGAAGCTTGAAAAACTTAGGAAACTGGGAAATGTTAAAATGATATTAGCCGTAAACAGCGAGCTTGCCTGTTCCTCGGATATAGGCTCATTACCCTTTGAAGTAGTCCTCTTCAAGAATAAGCTCTCCACAGTTGAAGTCTATAAGAAACTTAAAAAATTCAAAGTCGAGAAGAGAGAAAAACCTGCAGAGGAACTTGAAATTCCCAAGGAAGCATTAGAATATTTGGAAACTCTCGAAAAAGGACTCTTAGCGGAAATATTAGAGAAGTTTGAGAAAATGGGTATTCGAGAAGAGAAAGCACTTAAAATACTCGAAAAACTAGGCTTTCACATTCATTGGAGCAGTCTCGATCCTTCAAAGGTATACGTTGAGAAGAAAGGCTAGCCATGTACTATCTTCTCGATTTTAATAGCTGAAACCGGGCACTTTTTAGCAGCTTCTTCAACACATTTTAAAAGATCATCTCCTATAATACCTTCGGATATTCTACTGTTTTGCCTAATCCTAAACTCCTCTTTTACTATAGTCTTGCCATATTGATCGGATTCAAACACTATAGGACAAATAGAAGGGGCTTGTCTACAGGCTATACAAACTCCTCTGTATACCGTGACTTTGTATTCGGGCAAGCTTAACACCTGCCGTTAAAGCAATGTTACTATATAACATTCATTAAATATATACTATATTATGATAACGATAACCGGCTTTGAGCCTTTTAGAAAAGAGAAAGTTAATCCGAGCATGATTATTGCAAAAGAATTCGATGGTAAAACTGTATTAGGCGAGAAAATAAAAAGTATAATCCTTCCAGTATCCTATAAAAGGGCTAAACCCATAGTTGAATCCTTAGTGAAAGAGGAGCCTATACTTCTACTTTCTCTAGGCTTATCTTCGCGGATTACCTGTATAAGACTAGAGGTTATAGCTCTAAATATAGCCCACTCTGAGAAAGGAGATAATGATGGCTATAAACCATTCAACGAAATAATATATGAGGATGGAGATTTAGCCTATAAAGGAACTCTACCTTTTAAAGAAATCTTAGAAGCTCTTAGGAAAAACGGCATACCTTCTACACTGTCTTTCCATGCTGGAACTTTTCTATGCAACTACGTCTACTACATTGCTTTATACAATGCCCAGAATAG
>QMRG01000053.1 GCA_003649235.1 Thermoprotei archaeon | reverse complement strand
GCTTCGCTACAATTCCTCCTCGTATGGAACGAGTTCCTATTCGCCTTGATCTTCTTGAAATCTCCAGATTTGTGGCCGGTAACTATAGGAGTCACTGTCCTCAGTCAAAGCCAATATATAGCGAATTGGGGTTTGCTGTCAGCGGCATCTATAATAGCCATTAGTGTCCCCTTAATACTGTTCCTCTTAATACAGAAATACTATATTAGAGGATTAGTAATGGGAGCCGTGAAGGGTTGATGTCGAAGCTAGGAAGTTTAAGGAGAAAAATCGAGAAAAAGTTAGGAGATTGGATTATCGGAAACGAGGAGAAACTCCTCAACTTGACTTTTAACCTTATGCTTGAAAACGAAAAAAGAGAAGATTTATCTCAGAAAATAAAGTACTACTTCGGCAAGCTAGCCTCTAAAATCATAGCTGGTAAATTTTGGGGGGGAGTAGTAGTACCCGTCAACTATACTATTGAGCCGACGACTCGCTTTCTCTCATCTGAGGAAATTATTGAAATAGCTAAGCATAGTAAGATAAGAGCTATAGGAGAATGCTACTGTAGGAAAAAATATGGAGACCCTTTAAACCTGCCGTTGAGAACTTGTATGTGGTTTTCAGAATCAACTTATCTTCCCGAACTGGTGAAAGAGCATAAAGTGCCGGAGATAGATCTTAAACCTGCTACTCTAGAAGAAATAGAAGAAACTCTCAAAATGTGCGATGAAATCGGATTAGTCCACATGGCGATATTCTTTCCATCCAGACAGAACATATATGTGATATGTAACTGTCATCCAACGAGCTGTGTAGTGCTCCAAGCCTATTTAAAACATGGAGTAAAAGCGCTTGTAAAATCGAATTTCATCATAGACTATGACTCGGAGAAATGTATAAACTGCCAAAAATGTATACAACGCTGCTATTTCAACGCTCTTAAACCAGATCCTCAAGGCAAAATTAGAGTGATAAAGGAGAACTGTATAGGATGCGGACTCTGCATAACCACGTGTCCGGTAAAAGCTTTAAGACTAGTTAGAAGAAGTAAAGAATAGAAATTCGTAACTCCTATGGTAAAGGCTATCTAGAAACTCTCATCTTCCACGCCCAAAACCACGACAAATATTTTTCAAAGAAATCCCGCCCGAGCTCGGGTCCTTTACCCAGCCCCGAACATTCTTCAGCAATTATAAACACATAGCTCATATCTACATGGAATAGATGAAGGGATAAAATCTACAAGCGAGCGGCCTATATGGATATACCGAGCATTTGTCTCCATCCGATTTCCTGAGCCTATACTTGTAGGGTTCTAAATCCTCTACTGGTACGGCAAAATCTTCGACACTGAGCCCTGTAGCATGAGCTAGTCTTTCGACATCCTCCGGTAAAAGCAGAATTTTCCTCTCTCTACAACAGCGCGCACACCTGACACAGCTAAACTTAACTCCTTCAGGAATTTTAGCGCGCAGGATGCTTGCCACACTAGCACCTCGCCATGCTAGATGCATATCGGCAAACGGTATTGCGGAATGTTATTATAAAACCCTTATCTAGAACAATTATGGGTAAAATCTACTTTTATGGAGGAGAAGATGTTAAAAGGAGAACTTGTCTTAAAGCAAACAAGAAGATATTTTCTCAATTTTATAGACCGCGGGTTTTGGTAATTCCGTGGACCACCGAGAATAAGGTAAAAGAGTTGAAGTATAGAAGAATACTCCAGGAATACTTTAGAGATTTAGGTGCTGAAGAGATATCGTTCTTGGAAAAAGGATGCCCACTAGATATACTGGAAGAGTATTTTGAAAACGCTGATATATTATATCTTCCGGGAGGAGAAACCGAGTTTCTGTTAAAATCGATAAAAGAGGAGAGAATAGAGGAATTAATCAAAGAATTTCCGGGAGTTATTATGGGAAACTCGGCAGGCGCCCTAGTTCTAGGCAAATATTGTATTATTGGAAAACGGGAGTATAGTTTATCTCTAAAAAAAGGACTAGGTTTGGTAGATTTTAGTATTTATGTACATTACAATCCAAAGAGAGACTTTGAGATTGTGAAGGAATTGGCTAGAGGTAGGTTTTTTCGCATTGCCAGAGAATGCAATCCTGGAATTTGATAGGAGAACGGGGAGGATAAATACTCTGGGAGATATCTACCTATTCTATAAGCCTTAATCTACACTCTATCTATTCCTGCTGCGGGCGTGTTTATAAATGACGTATAGCAGGTCTACTATAAACAACGCCGTAAATATTAGGCTGACGTACATAAATCTAGGCCTACGGCGTACAGCATCCCAGTATAAAACACATACCCTATAGTATTCCCCGTCAATTTCAACTATATCTCGGGAGCCTAAAACTTCAAAAATGTTTGAAATTGGAAGTTGAGGCTCACCAGTCTCTATAGCGGCTTTAAGATCAGGATAAGAGTTTAAATCTTCTTTTCCGAGTTTAAGCACGTCGCCATTCTCTGGCTCAGGAATAGGTTCTGCCATGAGATAAGCACCACCATAAATCTCGTAATCAATTAGATATAAGACAAAAAACGCGCTCGCTAAAACACTTAAAACGAATAATACGATTAAATGCTTCAATAACGCCATAAATTAATAAAATAAGACGAACATTTCAGCCTTACGCCTATCCTAATTGTGAAATTTATCTCTGTAAACATGAAAGAAATAGAATTTCTAAATTTACCAGTTAAAATAAAGAAAACACTTTAAGTTATCTAAGTTCTTTCCTTTCTAATTCACTAAAAAATTAACTACCGTGAAGCTTCAGAAATCCTAATTATTTAACCGGTACATATATTTAGTAATGAATAGCTTTAAATGGACCCTTTACTGGCTAATTTTAATTCTTAAACTCATATTCCTAGTCTCTATTCCACTAGCATATATTAGAGTTAAAAAGTTAGGCTTTGATGTTCTAGGCTTAACGAAGAGAAATTTAATATTCGCAACTATAATTGGAATTATCCTAGCCGTACTACTTTACCTAATTGGCTTCTACTGGGCATTTTATCTATTTAATTACGCTGGAGTAGTATAGCACGTGCAAGACTTTACCTAGAGGAGATAGGATACTGGAAGTTTATATTGTTCTCATTGTTCGATAGCTTTCTAAATTTAGGCATACCAGAAGAAATATTTTTTAGAGGTTATACTTTCGATCATCGAAAGAAAGTTAGGCCTAAAATATGCTATTATTATTTCCAGCCTAGCCTTCGCCCTATGCCATATTGATCGACTTATCCATGCACCGCTCATGATAATTTACGGCTTCATTCTAGGCTACGCCTTTTCCAAGGTTAAAAATATAATATTACCCATAACTGCGCACGCTCTCTCCAACTTAATACTATATCTATACGTAGTATTAGATGTTATATGACCAGGAATAAATAAGGTTAAAAATATAGTAACTATCCCAGTTACCATATGGTAACTAATGAGAAAATATGGAATAAGGAAAGGAATGAAAATTAAATTCATTGAAACAGAAGCCGGAATACTCATGATTCCCATCCCCAAGCTTGAAGATCTGTAGGGAGTAGAGCGTCATGCATTAATTATACTTAAGACAATAAAAGAGCTTGAAGCCGAGTGTCGTGAAGAGGCTGGAGAATGAAGAGATACGTGATTGATACTGGCGTTCTGCTACTTCATCTTATAGGCGATGAAAGAGTAAAAACTTATTTTAACAAGGAAATGCTTAAGCGTTTATCTGTGAAATAAATCTAGAACAATCTTGCGATATTTAAGAAAGTGCTAGCATCAAGAAAAAGACTTGTTAGATAGACTTCGCTATTTTCCTTAGACCTAAAACTGTAATAAACGTTAAATCTATGCTTATAGTACATTTAAATTCTTATAGAAATCCTAAATTTACCCCTTAACTTTGCGATAATTTTATTTACCAAGAAAATTGTGATTTAGCCGGGGAGAAACATTAAACCTCGGTATACCTACCTGGTACTCCTCTTTCTAGCAGTCTCATTTCTCGCACCGCCGATCAAAGCTCCACCTGTGACAGCTTGGTCGGATATCTGGGATACAGCTGGCAATAGCTCCGCCTACGGCGTCGCCTATGGCGGCGACCATTTCTACGCGGTAGGAAGCGTTAGCTACGACGCTCAGGGAGATATGATAATCTGTAAATACAGTTTAGATGGAACGCTCGTATGGTTTAAAAAATATGATATATTCAGTTTTGAGAGAGGAGTAAGGGTGACCTACTTCAATAATAAAATTTTCGTTAGCGGCTGGTTTGAAGACGGCACCGGCACGAAAGATGGTATAGTATTTTGTTTTGATGAAGACGGGAACGAGATATGGCATAGGACGATAATCTCAGCCGACTACAACGACTTCGCAAAAGACATGGTCATCTACGACAATCACCTCTACGTCGCCATACAGAGAATAGCAACCGGGCTAGTTTTCGAAACCAAAATTATAAAGTTTGACCTCGACGGGAAATACGTCAGCGAAACCTCCGGCCCCTTAAACACTATAATGGACCTAGACCTGGTAGAAGATAAAATATACGCGGCGGGCTCCGCGGATGGAGCCGCGGGCATAGCTATCTACGATAGAGATCTCAACTTTTTAGGAATGTATCTATTTTCCTCTGTAGGCGGATATAAGGTTACGGACTTTTTCGGCATTGAAGCGGTAAAAGAGGGAAGCGATTATTTTATCTACGTCGCGGGGTTTGACGAGGAAAATGTGTACGAAACCATAGTAGCAAAGCTTACCTTAGATATGGAGACTGTTTGGGCGATCAAAATAGAGAATTGTCGGGGAGAAGGGTTCGAGGTGCATTACGGCTTTCCAGTCGTTGTAGGTGATACGAGTAAGGGCACGCCTGCTCTTAGAAACTTCTACATGGTTAAAATAAGTCCTGAAGGAGAGATCATGTACGAGAAGATCTGGGGTGGAGATGGGCGCGATTATTTATACGAAGTAGCTTTTTGTAGAGGATATATCTGCGTGGTAGGTACATCGGATTCTTACACGGCTTCATACAGTGGCGTAGTATGGTGTTTAAAGGCTGAGTACACGCTACAAGTCGAGCTACCGTATGAGAAGCTCAAGTGGCTTATATTCTATAAAGGATTTATCCTGCCCGCGGGCGGGGGCTACGGCTCGGGCAGCGCTACTTTACCTGAAGCGGATTATGCAGTAGTAGTAGATGAGAAGTTTGAAGAAGAGGATACGAGGTGGATATTCGACAAGTGGAGCGATGGAATAGAGGATAGTACTAGGGAGATACGGCTTTTCGAAGATATAAAGCTAAAAGCTCTCTACAAGAAACAGTACAAGATAACCGTCGAAAGCGGGTACGGAACAGCCACGGGCTCAGGCTGGTACGATGAAGGAGCGACAGCTACGGTATCGGTATCTCCAACTCAAGTCCAGCTGGGAGATAATAAAATCGCAGTTTTCAAAGGCTGGCTTAAAAATGGAGAATTTGTATCTGAAGAGTCTACTCTTGTGGTAAGTGTTACGGAGCCAGCGACATATACCGCAACATGGGAGATTAAGACGATCACTGTTAAAACGTATACGGTCTCAGCCGTGAGCCCTTACGGTACGATTTCCGGGATTGGCGTATATGGGGAAGGCGCTACGGCGACAGTTTCTATAAATCCTACGGTCGTAGATCATGGCAATGGAACCAGGCACGTCTTCGAAGGATGGGTAAAGAATGGAGAACTAATCTCAACAGATCCTAGCTACTCTTTTGAAGTCACCGAAGATGTACACTTAAAAGCCAGATGGAAGACGGAGTATCTTGTAGAGGTTTACAGTGAATATGGGACGGTTAGCGGAGGCGGGTGGTACGAGAAGGGAGCTAAAGCCACTATATCAGTATCGCCGACGGAAGTAGAAGCTGAAGAAAAGACGTTAGTGTTTAAAGGCTGGTATCTAGAAGGACAACTCGCCTCCAAGGAGGCGAGCTATAGCTTTACGGTTGACTCGCCCAAGTCTTTTACCGCCGAGTGGACAACTAAAGAAATTAAAGAAACCGTGGAGGAGTACACGATAGAGCTCATAAGCAGATATGGAGAAACTAAAGGAGCTGGAACCTACCCCGAAGGGACGATAGTAGAGATCTCTATCACTCCAACCACCTATGAGAAAGACGGAACCCGCTACACGTTTACAGGTTGGTATTTCCAGGATGGCACTTTAGCATCTAAAGAGCCGATGTTCAATATTAAGGTAACCAAGGACGAGAAAATATACGCCAAGTGGGCTATAGAATATAAAGTCGAAGTCTATAGCCGATACGGAACAGTAAGCGGAGCCGGATGGTATAGAGCCGGCAGTAAAGCCTCAATTTCAGTCTCGCCCACAAAAGTAGAAAAGAACGGTGTCCAGTACGTTTTTGAAGGATGGATGGATGAAAACGGAAGAATGATATCAACCTCTCCAACTTATACATTCACAGTCAATAGACCTACAGTCTTAGTAGCTAAGTGGACAACATCAGAAACCATCTCCCTACATTTCAACTTTACAACGATAATAATGGTCGTGGCCTTCACAGCGGCCATACTCGTGTTATTGCTGATAATAATTTTAATAAAAAAGAAAAAATAAAATTTTTTACTAAAATTCATGTAGACTTTCTATCAACAAAAATACATTTGAAATTTATTTTCTATATTTCAAATAACCCTTCTAAAGCGGAAATTTGAATTTCATAATTAAATAATTAACTTATAGACTCTCACTCTTTCAGCCGATAATAAAATAAACATGTTTAGAGATAATTTCCGCTAGCGACGTTAAAGCGGTGACTACTAGGTGGAGCGGAAAACAGAGTTCCTAATATTCGCTACCATCTCTTCAATCATAATTTTCTCTACGACTCTATGGCAAACCCTCCTACCATTATACCTGGATTTCAAAGGGTTGAAACCTTGGGAGATCGGAATATCCGTAAGCTTGGTTATGAATCTCGGCCTTCTCCTAGCATTCACCTCCGGCTATGTGGTAGATTTAATAGACTGGCGGAAAAGCGCGATACTAGCCGTAATACTTCTATTAACGGCTACTCTGTTGCTGCTCTTCGCCCAGAATTTTATAGAATTCCTTATCCTAGCGTTTATAATAGGTCTTTCAACTTCGCTCATCACCCAAGCCAGCGTTAAAGTACTCGTCAAATCAAGCATCGAAAAAAGAGGGCTACTGTACTCCTCCTATATGTTACTATCGAACATAGGCAGAATAATCGCCTCCTATCTCTCTGGCTTCATAGCCACAATATACGGCTACTCTATATTATTCATGTTTTCAGCGGCAACTCTTCTACCAGCATTTGGATTACTAGCCCATAAAAATGGAAAGAGAAAAGATTATTCAACCGTGTCTAAAGCTTCAATGAAGAAAGTTTTAAAACTTTACTTGAGAGATACAAGACTTAAAATACTAGTCTCCGCCCTATTCCTACATGACTTCTCGGTATTCATAGGCATTCCCTATCTAATCCTCTACGCCAAATACGTTATAGGCATAGACGAGGTAGGAGCAGGAATCCTCACAGGTACGAGAATCCTCACTCAGCTAATATTCCAGCTCGGCTCAGGATGGCTAGCCGATAAAATCGGCGGCAGTCTAACACTGGCAATACACTTCCTAACAATATCACTCGCTTATATAACATACAGCAACACGATAGACTTCCTAAACGCTTTACTAATATACGCCTTTATGGGATTCGCCATGACACTTGACTTTCCAGCACGCCGTTTATTAATAACTAAATACGCGCCAGAAGAATATGTTGCAGCGATAAACGGACTAGCAGACACTATTGTCGGCGTGGGAACTATGTTCTCTGCAATCATCGGAGGATACCTATGGAACATCAATCCAAGCCTACCCATCCTCACAGCTGGAATAGCAAACCTATCCACAATACCATTAATACTATACTTAAAGCATAGAAAACAAGCCTTACTTCATAAGTATAAAATATAAAGATTTGCTTACTCTGAGGATAGTAAAACCCATAGTTTTACTATCCTCCAATAGCCCTTCCCAAATCCTGTTTCGTAACCATATTTCTAATATCCTGTATCCTAGATTACACATACAACTGCGAAGCCTTAAATAACCTAAGATTTAATATCTTTACTGAAATAAAGAGCGAGATGAAATAATTGAATTATAGATTATATAATTACGCGCTAGAACTGGAAGAAGAAAACCCAGGAAAAGCCCTAGAAATATACGAAAAAATAGAAAAAGAAAACAGAGAACTCCACCTAAGCATCCTCCTCGCAGGAATATCCTTCCCAATCCTCGCCTACCTAACCACGCTTTTCGCCATGAAATACATCACAGACTACCAGGTAATAGTAACACTGCTAATTCTAGTCATGATAGGATACATCCCTTCCTTCCTAATATACACGATAAAATTCGACAAAAAAGAAAAAGGATACTTCAAAGCATCCCCACGTGAAATAACCGGAATACTAGCCGCAGGACTCGTTACAGGAATACTGGAAATAATTGGAGACCAAATAGAACTAGCCATCATGGCAGTATGGGCCCTAATACCAGCACTAGCCATAGAAATCCTCATCATGCTAACAATCCACTTTTTAACTGGTACTCCACTCCTAGAAACACTGCCAATCCCCATAATAGGAGCCATAGGCCTAACATGTTTTATTATAATATTCCTGGTACACATGTCAGAAGTCGCGCTGAAAAGCGGATTCAACTACAACCCATTAATGTACCTACTAGCATACACCCTCGAATTCATCTATCCAACAGAATCAACTCGCCTAGGCCTAATAAAGGAAATGGCGAGCGATATACTAGCTGGTCTAAAAGTGCACCTAGACGAGGTAATCGGATACCTAGCAAGCATGGCAATAGGACTAGTTCTCGTCGGGAGCGGACCCCTCGAAATATTCTACGAAGACATACGGCAGGGAATACTCGCAAACACAATCGCAGGCTCACTCTTCGCACTCTCACTAACAGGCAGACTAGAAAAAGACCCAATACTCGCCAACCTATCCAGACTAGGAAAAATCAGATGCCTAATCAGGCTAGGAAAAGAAACAGAAGCAGCACACCAACTATCAAAACTAGACTGGCACTTAAGAACAACAAGCCAAACACCAATCAAACACACAACATCAGCTCTAACAAGCCTACTACAAGAAAGCCTAAGCCTAGCCAGAGAATACCTTTACGAAGCAGCGAAAACCACGTCAAGCCTCAAAACAGACACCACCCACAAAAAACTCATCCAACAAACCATCCAAAAAACCACACAACTCATAAACACCCAATAAATCAAAAATCTTCATAAACACAGTTTAATAGAATTACTGCCAGGGAATTCCATTAAGAGAGCTTCTAGGGCTTTAATTAACACCAGATATTATTCAAGTTTATAAGGAGGACTATTTGTACCAAAAGACTTAGAGATAAGCTTGCACCAAAATTGTACTTCCTTTCAAAATCAATTACGATGTTCATCATGCCCATTCTCCGGTATTTTAAAACAAGTGTCAAAACTGGAAAAAAGCCCCTAGAACATATTCATATAAAGCATGACCACTACTAAAGCTATACTCTGAATTCTTGAGTTGTCTTTCTAGGACTTATACCATCTCTCTAAGCTTGAGAGAAATCTTTGCTTGATTAGCATGGGCTCCTCTTATAATAGGTAGAGCCTCCTTTAACACATATTTTATGACTTTCAATTCCGCCTTGCGTAAGTGCTCGCATGTAGCAGACTTAGACAAGTTTAGTTTCTTAGCTAATTTCGTTACGGAAAGTTTTCTAGGCCATTCGTAATAGCCCCATGAATAAGCCATGTCTAGGATGTTCAACTGCCTATCTGTTAAGACTGAGTGTAAGTTCAACGCGTTAATGTAGCTCGTTAACTTATTTACGGCGATATCAAAGGGCAGGGTCTCTAGATGGACTATCTCACCATGCTTCTTCAGTTTTTCGACAACGTCATCCATGCCCTGCTCAGTAACTATAATAAAGAACTTTTTGTAGCCGTCCACTATTACGTATGGCATTAATACGAGAAATTCTTTCGTAATAATTTTTTCATAGAATCTGCATGATTTCTTTACAGCTATAAAAGATAAGCTCCTTTTCCTCTTCTCGAGAACCCTTATATGCTCAATATTAGGATGTGAGCTTATGAACTCAATGAATTTAATATAGTCATGCGGGTTAGTATAACTACATTTTATAACTGTATGAATATGATTTCCGAGTTTAAAAATTCCAAAGTTTATCATAAAAATGTTAAAACATTTCGAGGCTAGGGAGAATATGCTAGTGTAAGGTCTCATCGAAACATAAAGCACTAAAGGAGATCTTAACATGTATACACCTCTCTTACAAAACAAGATTATAACATCTATTTTTAATAGTACAATATCTACTATTTAGCTTTTAGGTATAAATTCTGCCAACAGGACATGTACGGTAAAAAGTATAAGAAATTCAATAGGGAATTACTCACGGTGGTTAGCATAGACTCTATAATTGCTTTTATAGAATTTATTGTAAAGCAAGTATTCCTCCAGGTTCCGATATTTCTAGGAACAATAGCCTTGGTCGGGCTCCTACTTCTAAGAAGACCATGGAGAGAAGTAATCGAGCATACAATTAAAGTTATGGCGGGAGTAGCAGCTATGCTATCCGCTGCTGGTATGCTTGCCGGAACTGCTAGGTCCGTTGGAGATATAATGAATGATATGCTGGGAGTAAGCGGAGTAATACCGTGGAACCTACCTGCTTATGCGAATGCAGTAAAGTTGGCTCCT
>QMRG01000052.1 GCA_003649235.1 Thermoprotei archaeon | reverse complement strand
TTGTTGACAGCTTTCCCTACTATCCCTCCGATAATGTAACCTATGCCTATGACTATCAGTGCGGCGAAGATCGATGGTATAGCTTCGATGATCTGCGTGACTATTCCGACCACTGCCTCGGTTATACTCGCTAGAATATCGACCATTCTATCACCTCTAGGATATAATTTATATAGAAGCGATTTAAATTTTATGCCTCTTTAGTTTTTAAATTCAAGAAATGTATTCTTAAATAAAATTTTAAACAATTTCTATCCAGCTAATACCGTTAAAAGCGGCACTACTACTATGCTAGGTAGCATATTAACTACTTTGACTTTCTTAATTCCAAGAAGGCTAACTCCCAAACCTAGAAGGAGCGTGCCTCCAGCTCCAGTCAAATTGTCTAACATAGCTTCTGTTAATCTATTTTTTAGAAAACTCGCCGACAAGGCTATAGATCCTTGGTATAGCAGGAGAGGTATCACGCTGAAGAGTACTCCTATCCCCATGGATGCCGCATACATTACGGCTACAACTCCATCTAGCATAGACTTAGCCAATATGATACTAGGATTGCCTAAGCCGTCTTCTATAGATCCTATTACCGTCATCGGCCCTACGCAGAACGTTATGAAAGCGGTTATCATTCCCTCAGAGAACTTCGATTCTTTTTCTCCGAGTCTTCTCTTTATTTTCTCCGCGAAAGCGTCTAGGTACTCGTCAATTTTCAATAATTCGCCTATAAAAGTTCCTAAAAGCAAGCCGAGTATTAAAATGACAGGATTTTCGGTTTTAATTATCATGGATACTCCAATAGCAAGTGTAGCTAGCCCTACTGACTCGAAAATTATGCTTTTAAATCTCTCAGGTATTTCTCTGCGTAGTATTATGCCTAAGGCTCCGCCAGCGAGAACCGTAGCCACGTTTACTAATGTGCCTATCATTTAATCGCCTGCTCTAATTATAGTCTAGGAAAATTTTAAATTTCCTAAATCCGAGTATAGAAATCAGCGGTTAGCCAGTTTTATCTTTCTACTAGCCTCCCACCAAGTGGGGAAAAGCTCCTTCTTGCCGGGTAGGACAAAGCCGGCCAAGTACTCATCCATGAAATCGGCATCTTTCAAAAGATCAAAATACGCCATTAACTTAGCTATCTCCTCTGCTTTACGTCTGTGCCTTTGGGAAACTAACGATAAATAGGCGCCAGCTACTGACCCATTACCCAAGTATATTATTTTCGCGTTGAGGAATTCCGGCAGCAGTCCTATAGCCGTAGCGCTGTTAGGATCCATATAGTTGCCAAATGCCCCGCAGATGTAGACTCTAGTTACGTCCTTTACGGATAACCGCATTTTCTTCAAAAGCACGGCTATCGCTGCGCAAGCCGCGGATTTAGAATCTATAAGGTTCGCTATGTCCTTCTCGGTTATCACAATATCCTTGCCTATCTCGGTTTCTTCTTTCGGCACTACTATATACTCGTAACCGTCGTAGCCCTTCCTGATATAAGGCGACTTAATATTCTTGTTTATCTTACCCAAACTATCTATAATGCCGTGGCGGAACAGCTCGCTGAGAAGATCTATCAAGCCGGAACCACATATTCCCTTGGGCTTAACTCCTCCTATAACGGTGTACTCTGCCTTAAGAGTTTTAGGATTTATTCTAACTCTATCAATAGCTCCTTCAACTGATCTTATGCCGAATCTTATACCCCAACCTTCAAACGCTGGACCTGCCGCTGCTGTGGTTGATAGAAACCAACCTTTACTGCCTAATACAACTTCTACGTTAGTTCCTATATCTACAAGTAGTGATATCTCCGCAGAATCATACATCCCTGATAGCAAGACGTCTCCTATAGCGTCTCCGCCGAGGAATCTGCTTACACAAGGCAGGCAATAAACTCGAGTATTTGAATTGACATCTAGTTCCAGCTTTTCAGCTTCTAGAATAAAGGGATCTCTAGGTATTTCAATATCGGTTTTAAGTAGAGGAGACGGGTCTTCGCCCGCGAAAAGGTAGGTCATCACGGTGTTTCCAGCTACGCATACATCGTAAATTTCACTAGGCTTTATCTTATATTCAGAACATAGTCTTTTTATTAAGTTGTTTATAGTTCCTATCGCCGCTCTCTGAAGCATAGCTAGACCTCCTTCTCTTTCCATTGCGTAGGAAATTCTGGAAACTAAGTCTTCTCCATAGACTAGCTGTCCGTTATATTCGGAAGCAGAGCCTAGTATTCTCCCCATGTTTAGGTCTACTAAGTAGGCTACTATTTTCGTTGTTCCTATATCAACCGCTAGACCGTAAGTTCTATTGCGAGTATCTCCATTCTCGATATCTAGGATTTCCGGCGTTTCGCCATATTTGTAGATGATCAACGTGCCTCCACTCTCACAACAGTCTGGATATGAGAATATTTTAGCGCTGACATACTCTGGGACTAAAACGGTAGTTGTTCCTAGGCTCTTTCTAAGAACTTCCTCTACACCGAGCTCAATAACTCGCGGCGAGACGAAGATTTTCTCTATAAACGGATTTGGCTCTACTTTAGGTATGCGAGCATCTGTTTGAATTCTCTGTCCTTCGATTCTAGTTTCCGGTGGTATGAAAATTTCACAGTCCGAGAGAACACGCGCCTGGCAAGCCAATACATAGCCTTCATTTAGCTCATCCTTAGTGAGTAAGATCTCTTCAGGGTTATATTTAAAATCAACATCTCCCTTCTTAACCACTACTTTGCATTTGCCGCAGTTTCCCTTACCCCCGCAAATACTTCTTATGTTGATCCCGGCCATTCTAGCGGCTTCTAGAATATTAGTGCCTACCTGCACTTCTATTCTCCTGCCGTATGGTTGGAATACTATCGTTGCTTTCCGCATTTCTAGCCTCTCCTCGGTTCCAACACGGTATAGAGAGATTTTTTATTTAAGGATTATGTAAACCTATTAACAGGTGAATTTGAGGTGATATTTTGGAGGATAAAGAAAAGCTTAAAGCTTTAGTTAAACATTGGTCTGAACACAGTCTTGAGCATAGGGAAAACTTTCTAAAATGGGCTAAGAAAGCTGATGAGATGGAATTAAAAGAAGCAGGCAAATGCCTGCGAGAAGCTGCTAGAGCTATGGAAGAAGCTGCTAAAAACTTAGATAAAGCTTTAAAGTTTTTAAATTAACATTTACCCTATTTCAATACATGTTTGCGTCCGTTCCACGCCCTCTACTCTATGGATAGCCGAGATTATCTCTCCTAATTCGTCTAAGTTTTCTATTTCTATATATGCTATCACGTCTACAGGTCCAGTGACAGCATGGGCCATTTTAACTTTCGGAATATTTCTTACCTTTTTAGCAACATCCATCGTAAATCCGGCTCTAACCTGTACCAACACGTATACTGAAAACGTCATCAAAAATAACATTAAACCACTTATTAATATTATTTCACTATACCATAGAAGTTTTGAACGCTTCCAGCATACCTTCAAACTGATTTGAATAACTTCTCTAACAGAGAAGAGACAGATGCTTTGAGATTCACTATTTAAGACATTAATAAGTCCAAAGTTTAAATTTATTAAATATCCATAAGAAATAGAACATGGCTCGGCTAGTCCGGTCGGGGCTCTAGCCGTGCCTAAAAAGAGGGATGTGTATGTCCTCGGTTCCTCCAACTTTAATCCACTCTACATTGGCGAAACAGTTAGAAGCTGAAGGAGCTTTCGTTTATCTAGATCTTGCTGCTGAAGCTAGGAAAAAGGGAATAGATGTTATAAGCTTTGGCATCGGACAACCAGATTTTAAACCTCCAGAAGAAGTTTTGACAGCGATAAAAGACGCTATAGACCAAGGTCATATAGGTTACATATCCTCTCTCGGACTGCCCGAGTTAAGGGCTAAAGTCGCCGAGTATTTAAATGAGAAATATAATACCGATGTAAAACCTGAAGAAGTAGCTATAACTGTAGGGGCCAAATCAGCTATCTTCATGGCTATAAACCTGTTAACAAGGCCAGGAGACGAGGTCATAGTACCAGATCCAGGATTTCCAGCTTATGAATGTACTGTGAGATTTGCCGGAGGACGCCCGGTGTTTCTATGCCTCAAAGAAGAAGATGAATTCAGAATGACTCCAGAGAGGGTAGAAGAGTGCTTAACTAAGAACATTAAATGCATCCTAGTTAATACTCCACACAATCCTACAGGCTCCGTGCTTAAAAAAGAAGATGTTGAAGGACTACTCGAGATAGCTAAAAGAGAAAACTTAGCTATAATCTCCGATGAGATATACGAAGACTTTGTCTATGAAGGCAAACACCACAGCTTCCTCTCAATGCCTGAGTGGAGAGACTATGTGATTTATATAAGCGGATTCTCGAAAACCTGGGCGTTAACAGGGCTTAGAATAGGCATAATGGTTGCTAGAGAAGAGGTGATTAAGAAAGTAGGCGTTATGGCCATAAACATCTACAGCTGTCCTCCAGTGCCTTTCCAATATGGAGCTCTTAAAGCTCTAGAGCTAGGTCTAGATTGGTTCAAAGATATAAAAGAAGAGTTTAAGAGAAGGAGAGATGCAGCGTGTGATGAACTCAATAAAATACCGGGCGTTAAAGCCCTAAGGATGCCCGGAACGTTTTATCTATTTCCCAATGTGAAAGACCTTGTATCTAAGCTCGGCTATAAGAGCGTTAAAGACCTTGCAAAAGCCATATTGTTTGAAGCTGGCGTCGCGCTACTTCCCGGCACAGCGTTTCCTCTACATGGCGGAGATGGCTTTATGAGACTCTCCTACGTCCTGCCCGTAGATAAGATACGCGAGGGATTACATAGGGTTAGGGAATGGGTTGAAAGCAAGTAATAAAATCAATAGCTGCTGTAAAATCCATTTCTTTATTTAATTACTAAGAGTAATTAATGGTTTATTCAAAAATATAGAAAACGTTATATTACATCTACTTTCAACTAAATTTATGGTCGAATCATACGATGTCGGAAGTCTTCCCTTTACTGGAGACTTTGAAAAATTCATCAAAGGAGCTAAAGCCTATCCTAGCCCGAGAGAAGAGTCTTCTTATTTTGAGAAGAAAATAGTTGAGAGTTTTAAAGATAAACTTGAAACGGGGCTCTCTATTCCAAATTATCCTCAGTTTAGGGATATGAATGATATGTTTTTAGAATTGATAACTGGCTTGGGCAAGGTGGGAAATAAATATTTTTTCATCGAGCCAGTTGGCGTGGTAAGAGATGGTTTAATACCAGAAGTAGACGTTTTGCGTAGAAATTCCAGAATTTTAAGCGAAGAATATGGAAAGATTAGATTGAAAATTTGTATAACAGGTCCTCATACCTTATCCTATTTTTTCGGGTTTAGAAGCTGTGAACTTTTTAAAGTTTTAGCCCGAGTTTTAGCTAGAATAGTAGCCGCTAACACGTTTAGAGAGAAGAATATAGAAGTCGTGCTAGTCGCAGTAGACGAACCGCTTCTAGGCACAATAGACGATCCTCTAATAGAGTTCGGGAGTGAAGGCAGAGAATGTTTGATTAAAGCGTTAAGCCAGATATATCACGAAGCTAAAGCCAGAGGAGCTAGGACTGTTATACATCTGCACTCCACTTCTAATACCCTATTCTGGAAAGTGGAAAATCTTGACGTAGTAGAGTCTCATGTGGGAGATCTTCTATACACTTCCTCCAAGACAAGAGATTTGCTTGAGAAATATGATAAATTCCTTAAGATCAGTCTGTGTCGTACCGATTTCGATAAACTAGTATATGACATGGTTGAGGCAAAGTTTGGCAAGAAATTTTTATCCGAGAAAATAGCTGAAGTTTGGAAACGTATCAGAGCAGGTGAAGTAAATCCAAGCTATTACTTGGAAAGTGTAGAAACTATGGAAAAACGGCTTAGAAAAGCATTGACAGTTTTCGGCGATAGAGTACTCTATGCAGGTCCAGAGTGTGGACTAGGAGGATTTCCAACATACAAATGCGCTTTAGAATGCTTAAGAAGAACCGCTTTAGTATCCTCGACTATTGGATAAAAATATATTATATTTTTGCCTAGTTTCAAAAGGTGTAGCCCATGGTAAAATTCGGGCTCGAACTTGTCCCTCAAACTCCCATTAATAAAATTGTCGAATTATCCATAACTGCCGAAAAAGGAGGTCTCGACACTGTCTGGATCACAGATCATTTCTACAATAGAAATACCTACATAACTCTTACAGCTATCGCTTTAAAAACTGAGAAAATCCAGCTGGGACCCGGTGTGACAAACCCCTACGTAGTTAACCCGGTATGGACGGCATCCGCTATAGCGTCGCTCGACGAAGTCTCTGGAGGAAGAGCGATTCTCGGTATAGGAGCTGGAGACCGTGTTACTCTGGAGAAGCTTTCAATACCTCAGAAATCTCCGCTATCAGCTATGAAAGAAAGCGTAGAAACTATTAAGAAGTTATTAGCCGGAGAAACCGTGACTTTAGAAGGCAAGTTTTTGAAAGTAAAAGATGTCGGATTAGCCTTTAAGCCCGGCCGTGTAGTGCCTATCTATATAGGCGCTCAGGGGCCTAAAATGCTAAAACTTGCAAGTAGAATAGGAGACGGAATTCTGATTAACGCCTCTAACCCGAAGGACTTCGAATACGCCTTCAGTATAATTCGAGAAGCTGCAGAGGGAAAATTGGAAAAATTAGACGTGGTAGCCTATACCTGCTTCTCAGTTGCTGAAGATAGAGAAAAAGCCAAGAAAAAAGCTTTACCCATAGTTGCCTTTATAGTAGCTGGTTCTCCCGAAAAAGTGCTGGAGAGACATGGGATTGATAAAGATAAAGCCGGAAAGATTAGAGAAGCCCTGGGTAAAGGCGATTTCAAGACAGCATTCGGAAACATCACCGACGATATGGTAGAGGCTTTCTCTATCTACGGAACTCCCGAAGATTGTATAAAGGCTATAAAGAAACTGCTGGAAAAAGGAGTTACACATGTAGTCTTCGGATCTCCGCTCGGAGCTAAAAAGAAAGAAGCCTTAAAGCTTATATGCGAACACGTTGTACCGGCCTTCAAATAGTCTTCTTCTTCCATTATTTACTTTCGATATTTAGAAAGAGATATAAGATCTTTTTGAGAAATCCGTATATGTCTACTCGACAGTATAGAGCATCTCTACTCGTATCCCTGATAGCAATTTTCGCCTCTCTCCACACTATTTTAGGACTAGTCCCTGGAATCTGGAGACGGTGGATTATAGCCATCGAGCCTTTAGAAGGGATAATATTAGGGCCTATAGGGGGCTTTTTATCAGCGCTTGTAGGGAGCTTAATCTCTAACTTCATAAGGCCTACTCTATACTTTTTCAGACTTGGAGAACCTATAGGAGCTTTAACGGCCGGGTTAACTTATAAAGGCAAGTACTATATAGTCTTAGCTATTTACACAGTGATGCTAGTGGCTTATTTCATTCACCCGCTCGGTAGAGAACTCCCGGCATGGTGTTTATGGGATATCTATATAGCCTATGCTTTCTCGACAGTCTCACCTCTCATATTGAAGTTTTTCGAGAAGAAAGAAAGAGAGGTAAAATTGTTTCTAGCTACCTTATTAGGTTTAGAGGTTGATGTGCTTACTAGGATTTTCTTCCTCATACCAATTGAGCTCTATAAAGTCCTAGGAGTTTCGAAAGAAGCACTTGTTAGTTGGTGGATAGTGGGGGCTTTCGAAACTCCTGTAGAAACCGCTATAGGCCTATTTGTAACTTTAGTTGTTGGAATTCCTCTTTTAGCGACTTTAGATAAAAGTAAGCTCGTAAAGTATCCAATAACGTAGGTTATGGGAAAATGATTATAGAAGGAGATTTCATAGAAACGGTTGAAAAATTAATTTTTGATGTTAAAGGCTTAGTTCATCCTCCTGATAGAATAATAGCCTATGTACGTTACATACCAGATAAGAATGGAGATAGAATTAGAGAAGGAGTTAGATATAGAAAAATATATGCCCTAAGGGAAAGGGAAGAATTCTTAAATAAGAGATACCCTCATTACTTGTATAAAGACCCGGTATTCAACACTCTTTTACAAACAGTCCCTAAACGGTATATATCTAGAATATTCAAGCCTTCGGACAGGCTTAGGGAAATGCTCAATTCTTATCAGTTGGACAGTGTAGAGAAGAACGCTCTAGAGTTAGCTCTTTTAATTAAAGAAAAAGTCGGATTGAATCTTGAAAATATAGGTGTTACAGGATCAGTACTCGTTAAGCTTCATAAAGAAAATTCGGATTTAGATTTAATAATCATAGGGGAAAGAGAGGGAAGGAAGACATACGAAGCTATGGAAGAACTCTTTGAGGAAAACTCTGTTGAGAAGTATAATATGGAAAGGTTGTGGAGACTTTACGAATTTAGATCTCTAGAGACGCCTATAAGTTTTGAAGATTTCGTTAGAATCGAAAAGCGAAAGCTTCTACAGGGCTTATTTAAAAACAGGGATTTTTACATTAGGTTGGTGAAAAAGCCTGAAGAGTATGGAGAGAGATATGGTGATAGAATATACACTCCTTTAAAATACGTGGAAATTAAAGCTCGGATACTCAATGCTGAAGATTCCATTTTTACGCCTTGCAGGTATATTGTAGACGTGTTGAAGGGAGATTCTAGGATAGAGGAGATAGCGTCTTATAGGGGGAGATTCTGCGAGGTGGCCAAGGAGGAAGAAGTGGTAGAGGCTAGAGGTAAGCTCGAAAAAGTCATCGATAAGAAAAGGGGGATTTACTATAGGCTACTGTTGGGTTCTAGCGGAGAAGATTACATGATACTCTTAAAGTCTACCTAGTACTCCAATTTGACGTCATTATTAGTAATCTTACTAATAAAAAGGCTATGAAAATTATCCAGCGTTAGTGTTAGAGTTGCTCGCGCTACGCAATTTTGTAATAGTTATCGCGTACACTAGCATATAGAGGATACCGCCGGGATGTGATAGGGCGAGAAACACTGGATATGGCCATGAGGTATAGTCTACCTCGTATTTAGGCACATAAAGCCTGTTGTTTGAAACTACAATGGGTTCTAATCTAACGCTAACGATAGGCGTAGCCACAACTCCCAATCCCCCGACGATGATTGCGATTAGGGCCGCCCAGAGAGCTAACCTGGTCTTGCCGTTCCGAGCTATCCCGTACACCAGTAGGAATGGTATCGAGTATTGGAATAATGCCGCGGCGGCCTTTATCGCAAGGGCAAGCTTAACTAATTGTAGAGAACCCGTCTTCATCCCGAGGAGAGATAGAGGTAGGTAGACTCCGAAGTTGAGCGCAGCCCAGGCTATGAATAACACGCCCGCCGCAAAGGTTAATCGTCTATGGACACTAGCTCCAGTCAACCGCTTGCTATCAGACGTTATCAACACTATCGCGATAATTTCCAAGATTAAAGCAACGGGTTCGAGAAGTGAGACGAGGATTGTAGCTATGCTAAATGGGGAAGCTATGTTCTCAGAGGTCAACCTCCCTCCGGTTGGAACTAGAGAACCGAGAGATATTACTTCGCTTAATATCATACTGAGTAGCATGGCGGAGAGCCCTATTCTCGTACGCCTCACGCTGTTACCACCTCAACGCCCTTCTCTTCTTAACAGTCCAGTATGTGTAGAAAACTAGCCAGGCAATGGTTATAGGTAGGACTATCTTAAACCAAAGTTGGTTCCATGGTTGAGTCAAAGCGCAGTATGCATTGATGAAAAAACATACTGCTACGTTAAGGTAGTAGGCCCTTTTCTGCCACCCATACTTAGCGACAGCATCTACGGCTTGTAGCGCGGCGTAACCGTCTCTAGTTAAGCAGTACTTGCCTTCCTCGTTCACGGTGATTAAGCCTTCTAGTTTTTTAAGGTGGAAGTCTAGTTTTCCACTGCTTTTTATGCCGAGTTCTCTCTTTAACTCCGCGAATCCCATCGGTTTTTCTGCAAGCCTCTTTAAGATTTCAACGCGTAGTGGATGTGATATTGCCTCAAACATTTTTTCACATCCCATGGGCGCTCCCAAACGTCAATTAGTTTCAATATGATATAATTCTAAGCCCATAGACTGGGCGGTCAATGAGACTAGACTCCCGAGTAAAATGTAATTTTATCTGAATCCGAAGTAAACATTAAGGATTACCTGGGGGAGAGAACTGGTCTTTCCATGGATTATATCTTCCCAATTGCCTCTTTACTGTTTTCAGAGTATTGGTTACGATTAGCTACTCAAACTTTGCGTTTGTAGTGGAGGCTATGTCAAATATATTATCTTAAAGTTGAAGCTGGCGAGTAGATGGGTGCCTTCTCAACTTGGCACGTTAAATCCCGCCGACACTATTATTGCAACGTTTTGAGAAAATCTTAGAGCTAACGAAGATATCACCGTGGGAAATGACAGGTACTTTAATGGAGCGTCAAATTTTTCCGATATCATAATCTCTCCTTCAATAGTAAGGTTTTCTTTAGGATGAATTGTTATGTCGGGCTGCGACTTAATAGATAAAGATATTCCGCGTGGCATGGGAGATAATGTGTTTAAGTGCACGCTTAGGGACTTGTCACTTCTGTTAAACAGGTTTAATGAAAACCTGCCGGGGGCTTCCCATGCTAATATCCATGCTCTCCTCGACTATCCAGCAGTCCAGACTTAACTGACCAAACTCGAGCTTCACACCGCCGATCCTAGGCATAGTCCCGCCCTCTAAGGGTTGCCCCGGTTGTCCTCTAATGAAGACCTCTAAACTATCGTTAGAGATAGGATCCGTCCACCTCATGGAGTAGAAGCTTACCATGTGGAAGTTCGTCTTCCCTCTCGAGACCTTGAACTCTGCAAAGGGATGGTCGTTTAGAAACTTTCTCACAAAGGATCCTTCGCCAAAGTAGTACAGCCACATATCCCCACGCGGCCCGCCAAGATCGCCGAGTATACCGGGTAAAAAGCCCAGTTTAGCATAGAACTTATGAATTCTCTGATCTAAAGGATCGCACATTAGGTAGACTACGTTATAGCCGGTTTTAACTGCTCTATTAATACACTCCTCGACGAGCCTCGAACCTACGCCTTTTCCTTGGTAAATCGGGTGTACGACTAGGTTTACTATCTCCG
>QMRG01000051.1 GCA_003649235.1 Thermoprotei archaeon | reverse complement strand
GTTTAGTAAAGCTTTATAAGCTCTATATTGATGCTTATAAAGCCTTCTTTCGGCGACTACTTTTGCATGACCGTCAGCTTTTGCAAACTCTGGAACTAAGTCTTTAAAGGTAATATCAACTAACTCGGGCTCTTCTCCCTCTTCGCTGATTGTATAGAAGTCATAGCCTAGAGTTTTCAGTATATGTGAACTGTCAATAGGCACTTTTACACCGTAAGCTTTTATTTCTATAATTATTCAAATTAGCGCTTAGCTAAATATCTAATCAACAAATAGACTATATAGATGGGAATTAGAACATTATTTAAGATAGCGAGTGATGTTAAGACTATCGAAAGAAAGTAGTAGATTAGAATATCGCCAAATTTAACGGCAGCTTTTAAGAGAATTAAGATAGTAAAAGCTCCGAGTAAATATGTTAAAAGGCAATTTTTAATCCCTGTTCTTTCATAGTTAATATTCTTTAATTCAAAGATTACGTAGCCTATAGCATTTGCTATTGCTATTCCCGCCAAGGCTCCAGTTATAATCCTAACTTCATTTGTACTCTCTCTAAATCCTAGAAGTTGAGTTAAGCCGTCTATAGCCATAGGAGCTAAAAAAGCTAGTATAACAAATAGGTTATAGTAAAATTTCCCGGCTTTATACCTGGAGAAGAGCCATAGATAGCCTATAAAAAGCCCTAGGTTTAACGCCGTACAACGTGAACATAAAGGTAGTTGAAGACCAGCTATAAAGAGGGATCTTGAAGGTATTTGATGACAGAAGAAGCTGTTTAGGTAGAAAAGGAGTTCGTAGAGCCAGTTATACGTACCAAGGTTGTTCAGGTTCTCTTCTCCTCCTTTCTTCTACTCTCTCCCAAAGCTCTCTAAGTTTAACCATTTCCTCTTCTTTTTTTCTGAAATCTTTTATCATTTTATCCAAATCTTCTAGGCTAATCTTTATTTTCAAAATCTCTACTAACGCTTTAACTACTTCTCTAGCGGCTTCAGGGTCCACGTATGTCCTTTGGACAGAACCCATTAGGATGAATGTTTTAAAGCCCTTTACTTTAGCGAGCCCGGGCAGTACTCCACAGGCCCCAGTTACAGAGCCGCTGGACGAAACTTTGAATCCCATTTTTTTAAGGTATTCTAGAGTTTCAGGATCGTCAGCTGTGCAGAATACTCTACTCTCTTCTCCCGCTGCCGTCGTCCCACATACGGCTATAACTGTTTTGCCCCCCATCTTCTCAAAATACTCTAGAACCTTCTCCGCGACTTCGTACTGACCCCATGCAACTGGTTGAGTGTTTCCGGCCAGAAATATAACATCGTGTTCTTCGCCTTTATATAGATAAAATTCGTACCTTGGCAGGTTAAAAGTGCCATCTATCTCTATGAATATTCCGGCGTTTCCTTGAGGTAATAATAAATGAGATGAGTAAAGTTCCGCTATTTTAGGCAGTTTAAGCTCCTCGATTATGTAATCCACCGCTAATTTACCAACTAATCCTAAGCCTGGCAATCCTTGTACTAATATCGGTTCTTTAAGCTTTGGAGTTTCGTACACTACAAGTTTGGTAAATGCCATTCTAATGCCCAAACCCTATGAGTAGAAAATAATTATTAAATGTTGCCTTAATAGAATTTCATCGTTAAGAAATATATCGCAAAATTAGTATATATCTGCTGGTGATGAGACTGTCCCAGACCGATAGGATGAGGCTTCTCCTCCTTTGCTGAACTCATGCTTGAGGCGGGAAAATGCAGGTTAAATCTAAGCGGGGAGACGAGGTAAGGCTATATTGTGATTTAGAGGAAAAGTTTGAATTTGGCGAACTCATAGAGATTTCAGAAGAAGATAGAAGCGTCATAGTACAGGTAGTAGATATTGAACAGGATTCCGAACTTATATTGGCGGGAGAGAAAGGAAGAGAAATTGTAGCTAAAATTAGATTAGAGGGGTTAGGAGGAGAACACCGTATATATAAAGAGTGGAGTGGATGGTTTCCATCTACTCCAATGTTAATAAAAAAGGTAAAGGCTAGCGACGTGCTAGCTCTCGATAGTTGGCGAGAAAATCTCCCTCTAGGTCGCGAAAGAGCTAACGAGGATGTTTTTAAAATTTCTCCTAGAGATCTTTGGACGTTAAATGTGGTAGCGGGAATACGATCCGACGCATTGCTAGGCATGCTAGCCACTATTCTCTGTCTAAAAGAATATAAAGTAGCAGTACTAGATACTACTGGAAATTTCATTAAAAATCTGAATAAAGTCGTGAGAGAGAGATTTAGAGTACTTAAACTCGGTGAAGATCTAAAGCTTCCTCTTTCCATGCTTAATAGAGATTTTTTCGCTATTTACGGATGGCCCGAGCCTTTACTCACACTTTTTGATGGCATCCATAGGAAGCATAGAAAATCATCGTTGAGAAGAATTTTAATGGAATTATCGCTAAGAAAGGACACGGATATGTTTATAGATTTCTTAGATTCGCTAAGTGATATATTGACCATTGAAGAAAATGAGCTAAGTCTATACAAGTATTTAATACTGGACATTTCTAAGTATGAAGGACCTCCTGCTTTCCTTGCAGCTCTATATTACCTCTTAAAGCCGGGTTACCGTTATATATTCCTTACAAACATCCGTTCATTCCACGTATCTGATATAGAAAAACTGGCTAGAGTGTTTATATCTAAGAGAAAACCTGTATTCATAGACATAGGCGTCGACACGGAATTAAGTGTGTTGCTACGATATGCCGTGAATCTCTTTTTTACAGGTCCCTATAACAGACTTTTAGAGGATATCTTTCCCCTTTTGGAACAGGAAGAACCGCTGATACGTAGGTTGTCTTCCGAAGAATTTTTAATTAATGGCCTTCTGACTAAGAATATCCCGCTGATACTGACTATGCTTAGAGAAGAGGACTTGAGGGGCGGCTATGCTCTTCTCTAGGATATACATAGGAACGTCTGGTTGGGACTACGATGATTGGATAGGACCGTTCTACACAAGCGAAAAGCATATGTTCTCACAATATGCTGAAATCTTTAATACTGTTGAGGTAAACTCTACTTTCTATTCTTATCCCTCCATTAATTTTATCAAAGGATTGGCGAGTGTAGCTCCACCCGGCTTCCGTTTTTCGGCTAAGATACCTAAGGAAATAACTCATAAAAAACGGCTTAATCCTTCTCTTGGAGTCGAAAATAATCTAAAACACTTCTTAGAAATAATGCACCCTCTGAAAAGTAAGAGAGTTCTCGGCGCTTTTCTAATTCAACTTCCGCCTATAGCTCGAGAAGACATTCCCTATTTCGAAGATTTTCTAAACATGCTCCCTACAGAGAAATACAGGTTTGCAATAGAGTTTAGGCATGAGTCGTGGCTTTGTGATAAAACGTATTCTCTCCTAGAAAAATATAACGTAGCCTTTACTATAGTAGATGAGCCGCTGCTACCTCCCGTCGTCAAAATCACGGCGGGTTTCGCGTATATAAGATGGCATGGTAGAGGAGAAAGACCTTGGTATTACTACCTGTATTCTCGTAAAGAACTTGAAGAATGGAAGCCTCGAGTAGAGAAGATTATGGAAGATGTTGGCATGGTTTTTGGCTATTTCAATAATCACTTTAGAGGTTACGCCCCTACAAATGCTCTTCAAATGCTAAACCTGCTCGGCTTGATTAATAGCAGACAACGTAAAAAGCTGAAGGAGATAGAGTATTACTTTGAGAAGAAAGTAATAGAACTTGTAAAAGAAAAAGCTAAAAAATTCGATTTCGAAAAAGCTAGTATAGAAGACTTACTATTGCTTTTTTTGAATAAAAAACGTCTAGAAAGAGGGAAAGAAATCCCAAATTCGCAGCTTAAAATATACAAACTTGAAGAGGAAAAAATAGAAGCAAAAATTAAAAACTACATCGTAACTATAGACCTAAAGAATAGAAAAATTCTCCACGATTGTGCAGACTGGGAAAAACGCTGTAACTCGATGCAACTCTGTAAGCATTTAGCCAAGCTATTCTTGAGTATACCTGAGAATCTAGCTAGGAAAATACTAACCGATATAGCGACTGAGTTGGATGAATGGGAATTTACGACTCCATAAGTTTTAGTAGGGTTTAAGGACTCTAGCCTTAACTCTGTACAAAGTTTCGGCGTAGTCGTCTATCCATATGTGTTCAAACATTATAACATAATCTTTCAAAACATCTTTCTCATTGGATATGAAACCGCCTACAACCTTCATCTTGACCATATAGCCGAAAACAGCGTTTGAATCTAATATCCCTAAAAGCATGGGCCTCACTGGCTCTATATATCTAATATAACTTGGCGGTCCAGTAGGTGAATTGATAAATACTTCGTCACTAGTGGCAATTCTTACATCAATTCCTAGTCCTGCAGCATGACCAAACATTCTTATTGCTCTCTTATTCAGCAGCGAGAAACTAGGCACGTAAACCCAAATCCTAATCCTGCAAGCCTCTAGAATTCTCTCAAATTCTCTTTTTAACGAGAAACCATCAGCAAAATAAAATGTCCCTCTAATCTTTGTACTAGCAACCTTGCTAACGATATTCTTCAGGAAAACTTTGAAATAGCGAATTCTATCTTCAACTAATTCTTCAAAAATCCTTCTATCTGTAGTTACCGTGTACCGCGAAGGCTTACTCTCAACTTTCAAAACAAAACCCTGACCAATCAGCTCCCTAAGTATAGTATACAAGTGTGGTCTAGAAATTCCCGTCAAATCGACTAGTTCATCAACACTAAGTGGTTTAGATCCCATCAAAACCGCTAACACTTTAGCCTTTCTCGGAGAAAAACCTAAATTGATTAATCCTTCCTCTAACTCCATAAAATTACACCTAACTACTACCTATAAGTAGTACATCTTTTCATAGAAATACGTAGCGCTAATACTATGCTTAGAGTTTAATGATGCAAATAAAGTATTTATTAAAGCTATTATTTTACCGGGAATTATCGCTTATATGTATATATTCATTAAATATCCAGAATAAGTTAAAGTTACTACCAGCTAGTAGTACATACACTAGGTAGAAATATATACTCCCCTCACATTGCACGCAAAGGTGAAAATATGAAAGTCACCGTAACCTTAATAAAAGCTGATATTGGAGGATGGGTCGGCCATTCTACAGTGCATCCTAAACAGCTAGAACTTGCTAAGAAGAAACTACAGGAAGCCAAGGAAAATGGATTGCTAATAGATTACTACGTATTCCATGTAGGCGATGACGTACAATTGCTGATGACTCATACCAAAGGAGAGAGCAACCCGGAAATACATAAACTAGCCTGGGATACTTTCGTCGAAATAACTGAAAAGGTAAGTAAACCCTTAAAACTATACGGAGCCGGACAAGACCTATTAGCTGAAGCCTTTAGTGGAAACGTTAGAGGAATGGGACCAGGAGTAGCCGAGATGGAGATAGAAGAAAGAAAAAGCGAGCCAATTATAGTATTCGCTGCTGATAAAACTGCACCATCAGCGTGGAACTTCCCGCTCTACAAGATGTTCGCAGATCCATTCAACACCGCAGGACTAGTAATTGATCCAAGCATGCACGATGGATTTAAGTTCGAAGTTATGGATACTTTAGAAAATAAAGTAGTAATTTTGAATGCGCCGGAGGAACTTTACGACCTTTTGGCTCTGATAGGTTCTTATGAGCGGTATGTTATTAGGAGAGTGTGGAGGAAAAGAGATGATTTGATCGCCGCAGTTGCCAGTGTGACCAGATTGAGTTTAATCGCTGGAAAATATGTGGGCAAGGATGATCCAGTGTTAATTGTAAGAGCTCAGCACGGACTTCCAGCAGTTGGCGAAGTTCTTGAGGCATTTTCATTCCCACATTTAGTTGAAGGCTTTATGAGAGGTTCTCATTATGGGCCTTTGATGCCTGTTAGTCTTAAAGATGCTCAGTGTACTAGATTTGACGGTCCGCCTAGAGTTGTCGCTCTCGGCTTCCAGCTACACAATGGCGTTTTAGAAGGCCCGAGAGATTTGTTCGATGATCCTGCATTCGACTATACTAGGAGGTTGGCTCAGGAGATTACTGATTACGTTAGAAGACATGGACCGTTTGAGCCTCATAGACTTCCGAGCGCTGAGATGGAATATACGACACTGCCTGGCGTTTTGGAGAAATTGAAGGATAGATTCGTTCCTGCTGAGAAGATCGAGGCAAAGATAAAAGAAACAGAAACACATGAGTAAAATCCTTTATCTTTTTCTCTTATTTCTCACTTTCCAATAACACTTTATCAGCAAGATACGTTGCATTTTAAGAGAATATTAAAAGATCATCATTCCATGTTTTGTGCCTAGATTCATGAAAAAGCTAATATAGAATTGGAACCAATCGAGTTCATAACGATAACTTATTAAGTTCTAATAAAGTTTACCATTTGATGGAAACTAAGAAACTATACAGGTCTAAAAAAGATAGAATAATCTGCGGTATTTGCGGAGGCTTAGGAGAATATTTTAACGTAGATCCAACAATTATTAGATTGATATGGATACTAGCTGCTGTAATGTTTGTAGGTTTTCCAGCTATCATCGCTTACCTATTGGCATGTCTCATAATACCGGAAAAGCCTACTAGCGATGAGAACTAGACAAGCTTCTTGCCGTTTGTCTATAAGAGAAAAGCAGGTATAACTTCTCAAATCCTCTGAAGGCATACTAATCTAGTTAACATTCCCAAAAGAAAGATTACACGAAAAAGTATTTAGTTAGCATAGTAAAGTCTGTTATGTTTCGCTATGGTGAGTTTGCGATAAAACATGTAGCTATAGTTTCCCTTAATGGCTAAACTTCTTTACGTTTAAATAAGACTTAGTCCCGATTTATTTTATAGGATTCAATCTAACTGTAGCCAGATTTTTAGAGCTTATATTGTCTATTTGGGATAAGGTTATATTTGAGTTGATATTTTGGTTTAGTATGTTTGTGAAAAACGTGTTTCGTAGACGTGTGGAGTCTCTTTTTTCGAAGCTATCAGTTGAAGGCGTAGAAGCTACGGTTTTAGTTAATCCGTATAATGGATTTTATTTTACTGGATTTGATTGCGCTATGGTTACTATTTTAGTTAGAGCCTTAGAGCCTGTAGTGATAGTTCCACGTTTAGAGTATTTAAGAGCTAAGAGAGAGACTGTTTACGGTGAGGTTATCGGTGTTAACTCTTATGAAGTAGAGTTAGGACCTTATGAGAGAGTTTTTATAGGGAAGACTTGGGATTTGGTGAAGAATATTCTTAACGAGTATGGAGTTAGAGGTAAGATAGGAGTTGATAGAGCCAATCTTAAAGTTGATGAATACAATAAATTAGTTAAGACGCTAGGCGAGAAACTAGTAGATATTACTAAAGATGTAGCAAGTTTACGAAGTATAAAGTCCGAGGAGGAGTTGAAAGCTATTAAAAAGGCTATAGAGATTGCGGAAGAGGCTATGAGGAAGGCTTCAAACTGTCTCGAGAAAGGAGTGACTGAGGAAGAAGTAGCCATTGAAATTGATAAAATATTTAGGCTTAACCACGCTGATCGTTCTTTTAATACTATAGTGGCTTTCGGGGAAAACGCCGCCTATCCTCATGCCAAACCCGGAAAAAGAGAATTGAAAGAAGGAGATTTAGTTATAGTCGATCTAGGAGCTAGGATCTACGGCTATTGCAGCGATATGACCAGAACCTTCATCTATGGAAGGGCTTCGGAGAAACAATCGAGAATTTTTAACGCCGTTTTAGAGGCTCAACGCGCCGCGATTGAATCCATAAAGTCGGGAGAAAAAGCGGCCAATGTAGATAGAGCCGCTAGAGAAGTTTTGAAAAAACATGGATTAACTGCTTATTTCAACCATGGATTAGGTCATGGAGTAGGACTTGAGATTCACGAGCAACCGACGTTAAACCCGGCCAGTAAGGATACTCTCTTAAGCGGTATGGTGGTTACTGTTGAGCCAGGGGTTTATTTAGAAAGCTATGGTGGTGTAAGGATCGAGGATATGGTATTGGTGATGGAGGGAAGTTGTGAAATATTGACTAGTTTTGAACGCGTATTTTTCTAGTTTTAGCATTAGTAACTGTTAGGCGGAAAGAATGGTTTCTCCCCATAAGAAGGGTATTAGATGTTTGGGAATAGCCGAGAGTTTTAGACGAGATAGAGAAAAATCGATTTTAGTAGGCGTGGTTATGCGACGAGATAGGCTAATTGACGGCATAGCGGTTACGACCATAACTGTAGGAGGGTTAGACGCCACTGATGGAGTACTCGAGATCTTCAGAATACTAGATAGAAAAGACATTAGCGTCGTGATGCTTAACGGTTGTATAATATCCTGGTTTAACATTATCGATTTAAACACGGTTTACGAAGAGACAAAAATTCCGCTCATATGCGTAACTTATGAAGAATCCGAGGGAATAGAGGATTATATTAAAAGATACTTTCCGGAGGATTACGAGAAACGTCTAGAGCTTTACCGTAGGCTCGGCGAGCGGGAAATAATGTATCTACGCAATCGATACCCTGTTTATGTGAGGTTTCTGGGTTTAGAAAAATGGGAAGTTAGGGCTTTGCTGAACAATTTCACATTTTCCGGAAGGCAACCTGAGCCTTTGAAAGTCGCGAATTTTATAGCTAGGGCTATTCTGCGTTCCCTCTATTAACCGCTTGTCAACCCTGCTATATCTTCAAGCTCTTCTACTATTCTTATAACTCTATCTACGGTGAGATAGGTGATTGGAGGTAGACGTTTTTTAAGCGCATTATTTCTGAGGTTATTCAATTCGTCGTAGAGATTTCCCAGTATTTTCTCGTATTTACTAGACTCGTATATATTCCTATTTATAAAGCTCTTAACTACTCCATGTTGTAGCTCTGCTATCCTCCTGGTGGACGCTGATAGTTGTTTAAAAAATTCTGGTGTGGGAGTACTCACTCTAAGCGAAAATTTCGCGATAGCCTCGCTGTAATCCCCTATTCTCTCTAGGTTTCTCACCGCTAACCGGTAATCCAGAAGTTTTAGTATTTCACCTGATTTGAGACCAGCTTTTTTTAGAGAACTGCGTATTAGTCTCACAATAAGGAAAAAAAGCTTATCGACTTTGTCATCCCTTGAAATCACAGACTGCGCTAGCTCTTCATCTTCTTTTAATACCGCCTTTATAGCGTCTACGTACATTGAGCCGGTTATCCTGTCTACGCGATATATTAGCGATGAAATATCATAATCCTCTCTAAGGAAACACTGTATGACTATTCTATTTCTCGACTCTTCCACTATCTCGGCTCCAACAAGCAACCTCAACGTTTTTTCAAGCTTATCTATAAGCTCAGGGTTTAGATCGTCTTTGAAATGAATATCTACAATTTCTGCACCATCTAAGTAAGCTGTAACTAGGCGTTGCAGAAGAAAATCGTCTGCGACTATTTCAGCGGTCTCAGTTCTAGTCTTCATGCTTATAGGGTATATTTCTAAAACTCCTCTTCTAGCTTCAACGGCTACAATCGATGAATCCTTCAGATTGTGAATGTCGACCCATTTCTTTGGAAGGCTTACATAGTAGGATCCGCCAATTTTGACTATTTTTCTATGCTCCATGATTTAACATGTTAAACAGGGCTTAATAAGCTTAAAATAGTATTGTAAAATTAATGCGATGTTAGGAGTTGAGAAATGCTTTTCTCAAATGGCTTCTCGAGTATTCTCGCTTCTGTCACTATACCATTTATAAGTTTCGGCGGCGTGATGTCGAAGGCGTAATATATTGCATCGACACCTTCTGGCGCTATTCTATGCCCAAAAATCTTCAGCACTTCCTCCGGATCTCTTTGCTCTATCACTATTTGATCTCCAGTCTCGATTGAAAGGTCTATAGTGCTAGTAGGGGCTACTACGTAGAATGGTATCTTAAGCTCGTTGCAGACAAGAGCTAAGGGATATGTGCCTATTTTATTAGCCACGTATCCCTTCCTCGTTATTCTATCCGCTCCAACAAGCGCGACATCAACCCTTTCCTTCATCAATACTATTCCTATCGAGTTATCTGTGATTATTTTGACGGGAATTCCGGCTTGTTTCAATTCCCATGCCGTAAGTCTAGCCCCCTGTAGATATGGACGCGTTTCCATAGCTATCACCTTAACATCTTTACCTTTCAGATGTGAAGTGTAGATAGGCGCTGTAGCTGTTCCGTAATAGCTTGTGGCTAGCGACCCTGCATTGCAGATTGTTATAACAGTTCCTCCATCGGGTATTAGCCTTTCCCCAATTTCTCCTATTCTCCTATTAGTCTCCTCATCTTCTCTCCATATTTTCAGCGCTTCTTCAATTACAATTTCTTTAAGGTCGCTGACGCTAACTGCTTTCTCTGCTGCTTTCAAAACTCTCTTTATCGCCCAGAATAGATTTACGGCGGTAGGCCTGGTCTCTTTAACGTATTCTGCAGCTTTATACAATTTCTCTTTAGCTTCACCGATGTCAACCGTCGTTAGCCCTTGGACAAAAAGAGCTAAAGAAAATGCTGCCGCGACGCCTATTGCCGGCGCCCCTCTAATTTCCATCTTTCTTATAGCTTCTGCAACACGACGCCAGTCTTTAGTCTCTATATATTTAAGCTCATGAGGTAAGAGAAGCTGGTTTATAAGTCGAACCTTGCCGTTAATCCATTCTATGGTTCTCGGAAGATTCAACTTCAAACATTATCACCTCTAGCCTTTTTTAATACATTCTCTATATATGAAAGATACCTAGCCTTTTTCACAGCTTTTTTCGAAATACTTACTGCTCGTCCATTTTCTATCACATAATGTTTTCTATTCAAGTTCTTTCCCAAAATTTTCTCAACCTCTTCTATAGTGAAATGCAACTGTATACAGTGCGGCGATCCGTCAACTGTTAAAACAACAATTTCTTCTAGATCTATCCTGGCCAACAATCCCGCAAGTTTAAAGCCGACCATATTCATATGTTCTTTCTCCATGCATATTGCTAAAGAAACTCTCCCAGCGGCATAGCGTTGGTAAATTTCTGGATACTCGTCTCGTACACATTCACCATAGAGCAGTAATTTTCTCTTTTCTCTGAATCTTTTAGAGCAAACATTAACAGTCATAAATTCCCTATAGACCGGGAAATCCTCCACCTTCTTCACCTAATTATTTTATAACT
>QMRG01000050.1 GCA_003649235.1 Thermoprotei archaeon | reverse complement strand
TCGGCTATCTATGCATGGAGCTTCTACATAGACTTGGCATCGGTAGGTTGTACCTCTGCCGTGAAGCGGGAATGCCTATCAATAGAGGAGCGTAGGAAGAGAGCAGAACTAGCTATTGACGCGCTTGCACTGATGCTAGATACAAGGATATTCGGAGCTAAGCAAACGAGGTTCAGCCCCATGATAGACTACGAGACTGTGTTGGTAGCACTCTCCAGCCCTCTGCCCTTCAATGTCTCTCCACCAGCTTCCGGCATAATTTTCGTAGAGGATACTGTGAAGAGAGCGAAAACCTTCCGTAAAGCTACGGAAAGCGAGGTGAGACTCTATGCCTACGCAAGAGACGGCGATATCGTGAAGAACTTAGAGGCCAGCGGAGTTAAGGTTTACCCAACCCTCCTAGAGATGTTCAGTGAGGTAAAGAATGATGCTATGTCTATGCTGAGGTAGGTAACGGCATGGTAAAGGCACTGAGGGTAGTATTAGAGCTCCACTGGGGCTACTCAGTTAAACACCCATTTTTCAGTGCCTCACAGCCCTCATTTAGATTCCCCCCACCAACAACGTTGATAGGAGCACTCGTTTTCGCTATAGCCTCTCGCAGGAACGGGGTAGAGATCCTAGCTGAGAGCGACGGGCTCTATTCCTATACAGCCGGGCTACTAAACGACGTTCCGTGGGCAACCTGCAGAGTGCTGAACATAGATCCTAGGCTCTTAATTGAGACCCGTGATCTCTCAAGGGTTCTAATAGCTCCCTATGTGAGAAGCGACAACGTATACCCAGGATCCCAATACCTATGGGCTGTCCAGACCCATGGAAAGGTATATGCCCCTATCCTCACGCTAGATGTTGTGTACATGGTTAAAGGGAGCTCAGTAAAGGATATAGCTAGATATGCATGGGGTATAACGAGAGCAGGAACCAAGGAGTCGATAGTGTCTGTAAGGAGTGTAGAGCTCTTGGATATCAACACGATAGTAGACAACATTGTTGAAACGAACTATGGTTTCCCGAGATCTCTGGCTGAACCAGTAAAGGGGGTATATACTGAGACTAGACTACCTATACCAAGTAGGGAATGGTACAGACTCGGAGCTGTTAGAGATGCGAATCTGTTTCTTGATGACTATGTCATGCCTGTAGACGTAGTTACAGTACGGATTAGAGATATTGGAATTGCACTAAGGGTAGGTGATGTAGGTGCAGTGATAGTCCCTAGAGAGGTCGTAGAGCATGGCTAAGATTGCTCTACCCCCATCACATCTAGCCTCATGCCTTGTATCAACACTATTAGTACATATAGCGGCTCGCTTCGATAGAGTTATAGATGTTCGCAGAGAAGCTAGCGGGTTTCTCACTGTTCATATAGATGCCGATCCGATAGACCTAGCACAGATGATCATTACATCCCTGAGGAGCAGAGAGCTGAGACCGGAAGGTATAAGTGGTGCGCTACCTCTAATCCTGGGTACCAAACCTGGAACAGATGGAAAGACCCTTACTGAACTACTCAAAACTGTAGGCATCTTGAAGCCAAGCTTGAAAGCCGAGAAGAGAATTGAGATATACGATTCTCTTTTAAGATTCTTAGAGAGCGCCGGAGCTAGGCTTGTAAATGAGCTCTCTACGCTGAGGACTTCTCTATCTCGTGGGGTCCTGAAGATCGAGTTAGGCGGAGATCATTGTCCAGTTCCGGTAGTGATTAAGAGTGAAGCGTTCTATGAAATTGGTAGATTTAGTGGTGTAAGTGATAGGAGAAAAAAGCAGCGACCGAAAATAGGTAGAGTCGATTACAGAGCCTCTCTGCCTATAGCAGCCCTGCTCTATGACCTACTTTTAGCGTTGCAAACGGGATACGTGGCTGGTGTTACTAATGAGTACATGTTTACCGCTATACAGCTTGAGCCAGGCAAGGTAACTCCCCTACAGGCAAAGCTTGTTGATGGTCTATACTTGGAACTCGTTAGGGATGTTCGAAGAGCGGGTTTGAGAACGTGGTCTCAAGACTACGAGGGTCTCAGGTTGGCATCCATACTGCGCCTTATCGAGCTGTACGAGTATCTGAAGCGTGACCTTCGAGCGGAGATCCCGGTTAACGTACTGTTTAACCACATAATCATTGCATCTACTGGCAGGAGGTTCTTCCCTTTATGGAGCGTGGGGTTCTCGATGAGCGAGCTAGACACAACGACTAGGATTGTCGAGAGTTTCTCAAAAGAGCTTGATGTAGATACAGTGAGGGTGCTGAGGTTAATGAGAGTGCTGATAGTATCGAGTCTAAGGATCGCGTCAAGGACTGCAACTAGCAGCGCAGCTGAACTTTGGCACGGTGTCAGGGCTATGGTCTATTCGTTCACTGAGGGTAAGAAGCCTGAGTTACTAGACACTACGTATAGAATGCTTAGACTACTAAGTGATATGAGGACAGGGTTAAGAAACGAGCTCCTCAATTCTATGGCGAGCTACGCCCAGGATCTCGGCACAACGCTGGAGAACCTCGTTAAGGAGCTAACTTTAGAACCTGCTGAAAACGCTAAAACAGCGTTATGGAGATCTCTGAAGAAACTCGTGTCACTAATCACAGCTTAACCAACGCTAACTTAAGACCATGATCTTGACCTAGTCATAGCTTGAATGAGGTGTACATAAAGTGTTACCCCCTAGCTTACGTTCAGAACTGCAGAATAGGATGTTTGATACCATTGAGAGAAACTTGTTTAGCGTAGTTATGGCTCCTACGGGCAGCGGTAAATCTAGATTCGCTATCTACAGGCACAAAATCCTCAATACATTTAGTAAGGTACTCCACGTACTACCAATGAGATCCTTAATAGAGGACCTTGTAGTTGATCTAGCTTGTACATACGGAACCGAAGTTGTCGGTTACCAAGCTAGTATCCCTAGTATAAGCTTCATCAAGGAAGGAGATACGTGCGAATATGTAGATCCTCTCAATAATATAAAAGTTTCTCAGAGTGTTGACCATGATCCCTTCATGCTGCATCCATACATCGTAACGACATACGACAGTTATTCTCTATCCATGCTTCTAGCACCCATACCGGAGATCTCATACGCAAGGTATGGACACACGGATCTGGCGATAGCCTTGGTAGGTCAAGGGCTCAACATGTTTGACGAGATCCACCTCCTAGCCCCAGATGTAGAGAGGTCTTCAGTTGAGTTCAAGAGCGACGAGGTTAAGGCATGGAGCTTCGTAGCAGCAGCAACGAGAATTATCACTGAGCTTGAAGGGCGCGTACTTTACTCGTCTGCTACCGTAAAGCCTGAGCACCTCCTCCTTGTGGCTAAACTCGTAGGTATAAAGCCATCTCTTATCTTTGTAGCAAGTAACTGGATTCTAGAGAGGCTCCGTCAATATGATGTACCCGTAGAGTTCCTTGATGTAGAAGATGAGGCTAGCGATATTATTGAGACATACCTCAGTAACTTGTCAACGCTTATAGATGCTAGGGAACCTTATGAAATTGTCTCTGAGGTATGTTGTAGAGAGCTGTTTCCAAGAGTTCTAGTAGTTCTGAATAGTGTTAGTAGAGCTGCCGAGGTATACGACCGGATCGTTGCACTCTGTAGAGATAAGGGATATGAGGTGCTTCTAGTCCATGGAAGAATGTCCCATCTCCATAGATCGAGTATCATGGCTAAGCTCCGAAGCCTCGCTAAGGAGAGGAGCAGATTCGTACTCGTAGCTACACAGGTAATTGAAGCAGGTATAGATCTCGATGCTGATGTTCTGATCAGCGATATCGCACCAATAGACTCTCTTGTCCAGCGCGCTGGTAGAGTTCTTAGACATAGTATAGACAGAAAGAGTGAAGTGATCGTCTCTGTATCAAGGAAAGCTATAGAGATCTGCAAGAGGATATATGGAGCTAGCTGCACCACCATAGCCGAGATGCTGAAGAACCTTACGGATAAATGCAGCGGTAAAGTTGACTGGAGGTATACTGCACCTAGGAAGTGTAGCGTATATAAACTACTTCTCCGGTCAATGTCGCCCAAAGAGTATGGGCATCTAGAGAAAGCGGTTTACCATACTATGAATGGGTTCCTCGAGTTCATGCTGACAAGTATCGGGAAGAGTCTCAATGAAAGGATAAGACTCTTCGATGAGATCTATAAGGGTAGCGCAGTAAGGGATAGCCTCAGAATTCCTCTACTTGTGAGGTGGCGTAATCGCGATGATATTGTTGAAGTTCCACCCTGGTACGCTAAGAAACTGGCTAGCAAAGGCTACTTGAAGAGTATTGTCATTAATGTGATCGCTGCGAATAGAGAGTTGAAAAAGAGAGTGTCCCTAGAGCATCCGGCTTATGCCTTCAGAATACTCGAAGAATTCGAAAAGAATCCCCTACAAACCACGAGGAAACTGATGAAGAAACTGACTAAGGCTCTTATGTGGCAAAGTGCGGGAGAGGTGAACATAAGAGTAGAGGGATTTGAACTCGCTGAGGGTGTATATGACGAGGTTAGGGGTCTTGCCTAGGCTTGTTGCTTTCGCTTACAAGAATAGATCTCTTCATGAATACCTTGATAGACATCTTTACGAAGTGTCTATCCATATGTACCCTTTTCTCGCTAACAAGAGACGATCGATAAAGTTCGTAGGAATTCTTGCTGGTGCGTTACACGACATTGGTAAGGCTGTAGATGTTTATCAGAACTGCTCTCTTTACGATCTGGAAACCCAGGCGTGCAGCTATGTTGGTCACGAAGTATTTTCAGCACTACTCACTGTTAAGATCGTCGATCTTGATAGCGTTCCCGACAATGTTGTTAAGGACCTAGCTGACTTCCTTAGCTGTAACGAGATTGAGGCAAGAAGGGCTCTGATCAGGATTGCATTAGTGTCTATTATTGGTCATCACCAAGCTATGGGGGATCCTAGCTTTAGGTTTGAGCGTTTCGTGCATAGAGTCACGAAGCAGTATGGGTTAAGGAGGCTAGGGATCGATAGAGCTGTGGTGGAAGTCGTTGAAAAAGTTCTTGAAAGCGCTCGAAGAGCTTTACGAGAGGATTATCTGTATGTGGAGCTTGATCCTAGAGGAGTTGACCATGTTGAAGAGCTTTATAATAGTGCTCTAAGGAAAGGTCGCCAACAGCTCATTGATAGTATTTTAAGCGAGCTAAGGATGTCCTTCTTTAGTAAAGGGTATAATGAGAAACTCTTCATGCTAGAGAAGTTCATTATGGGATGTCTAATAGCTGCGGATATCTATGTCGCTGGACTACGTAGGGGAGAGGCACTAAGTAATCCTCTACATAGATACCTAGATAAAGTGTATAGATTTTACAGCAGGTACTTACCGGCCTCGGCTCTGCTAAACGAGTGCTCTATAGGCTCTAACTAGAGCTTTACCGAGCTCAGTCAATCTATATACGGTTTTTCTACCACGTGAGCTCTTCTCGACAGCACCCTTCTTGACAAGTTTATCGATTGTCTTCCTAGTAGAGTCAATGCTCTTACCTACCTGAGCAAGGCTATTCAGTGTCGCCTCGCCTAGCTCTAGGAGCTTAGCTAGTAGTTGAAGCTGGTTTTCCGTGTAGCAGCTTGCACTCTCTAGGAGATTCTGTGGTATTTCTATGATCGCTGAGCCGTCTTCGGGTCCGCTATATACTGTCACCTTTAGCGATATCAAGCTCCTTAGTATAGCTATAGAGTATAGCGTAGCCAGCAAGAGTATCCTCATGCCGCCGAGGAGATAAAGCTCAAGATTGCCGCAACCATGTAGCTCTCTCGCGATACAGCTAGATATGTCGCCTATGATCCCGAGGAAAACTCCTGCCATAGGTCTCGATCTCACATATCTTAACACACTCAGTAGAGTCCATACCTAAGCTATCAACAAACCTCTCAACACTGTACACAGCATCTCTAACACGCCTAGCCTCGTAATCACCCCGAGGCTTAGCAACTATCAGTATAAGCCTATCTCCAGCTCTTAGACCACCGCGAAAGACGATAGCTCTAGAAACGAATTCCCAACTCCATCCGAAAGTCATGACAAGACAACCCATGGTTGCACATTCTATGTCACCACTGTTATAGGTTTCGAGCTATACATCTATACTTCTCTCTCAAGTAAAACCTCTTCTTAAGATATAGCACATTGGTCAATTCTTTAGGAGTAGCATAAGCTTAGCAACTTAGGTGTGTAAACATCTTAATATATTAGCAAGATTGCGATATTATAGCCCTTCCAGGCGCCTAAGAAGCTTTGCTAGGCTACGGAGGTGCATAGCCAGGGGTGTCACTTCGTGAATATCTTGGCCTCATGGATCACGGCCTTCTCCTGGGGCTCGAAGACCGTTCTGTACATCAGGGCCCTATCCACGATCCGTAGGGTGAGGGGCTCGTTCTTCTCCACATCGAGTACTCTGTATGTGCACCACCTACCGCCTGAATACGCCTCTATAACCAGCGTGCCCTTCGACGAAGCTGCGAACCAGAGCTGCTTCTCGCTTAGGGTGCCGGGGATTGGTGCTGAGACGGCCCTGCCCTCTACAGCTGCTCCCCTCATCCGGGTATCCGTGCCCTCTAGGTAAAGGTCTAAGATCAGTGGGAGCTCCGGGTCTCCGCTGAAAACCCTCAGCCCCCATGGATGGACGCCTCTCCACACGTAGTCCCTAGAGGTGTCGCCGCCATCGATATCCAGCAGTATCGGCAGCTCTGCGGCCGGGGTATCCCTTGTGTACCCCACTACGTAAGGCTTGGAGCTGTGCAGAGCACCCGCATCCCCCACATCGCCGGCCCCCAGGATGGCCAGCGCCCTCACGCGCCCGTCTACATACCACAGGGCTAGGCCCCTCCTATACACTATCTTGAAGTGGTGGTACCCCGAGGAGAGGTCCGCGTCGATAACCGGCGATAGCTCCATCTCAGCACGGGCAGCCGCGCTACCCGCAAACGCATAGAGCTTCCCCTCGGAGCTGCGCCACATGAAGTGAAGCACGCCACCCCCGAAGAGATCATCGGCCTCGAACCCGAACCAGAGCATAGGGCCGTTGGGAAACCTAGGGAGCTTAGCCCTGAGCTCGAACACACCGAAGCTGAAAGCCTGCCTAGACCTGAGAGAAACGGTTACCACGCCCTTGGGCTTCGCGAAACCCGCGATGAAATCAGTGTAGCTCTTCTCCTCACCCGTAAACCTCCAGAAATCCTCAGGTCTACACGCAACGAACTCCTCCTCAACACCAGGACTATACCTCCTAACACGGAGCCAGCAGTAGAACACACTCGACAACCCATCACCTAGAATAGCAGAGTACCTAACACCCCTACCATACACCATAACCTACACACCATAGCTACACCGGTCTAAGCACCTAATGACCTCTCATCCTTTCAATTCCATATGGATTCTTTCCCCATGCTGGATAAGCGACTACAAGAATAGAATCCATATGGAATTGAAAGTTTTATTAAGCGGTGTCTACGTATCCCGTTGGATTCTACCTATCAATCTCTGCAATGAGGTGTTGTTCGGAATGCGGAAACGAATTGAGGGAGTGTATATAGCCTTTGCTTTGTAAGGGTTTCCGGGGCTGTGGTTGAGGATCTATATCGAGGAGCTGGATAGGTATGTCAGCTTTGTTGATAGGGTTGCTGAGGTTGGGTGGCTTCTAAGGGTTGTTGAGAGGGGTACAGCGTTCCCTGTTGCGATCTACGGGCCTGAGGGCTGTGGGAAGACTACTTTTCTTAGGTATGTTTCTAGGAGGGTTTCTGATCTGGGGGACACCGTTGTTGTCTATGTTGATGCTCTTGAGCAATTTGATTTGGAGAAGGCCCTGTTCTCTTCTCATCGTGGGGTTCTCGAGGTTGTTGGGGACCTGGTGTCGGTGCCTATAGGTGCTGGCCTTGCGCATGCTGTTATGAGCATCGTTTCCCGTCTTGCCAAGAGGTTCTCTCTTAGGGGGAGGAACGTTGTTGTCATAGTCGATGATGTCTATAGGGCTATTGGGCTCGACGATGTTGATAGGTATACCAAGTCCCTGTACGAGTGGATCGGGTTTCTGCACGAGAGGTACGGGGTGAGCAACACAGCTATAATCCTCTCCACATCGGAGGGGGTGTCGAAGAGGATTCTCTCTAGGCATACCTACGTCGATGTGGAGCTCCTGTGGAACCTGCCTAGGGATGGCTTTGCAGAGCTTGTGGAGCAGCTGGGCCCCCCACCCGGTGTTGATGCTGAGGAGCTGTGGATGCTGACCGGTGGGAACCCAAGGGCTCTGATCGAGGTCGCGCGCCTAGGCTGGAACACGAGGCTCTGGATGGATAGGGTCTACGAGGCTAGGGTAAGGAGGGTTCTACACACCTTAGAACGGGGTAGGCTAGGGATGCTGGCCGAGGACCCGGACAGCGACTGGGAGATGGCGGAGAAGCTAGAGGAGCTGGGGCTCATGATAGAGCTGAGGCGCTCCTCCACGATAAGCAGGGTGCCGGAGCCAAGCCCCGAGCTAGGGATAGGGCGGGACTGGGCGTGGCAGCTACCGATCTACAGACAGCTAGTCAAGCAAGGTTTGGAGAACACAAGGCCCTAGCCACCGCCCCCTGGGCCACGGTGCTGAGGAAGCAGTGTGATTGTAGCAGGGCCCTGCCCATCCGTTTTAGGCGTCGATGCACTGGGCTCCTGAAAACGCATCAGCCTGGAACGGTGCTTTTCATAGGGTTAGGGATGTCTAAGGTGCAGCTGACGGGGCGAGTATGGTCTGAGCGCTAGGACCCCTACGAGGAGTCGGGAAGTGCTCAGGCGTAGCAGCCGCAGTCCCTAGCTGGGCATTGGGCGTAGCTGCTGGTGTAGATACGCCGGGTTCTTAGTGGGTACGGCAACGATCTCGATCCTCAGCACACCCCTACTCACAAGATCGGTTAGGGGTGGCTCCATACCCCCATCCTGGGAACAAGGTGATCGAGGCTCCGCATCGTCGCTTCCACCGCTCCTAGGGCTTGGGGTGCTTAGAGGCTCTGAGCAGCTTAGATGCTGTGCACAGTATCGATGTGTTGTGGCTCGGGGTTCGCGAGATGTAGAACGCCTTCGTCTCTTCTGCGCAGGGAGTGTATAAGACTTGTTTGGCTGCGCGATCATCGCAGCGGGGTTCTGTCCACGGTTGCCCTGTGGACCACCCGCCCCGGGGGCGGGGCCCCGCGGCTCACGTGTAGCCGCTGCTCCTCGGGGTGTAAAACGGTTTGCGGGGCTAGGGTATCTGCTCCACCTCTAGGTAGGATGGGTCGTGTATGGGCACCACTATGTCGGAGGCCTCGGCGATCCTCTCCATGCTTTCGTAGAGCTCCTCTATATCTATGTGGATCCCGGGTAGTATGAACCTCCTGGAGATCCCCCTGACCCCCCTAGGGGGCTCGAAGTTCTCTTTTATGCAGCAGATCCCGGTTAGCGCGACCACACCCCTACCCGTCTCCACAAGCACCGTCTGGCCCCCGGGGCTGTGCCCTGGGGTGAGCATAACCGAGACCCCCTTGACGATCTCCCTATCGCCGTTCACCCGCTCGATCCTGAGCCTCCCAAGCAGCTCCCGGAGGACAGGTGGGTAGAAGCCCTCGTAGGCTGGGTGTGGGTTCGTAGCGGTGGCGAGCTCCCTCTCCTGAACAACGAATGTCGCCCTGCCCAGCTCCTCAGCGTAGGCGACGTGGTCTAGGTGTAGGTGGGTGAGGATGACCAGGTCGACGTCCCCGGGCCTCCACCCGATCTTGACGAGCCCCTCCCTAAGGGTATGCACCTGGGTAGCGGGGAACCCGGAAGCCGTCTGGACCTCGGCGGGGCACCCAGTATCCACAAGGATCCTCGTGCCACCGCCATCGATCGCCCAGGCATAGGTAGCGATCTCGATAACGATGCCCTGGTTCATCAGGTAGGTCATGACAGACTTATCGATCTTGACACGGGTTATGGGGATGGGCCTAACCACGTAGCTCATGGCCAACCACTTCGCCGAAGAGACACGCGCTACACAACTAATTAGAGGTGGCGCACAGCCCACTATCCCAAGCGCCGCAGCATACCCATAAACCGCCATCAGCGTAGCCGCGGGCCCTGCGAGCTATTAACGCACCTCGCCTTTCTGTACAGCCCTATTCTAGGCTGCTTAGCTAACTGCATTAGCTAGGTGCGCCAGGAAAGTGGTTGCTACGGTTAGCATTACCAATAGGCTTACACGTCGTATCGCCGAGAAGCTTGAGAGAGAGGCCCAGAAGCTTGGTTTAGGCCTAGAGGAGTACATACTGGAACTCGCCCTCAAGGACCTCGACCCATCCGAAAGGGTACGCGGGTACATAGAGACTGCTAAGAACCTGTTGGAGCAGGCCCGTGAAGAACTCGAAAAGGGCGATGCTAGACAAGCCGCCGAGAAGCTATGGGGTGCTGCAGCGCTAGCCGTGAAGGCCTATGCCGAGTGGAGGGATGGATTGAGGCTAACAAGCCATAGAGAGCTATGGGAGTACTCGAAAAAGCTTATGGATGAGCTAGGGAGCTGGATCTACGACGCGTGGATGGCTGCTAACGGCATGCACACATGCTTCTACGAAGGGTGGTGCACAGAGGAGCATGTAGAAGAAGCAGTGAAGAGGATCGAGAAGCTCGTAGCTGAAGTAGAGAGAAGTGTCTCAGCAAAGAAAGCTAGACTATAAGCACTATTAGCCCATAAACACCATCCGCAATTCCACATAGTTTCTTCACTGACTCGAAGGTGATGATGATGACCAATAGCTACGTGACCCACTTGATGTTGCCCTACTTTCAATTTCCATATGGATTCTTCACCCCCGGGGGTCAGACATGGAGGATCCACTCGCTTTTCTCTTCATGGCTTTCAATTCCATATGGATTCTAGTCAGCCTCTCCACCTCCTCCGGGGTGACATCCTCTACTTTCAATTCCATATGGATTCTAGACAACGAGGCTATTCTGATGCGGTACCTGGAGCAGTACAGGCTTTCAATTCCATATGGATTCTAGGAGGAGATAAAGGCGATGCGCAGCTTCCTCGAGAACGTAGGGCTTTCAATTCCATATGGATTCTAGCTGTACAGCAGCGCGGAGGGCAGGTCAGCGGCGGAGCTGCTCTTTCAATTCCATATGGATTCTAGAAACGCCGCTGTATCCCCACCTATATGGACGAGGTCATGAACTTTCAATTCCATATGGATTCTAGCACTATCACTGATAGCAGGAATAATACTGGCTG
>QMRG01000049.1 GCA_003649235.1 Thermoprotei archaeon | reverse complement strand
AGTATCGATAGTGTCTGGGCGTGGCCCTTCCAATTATATGCATATAGGGCACCTAGTGATATTCGAGTTTGTTAAATGGTTGCAAGATGAGCTAGATGCTGAGGTTTATATACCGCTTTCCGACGACGAGAAATATGTATTTGGAAAGGTAAAGAGCCTGAAACAAGCATATGTTTACGCAATCGATAACGCTCTAGATCTTATCGCTCTAGGATTTAAGAAGGGCAAGACTTTTTTCTTTGTATCGACGCGACTAAGCGAGATATACGAGCTCTCAGTCACTTTATCTCGATATTTAACGTTCAACACTGTCCGAGCGACTTTTGGGCTAGAAGGCGAAGGAGTGAACTCAGGAGTTGTATTCTATGCCGCGGTTCAGGCGGCTCATATACTATTACCCACAGCTAAAAAAGGCCTTTTAGTCTTAGTTCCTATTGCAATGGATCAGGATCCATATATGCGCTTAACCAGAGATATCGCGCTTAAGGCGGGTTTTAGAAAACCAGCGGCTATTTACTCAAAATATATTTCAGGGCTTACACGGGAACCTATGTCCGCTTCTAAGCCCGAGACCTCAGTCTTTTTAATTGATAACGAAGAAGAAGTCAGAAAGAAAATCTGGTCTGCTTTCACAGGAGGCCGCCCCACAATAGAGGAGCAGAGAAAGCTCGGAGGGAACCCTGATATATGCGTAGTCTACGAATGGCTTAAAGTCTTTGTTTTCAAAGATTTAAAAAATATGAATGAACACGCGTACAAGTGTAGGAGCGGCGAGTTATTGTGCGGTGAGTGTAAGCGTATGCTTGCAGATGCTCTTATAAAAAGACTTGCGAAACATAAAGCTAGAAAAAGACAAGCATTACGAGTAATTGATCATTTCTTCTTACACGAAGTTGAAATACCTAGTGAAATTATCAAAATTCTCGAATAATTTCATTTATTTATTTTAAAAATATACTATATACTATAAATATTGAGGCTAAAAACTATAGGTGTTAGTAATAGCGAAATTATGGTTTGGCATTTTAGTTTAGCACTGATGTTATTATCGAATATTAATCGTGCTAAACTAATGTATATTTAATAAAGGTTGGGAAGTTCTTTTATATAGTCTATTTCTGCTAAAGAGTTTCTTTTATGATCTCTTTCTTATTTTGAAGGTCTTAAAACTATAAAGATTTGTGGAGGCATATTTAGCTATCTAAACCTTAGGCTATTTTAAATACGTGGTTAGTTAATTCACGTCGGAAATCTTTAGAGTTAAACAATTATTGGCATTATAGATTATTCTTAATGATGTGGCATCTTGACCTGGCAAATAAAGTTGCTGAATCAGGTATTAAAAAAGGAGCCGAGTATATCGATGTTAGAATGGAATCTTCCAAGTCGACGTCTATAAGGATTTCACGCTGTCAAGTAGAAGAAGCTGGCTTCCGTTCAATAGTAGGAGCCGGAGTAAGAGTGCTTTATAAGGGGTCTTGGGGTTTCGCTTCCACAGAGGATCTCTCTTTAAACTCGCTATCCTTAGCTCTCGATGCAGCTCTTTCAATGGCAAAGGCCTCAGCAGAAAGAAGGAAGGGAAAGAGCGAAATAAGGAATTTTGGATGTGTTAAAGAGAAAATCTGCGCCTGTGTAGAGGTAAATCCTCTGAACGTTCAGGTAGAAGAGAAGATAGCCTTGATGCTAGACGCCGACGAAAGGTTAAGATCGGATTATAGGATAAAAGATGATAGAGTATCCTACTTAGACGAAGTTTTCAAAAAGTATTATGTAAACAGCGAAGGCGCCGAGATCGTCATAGAAGGAGCTAGAGTCAGAGCGTTGATGTACGCTACTGCCGCTAGTTCAGGCGTAATCACGCCAGCATTAGACGTAGTAGCGCAGACAGGAGGTTTTGAAATCTTCCGGAAAAAAGATCCAGTAAGCTTGGCAGAATCCGTGGCAGAGAGAGCGGTTAAGCTTCTTGAAGCTTCAGTGCCTAAAGGAGGTCTTACTACTGCTGTACTAGATAATGATCTTCTCGGATTAATAGTGCATGAAGCTTTTGGACATACAGCTGAGGCGGATCTAGTATTAAGTGGTACGATCTTAACGGGTAAAATAGGCGAGAAGGTAGCATCGAAATTGGTTACAATTATCGATTCGCCTGGTCCTGAACATGCCTTTGGTTGGACGCCTTACGACGATGAAGGAGTAAAAGCTAGAGATGTCGTTATAGTTGAAAATGGAGTGCTAAAAGAATATATGCACACAAGGGAGACAGCGGCTATAATGGGGACAGAGCCCACGGGAAATGGAAGAGCTCAGAACTATAGCTATGCCCCTCTAGTTAGAATGAGAAATACCTACATGGCACCTGGTAGCTGGAATCCAGAGGAAATAATAGCCGAAACCAGGGAAGGATGGTACTTAAAGAAGGGGCTTCACGGACAAGCGGATGCTAATGGTGAATTTATGTTCGCGGTTCAAGAAGCTTGGGAAATAAAAAACGGCGAATTGGTTAAGCCTTATAGGGGAGTTGCCGTATCCGGAAATGCAATTGACGTGTTGAAAAGCATAGATGCTGTAGGGAAAGATCTTATTATAGAATCTCCCGGGTTCTGTGGTAAAATGCAGTCTGTCCCAGTAGATGGAGGAGGTCCTCACGTCAGGTGTAAAATTATAGTAGGTGGTAGGTAATGGAGCTGCTTGACTTAATCATTAGGGAAGGCAAGAATCTCGGCGCGGGAGAAATTCTAGCCAGTTATAGAATTGCTAGGAGACTAAGAGTTGAAATAGAGAATAATGAAGTTACACGTGCAAATCAATCGGTGGAGAAGAGAATAGCAATTAACGTGGTGATTGATAAGCGGCTTGCTACGGCCACAACAACCATAGTTTCAAAAGAAGAAATACTAAAAATTATACGGACAGCTGTGAATATGGCTAAAGCGTCTAAGCCTAACAGGTATTGGAGCGAGCTACCAGACCCGAAGCCTTTGCCTAAAGTTGGGAAGCTTTACGATAAGAATCTTGTTAGTCTTTCTGCAGGTGAAATTACTGAAATGGCCTGGGAGACAGTTGAAGCTGCCTTAAGCTTGGATGAGAGGGTTTCTGTCTCTGATGGATTAATAGAATCGGTTATAATGGAAAAAGCTTTAGCTACTTCTAAAGGCTTTAAGGGAGAGGAAAAAGGAACGTTAATATGGGGGTATGTATCAGCTGTAGCTAAAGAGCATGGTGAAGTAGGCAGTTTTTCATTTTCTATAGATGCTAGTAGAGAGCTTAAAGTCGATTTTGCAGAGCTTGGAAGGAAAGCCGCGAAATTGGCAATCGAATCTTTAGGAGCTAAACCTGTAGAAAGCTTTAAAGGTACATTGGTCATGGATCCCGACGTAGCTTGGTCATTTTTTTCCACGTTTTCATCGGCTTACAAAGCGGATAACGTATGGAAAGGGAGCAGTCCTTTAGCTGGTAAAATAGGAGAATCCATAGCTTCTTCAAATTTAACAATAATCGACAATGGAGTTATGGAAGGAGGTACTTTTTCATCACTGTTTGATGAAGAAGGGTCTCCTCGAAGAGAAACTTTAGTGTTGAACAAAGGAGTATTAAAGCGCTATATCTCTAACACTTATATAGGCAATATCCTCGGCATCGAAGTCACGGGTAATGCAGCTAGTCTGCTCGATGTTGCACCGACTAACACCGTAGTTTTGCCGGGCGACATGTCTGAAGAGGAAATCTTAGAGGATGTAAAACGAGGAATCTATGTTAGAAGATTTTCTGGTGATATGAGGTTTCAGGATGGGGTAGTCTCGGGAGTAGCTAAACAGGCCTTTTACATTGAAAATGGAGAGCTCAAATTCCCCGTTAAGGAATGTATGATATCCTCTAACCTATACGATATGCTTAAAAATATCACTGGCATAGGCAATAAAATCGAGAAGAAATTCAATGTCTATACTCCTATGATACGAATTGAAAATATAAAAATTATTGGAAAATAAACTTTTTTACTCTCACTTATCTATTGTAGATAGAGATGAAGTTACCCGGCGGGCTTGCTGATATGTGATGAAGTCTGCATCATACTGAATATTTTGACAATAGTCATATATAGCCAAGTCTTTATTACTTAACTGGAGAGCGAAATGTTAGCTAAAAACCCGGTTGATATGCCTTCTCATAAAAAATTTACTAAAGAAGAGCTAGCTGAGGCTTTGAGGCATGCTATAATAGCCGAGCTGGATGCCGTAAATCTATATCTCCAATTTGCTAGAGCTACTCAAGATGAAAAGATCAAAAAAGTTTTTGAAGACATAGCTAAGGAAGAAAAAACTCATGTTGGCGAATTCTTAGCTTTACTATTAACTCTTGACCCAGAACAAGTATCTGAGCTTAAAGCTGGGAAAGAAGAAATTGAAGAACTGACTGGATACGAAATACCCTAAAGGAATTCTTTATCTTCTATTTTTTACTAGTTTAAAGATTTTATATTCTTTAAGACTAAATTTAAGGTATGAAGAAGAGAGTTTATAGTCTAGTACTGTTGATTATAATCGGCATAGTAATTACGTTAGTTAAAGAGAGAAGCCTATTTTTTTCGATTATATCGCTTCTTGCAGGTTTTATCCTGGTGCTAGCTGCCAGTGAGGTAGCTGTAGAAGGATTCAAAGGATTTAGCGAGTACACTGGTTTATCTGAGTATGTAACTGGTATAGTGTCTAGTTTAGCATCTAACTTGCCAGAAGCGGTTTTAGCACTTTTTATGGTTTTCTCTCCTCACTTGAAGGAAGTCGCTATATTAACTGTGATGCTAGCATCGGCTTTCAACGGGCTTTTACTAGGAATACTTGTGATTATGTTAACTTATAAAGGGGAGAGTATCGAGATACCTAGAGAAGCTTTAGAGCGAGATGTGGAAATCATGAGAATAACGATAGCATTTAGTACTATAATCTTAGGCACCGGTTTGATACTGAATATATTTCATGGAAGTCCCTATCTTCCAGTTGAAGTACCGGTTTTTCTGTTGGTAGCTTATCTAAGCTACCTATACTTCATATCTAGAAGGTCTAAAGAGCGTGTTAAAAATAAACAAGTAAGAAGTACGAAATGGGTTTCTTTTCTAGTTCTAGGCTTGCTCGGAATATTAATAAGCGCGGAGCTTATATCAGGAGCGTCAGAGTTTCTAGTTCACGAATTAGAGCTCCATGTGGTTATCGCGGCTACTTTAATAGCGTTTGCTGGCAGTATTCCCGAGCATGGTTTAGCCTTAATAGGTGCGCGGAAGGGACACGTAGAATTAGGGGTTTCCAATCTCATTTCGGGAATTGTTCAGAGCATAATGCTGGTTTTTCCAATACTCGCTATAATAATACCAGTATATCTTGACGGCTATGTTCTTTACCAATTTCTGGCTATAGCTTTAACTTTATGGATAGTCAAGAAAGCTATCATTGATGATGGTAAACTCACGCTAGACGAAGGTGTATCTATACTAATGACGCATCTTTTAGGGATTATCCTATTCGACGAGCTTAGCTGGCTAATTTAAGATGATTTAAAGGTTGATTATATCTGGCTTTTTCTCTAAAGATATTATAGGGATTGGTATCCAACCCGATTTTATTCCGCTGGAAAATTCTATAATTTCTCTGTTTTCCTCCACCTTAACTAGTAGATAAGGTTTTTCAGGAGCCTTTTCAAGTTCGATGTAGTAGAAAAGAGGCAGTCCATAGTATTTATAATAATCTCTAAACACTACGAAAATGCCATATACGTGTCTACCATTGTGTTTGAAATGGAGTATGTAACTATTCTGTCCAAAAGTTCTCATAGAGGTGGCGAATCTTACTAGATCCTTGAATTGAGCCACGCGAATAGATATGCACTTTTCCTCCACAGTCTCGACCTACAATACTGACAGTACCATGCCATATAAATCTCTTTATACTAGCCGGTAACTAATCAAATATCGAGTTGTATAATTATGAGTTTTCACTTAAACGCTCGGTTTTCACTATGGTAATAAGAGAGCCTTTCTTCAACTGTGCTATTCTCTCCAATCCCTCTGTTATTTTGCCTAAGAGATTTACTTTATACCTAAAGATATGAGTTTTGAGCGCTATTCCAAAACCTTTGCCTAAAGGCCAATAGAAGATATCTCCTTCTTTTAGTTCTCTTACCGAATTTTCGGGCGGAAAAGTTTTATCCAAAATTACATAGGCGATATTTCCTAGGAAAAATATACGGCCCTGTATCGGCATGTTATCAATAATTTTTGTTATGGTTAAAGGAGCTATACTTCTCCTTAAATAGCCACGTGCTATTTCCTCATCTTTATGGTAAAAAGCTATAGATATAAAGGATTCCACCATAGAGACCACCGATCAACGGTATTAATTAAATATAGAACCTACCTTACTTAAATAAGTAAAAGGTGGGAGAGTGGCTACGATAGAACCTTATAGAAGGAAGTACGCCTTTGCCGAAGATTATGGAACAAGTCAATATAAATTCGGGCCCCTTGCCGAAAAACCTGAGGTTATAGAAAATAGAGGATTCATAATCAGCGAGGATTCAATAATATATAAGATAGCTGGGATAACAAAGAAGGTTATAGTAGGTCCTGAAGTAGCTCAGTATTTAGGTTCTAGAGAAGACATGGCTAAATACCTTATTTATCCAATGAGAGACGGCTTAGTTGAAAAAGATAACAAAATAGCATGGGAAATAGTGTACGAAATCACTAAATATGGATTATTAAAGTTTACTCCTAAAAATGATCCGCATTTCCGCGGCTTCTATGTTACAGCGGCTCTTTCAGCTATAGCGCCTAAATACATGTACGAGAGAATATTCGATATACATAAAAAGATAGATAAAGAGTACGGAGTAGTTAAAGCCGTAACAATAATCCCTCAACCACTCGCTGTCGCTATAGCACAGAAAACTATAACGTGTATAGTCGTAGAATCAGGGCACGGAAATACCCAGATAACCCCGATCTCCAGGTACCCTATCAGAGGGGGCATTATATCTCTGAACCGAGGAGGAGCTGAGGCTAACGCGATTACTGCTGAAATCCTAAAAGATTCCGGTTATGGAGATTTAGTGCCGGAAGAGACCCTAGTCAGAATGGTTAAAGAAAAACTTGGCTTAATACCAAGAGATTTAGATAAAGCCATTAAAATAGCTAGAGAAGATAAGGAGAGATTTAAAGCAGTATTAAAGATTCCGGGCACGACTATCACCATAGATTTAGGCGAGAATTCATGGATGCGTTTTCTAATCGGAGAAATAGTGTTTAATCCAGAACACGAGATATTCGAGAGCTATTATAGGCGTGGAATGCCAAGGCCTCGAGATACTATTATAGGCGATGAGAAAATACCAGGAACCATAACTATAGGAAAAGCTATAGTCAGGTCTGCCAGTAAAACGCCTCTAGAGTTACAACCACACCTATACAAGAAGATAATACTGAGCGGCGGGAATTTCGCCTGGAAAGTGCCTAAAGGACTTGAAGACGTAGCATGTAATGCAGCTGAAAAAGTTGCAGCGCAACTAAGCGAGCAGGGCGTTAATGCGCAAGTGGAGCTTACAAAAGATCCAGAGTATTCTGTGTGGAAAGGCGCCATAGTCTATAGTCTAGCAGTGCCTGATGATTATAAATGGTCATGGGATAGACTCGAGGGTTGGTATATCCTACATTAAAAGCAGGTAAGCATGATGATGGCTAAGGAGGTGATCATTTCCCGGTTAAAAGAATACTTTTTAAGCAGAGGAGTTGAATTACTCCTTCCTGAAGAGCTTAAACTCGATAATGCTATAATAGAATTCTTTGATTTATTTCTAAGAGATGGAAATAATTTGATTGCTATTAAAGCTTATTCTCCTGGTGAGAAGCTCGCACCACGTATAAAGAAAGAATTAGAAGTCTTAGTTGTGACATCTCTAAAGGTGAAGGATTTTATCGACAAGGCGTATATCGCGATACCGGAAGAGATAGGTTTGCTCAAAATTCCACAAGAGATTTTCGAGAACGCTGGAGTTGGGATACTCGTAGTCTCTGATAAAGAGATTGAGGAAAGGCTTCCTGCCAGAGCTTTTAGGAGGTATTCAAGGAGCATAGACAATGCCTTAAGAGAGGAGATTCTGCGGTTTTCTGAAGAATTAAACAGGTTTTCTCATAGAATCGAGAGAGAACTTGATAAAGTACGAAATGAACTTTCCGTATTAAGTAGGCGAATAGACTCTCTTTATGAAGATCTAAACGTGTTGAAAGAGGATGTGAGGCGATTAAAGCATGTAAAAGAGAGGAAGATCGAGGAAATTAAACCTCTAAGAGTTAGAGAGAAAGTTTCTGTTAGAGGTATTGAGGATTTGCCGGATTTTATAAGCGATAATCCGTGGGTTTCAATATTGATAAAGAGGGGTAAAGAGGAATGAGTCGTGAAAACGATAAAAATGTTTTTGAATTAGTCTTAGAGATGCTAGAAGAGCGTTTCAAGGATGATAATAGAAAAGCCTCTCTAGCCAAGAGGATATTTAAAGAATTCCTTATATCAGGGAAAAGAGGGTTAGATAGAATAGTTAGAGAAGAGATTTATAAAGCGCTTGAGAGCGAGGATGGAAATGAAACTACGATTGAAGAAAATAGAGGTAGAAGGATTTAAAGTATTTAGTAGAAACCATAGTTTAGACTTTAACGCGCCGATAGTAGTTATTCTAGGACCTATAGGTACAGGGAAAACGTCTATTCTTGAAGCTGTAGAGTACGCTTTATATGGCAGTTTATACTCGATTAAAATCAGAAGAGAGTTTAGAGTAGAAGATTTAATCAACGATTTTTGCGATAATTTGGCGGTTAAGCTAATTCTTACTGATGAGAATGGAGTCGAATATGAAGTTTACAGGTACAGGGACAGAGCAGGGAGGGTAAAAGCATATCTTAAGGTAAACGATGAAACAATTGAAGATGAATGGAGTAAGATAGATTCTCAAATAGAGCATTTACTTGGAATAGGTTTAGAAGGTTATGCGAGACAAATAGCGTTGAGGCATAGAGAGATAGAGGATATAATATATGGCACTGATATGCAGAGAAGCGAGGCACTGGATCGGCTTTTAGGAATTGAAACTCTTGAAAAAATCTTCAGAAGTATACCTTTAAAAAGGATAGAGGATGAGCTTTCTAAAATACAGAATCAAATTGAAATTATAGATATCAGACTTAGAAAGGAAGAGCCATTAGACGAACTCGTAGGAAAGCTTGAGAGATATAAGAAAGAACTTTTCGAAGCTGAAGAGAAAATTAGAGAGAGAGAACGTTTGTTATCCAGATACAGAGATGAACTTAAAAAATTAAAAGAAAAGGAGAAAGAATATGAAAAAATAAGAGAAAAAGAAATAACACTTAAAGCCGAGATAGCGCAATTAAAGAAGAGATTAAAGGCTCTCGAAAAAGAAGTTTTAGAAGAAGATCTCGGAGTATTGGTTGAAAAAATCCGCTCGTCAATAATGTCTGCTCTCAAGGAAATTATGGCTTATAAAGATCTGGAGGAAATTGAAAAACTAGAGTTATCTCAAATAAAGCTAGATGTTATGCTTAGGGTATTTCATGAGAAGTTAAGAAAGCTTGAAATAGCTCTTGAAAATATGAATGAAGAAGCGTTAGATATTAACTATCAGCTAGCTTCTCAGCGTAATCACTATAATGCTTTAAAACGGAAACTAGCAGATTTAGAGGCTAAAATGTATACATTAGAGAAAGAATACAATACTTTTAAATTTTTAACTGAAAAATTTGGATCTAGAGCAGAGATACGTAAGAAAATTGAAAAACTTGAAATTGAACTCGGTAAAATAGATAATCTAATTAGATTAAATACTTGTATAAACGATCTTGGAAAACATGTACTGAGTGCTTATATTAAGAATGGAGAAGCGGAATGTCCTGTATGTGGGACTGAGATAGACGATGAGATTTTAAAAAGAATAAAAAAGAGGTTATCTGCTCCAAGAGAGGAAGTATTCAATAGAGACAAAATACTTAAGAATCTAGAGGAACTCAAAAGAGCCTATTCAAAACTTATCGAACTAGAGGAGAAAATAATAGAAATGAGAGAAATCGAAAATGAAAGAAATAATCTGGCTAAAGAATTAGATGAAGTCTCTGCTAATATTGAAGAACTTGAAGATTTAATTAGCGATATCGATTTTAAAATCAGTAGGATTAACAATTTGATTGCTTCGGCATCTTCTCTTCTTTTAAAGTTGGCTAGAGTTAGAGAAATAGTCGAGTTAAGAAAAGAGCTTGAAGTTAAAAAGCAGGAGTTAAATAAAGTTCTTAAAAAAGCTATGGAAGTGGAATTCGACAAAAATTATTACAATACGATTGAAGAGAAGTACTATGCTGCTCTCTCCGAATATAATAATCTTTCCTCATGTTTGAAAAAGCTAAACATAGATATTGAGAATCTTAAAGAAAAAATTGCTTATATTCAAGAGTTGGTAAACAAAAAAGTTAGGTTAGAAAAGAAAGCTGTTAAGCTTTCTAGACTAAGGGATGACCTTATCGAAATTAAAGCTGCATTTAGAGAAATACAATCCTCGATAAGAAGAATCGTTGTAAGGCGAATTATAGAGAAAATGAACGATCTTTTTCAACAAATGTACGTACACCCGGACTTCTCTGAGCTTACCATTAAAATCAGAAATGTAAAGTTTAAGAGAGAAGGGAGAGAGTATGAGAGAAGCATGTACGAAATACTTGCAAAGAGAACACGTGATGGAAAATGGATTCCGGCCCTTAAAAAAATGAGCGATGGACAGAAAAGAATAGTAATACTATCGCTTTTAACGGCGCTTTTCAGGTTATCGCCTCATAACGTATCCTTTATAATCCTAGATGAACCTACGCCTAGCATAGACTATGAGTGTAGGAAAGCGATGATAAAAATGCTGGCTAAAATTGAGGGAATAGACCAAATTATAGTAGCAACTCAGGACGAAAGCTTTAAAAGAATAGTTCAGGATGAACCCGCCGCTGTCATATACAAGTTAAGGCATGAAAAGGAAGGAGCGGACATAGAAGTTTTACGTTAACAGGATAGCTAGGATTAAGGCTCGAAACGAGCAATCAGTTTCTCTGGAAGAGAGCAACACGCGTCTACGACTTTTAACCTATAGCGTTTAATGTATTGTTGAAGAGGGAGTACTATTCTATCAATAACTCTTTTTT
>QMRG01000048.1 GCA_003649235.1 Thermoprotei archaeon | reverse complement strand
TATTCGGCCTCACGTAACCCCATAGCTAGTATATTTAAGTTAACGCTAACAGTGATTATTTCAATACCTATGATAATTTTCAGCAGATTTCTTTTTGAAGCTATACAGTATAAACCTATTAGGATTAAGATCAGGGCTATATTAGCATAAAATATCTGGAGAAACATCACTTCTCCTCCTCCACAACAACTTCTTCCTCCTCAACCTTTGCTTTCTCTTTTCTGAAAAGGGCGGAAATAGCTATAGCTGTAGTAAAAAGCAAAAATGCTTGAACCACTACATCAAGCCATCTATTACTCCAAACAAAGTAAGGTTTTTGCTCAAGTCTAAAATCTAATCTATACCCCACTAGCGTTACTTGAAAGACATCGGGATTCATTAATATGACATACACTAACAGTAGTATAACCAGTAATGCCGGAATTGCTTCTTCAACCTTCACCTTCTTCACCACTCCTTACATGCATAAAGGCTAATAATAACACGGTAACTCCACCAGCATAAACCGATAATTGAAAAACAGCAACATAGGGAGCTCCTATCAGGTAGTAAATTACCGAGAGAAACACGTTCATTATCGTGAAGGCTAGGATTGATTTAAAAAGATCTTTGACCTCAACGGCTACAAGTGCAAATATTATCGTTAAAATTGAAAAGAGATAATGAAGCCACATCCTTGTCACCTATCTAACTAATAGATCTTTCTTATTAAATGCTATATTTTCGAAGATATCTGATAATTCTATGGCTTTAACTGGACAGTATTCGGCACAAGATCCGCAGTAAATGCATCTGTACATGAAGAATATCGGTCGTTTCCCCTTTTCATCTTCAATTATCTTAATAGCCTGAGCGGGGCATACTCTAAAGCACATTTGGCATCCAATACATTTATCTCTGTTGAATATTATTCTACCTCTAAATCCTTTTGGCAGATGAACTAATTCTCTTTCTTTAAATGGATAAAGAATTGTTGCACGCTTCTTTAACAGATTTTTGTAAATCTCGCTTACCATATAACCCGGCCTAGGCATTAAAACACCACCCTCACAATTAGAACTGATATTAGAGATAGGGGAATAAGATATTTCCAGGAAAGGACAAGCATTTGGTCTACTCTTAACCTTGCAAATAAGGCTCTTAAAGTCGTTAATACCAGGAGTACGATTATGGATTTGACGATAAAGTACAAGGTATAGAAGACTATTTCCAATCCAGGAACAACAGGGCCAAGGGGCCCTCCTAAAAATAGCGTAGCGCCTAGTCCGCATAGGAGCAATGTTTCTACATCTTTTCCAAGTCTAAATAGTGCTAATTTTTTCCCAGAATATTCTACGAGCCAACCTGCGACTATCTCTTGCTCGGCCTCGGGTATATCAAATGGTATTCTTTCAAGCTCTGCTTGAGCCGTTATAGCAAATATTATGAACGCCAGAAAGTTAGGTCCTAGAATATGCCATATACTGCTTTGGCTTTCGACTATGTTTTTAATAGTTAGTGAGCGTGAGGATATAGCTACGCTTACAATTGAAAGCATAAATGGAATCTCGTATCCTATAAGCTGTAAAACTGCTCTTTCAGCTCCTATAGTCGCAAACCTATTTGTAGAAGCCATTCCAGCAGTGTACACTAGTATAGAAATCATAGTCAATAAGGCTACGAAGAAGATCAAGTCTCCAGTAAATGATATAACTCCGGTCGTTCCACATATCGGCAGGAATAGAGTAAGTAGAAGGTTTATTGCGAAAAATAGTATTGGAGTTAAAGTAAACAGGAATTTATCAGCTCCTTCTGGAATTATATCTTCTTTTGATAGCAATTTTATAAAATCAGCTAATGGTTGAAGTATTCCATGTGGTCCAGCATATAATGGTCCAATTCTATTTTGAAGTCTAGCGTAAAATTTTCTATCTATCCACTCGTATAGCAGAGAAAGCACTCCTATGAAAGCAAAACCTGGGAATAATATCATTTCAATCATCTTGTACAAAACTTCAATCATGCCTCTCAAACCTCTTCAAAGAATATCTTACAAGCTCATTATAAGTCCAAACCCAGCTTTTACTTTTTTCAATATCTATAAACATTACTCTACCTGTACAGCAAAGACAGGGGTCGATTGATCCAAATATGATTGGAATATCGGCAATATATACGATATAGTCGCCTCTAGAAGTTAGCATTCTAGCGGTAGATGGTATGTTTGCTAGAGTGGGGGTTCTGACCTTATACCTGTATGGTTTATCGCTTCCATCAGATCTAACATAGTGTAGAAGTTCGCCTCTCGGTGCTTCTACCCTGCTAACTGATTCTCCGGGCGGCGGTCTTACTATTACCGGCATTCTAATCCTATACTCGCCGGAAGGTAAGTGGTCTAAACTATATCTAACCATGTTAATACATTCCAAGATTTCATCAACTCTTACAAGTATTCTAGCATAAACATCACACGTATCGTAGGTGACTACGTTAAAAGGTACCTCATCGTGGGCAATGTATGGATCATCGGCTCTGATATCATGTTTTATGCCGGAAGCTCTTAGTACCGGACCTACTGCAAAAAGCTCTATAGCTTCGCGAGGCTTAAGAATGCCGACATTCTGTGTTCTTACTAGCACAGTGGGTTCTTCCATGACAACTTTTTTGAAATATTTAGTCCTTTCCTCTAAATAATCGAGACTTTTTCTAATTTTTTGCTCTATCTCAGGCGTGATATCTCTTCTAACTCCTCCGATAGTATTATATGCGGTGACTACACGATTTCCAGTAATTGTCTCGAGTAGATCTAAAACTTTCTCTCTATCTCTCCACACATACATGAATAAAGTTTCAAATCCTATTTGATGTGCTGCGAGTCCAAGCCATAGAAGATGACTGTGTATTCTGCTTAGCTCTTCGACTATGAGCCTAAGATATTTAGCCCTAGGAGGAATCTCTTTGCCAAGTAATTGCTCAATGTTCTGTGTATAGCATAAGGTATGAGCCGCGTTACATATACCGCATATTCTCTCAGCTAGAAATATTCCTTTCATATAATCTCTATATTCGAATCCTTTTTCAATGCCTCTATGAGTATAGCTGACATTTATTTCAACATCTATGACTTGTTCTCCTTCGACTTTGAATTTCATGAGAAGGGGTTCTGGATGAACGGGATGCTGAGGCCCTATGGGAATATAAAAACTCATGATTTCACCTCAATGGCTTGGGATGTTCGGCTTCATAATCTTTTCTGAGCGGATAAACTCCTTCAGGCCAATCTTCAGGAAGAATGAAACGCTTTAGATTTGGATTGCCTTTAAAAACTATTCCGAGCAAGTCATAGGCCTCTCTTTCATATAATTCGACTCCTCTAGCTATATCGCATATGCTATCAATGACAGGTTCATCTTTAGAGATTTTAACTTTAACAGAGACTGAAATTCCATATCCTATGTGGGCAATAACTTCAAAATGATCCTTAGCATCAACGCCAGTTATAGCTTCAACGTGTTTCATATCAAGGTCATGTAGAAGGAATTTTACTACATCCTTGTAGCATTCCTTACTGACTTCGACAAATACTCTTCTCTTCATAGGTATTTTACACTCGACTATTTTATCGCCGAATTTCTCTTTCAATATATTAATTATTTCTTCTTCATTCATAGTTTCATCCTTTCATGATTTTTTGAGCAAGCAGGTTTACTGCTTGAATAACGGCTTCGGGTTTTACAGGACAACCTGAAATATACGCGTCAACAGGTATTACGCTATCTAGGCTTTCATAAACGTTATAGCATTTCCAAAAGGCTCCGCCGCTAGTTGCACATGTTCCAGCAGCTACGACAAACTTTGGTTCCGGCATTTGGTTATATATCCTTATGAGCCTATCCCTAACTTGTCTGGTAACCGGCCCAGTAACTACTAGTATATCTGCATGTCTTGGGCTACCCTTTAAGAGTAAACCGAACCTTTCAAGGTCGTATCTAGGAGTCAATGCGGCGACTACTTCTATATCGCATGCATTGCAGGCTCCGGTGTTGAAAAAGAGTATCCAAGGACTTCTGCCCCTAGCCCATCTAATCATTTTTTCAGTAAACCCCATGTTTAAGCCTCCTTATAGAGACATATAATGCTAGGAGAGCTATTAGGATATACAGCGAGACTAGATAGATTATGTTTAACCTAAGGGGATCTAGAAAGGGTACACCCATAGAGAAGATTACTATTATTGAAGTTATATCGAAGATTAAAAATAGTACTGCATATTGGAAGAATAAAATCCTCATAGGTATTATTCTCGGTGGAAAATATTCTCCGCAAGCATAGGGAGCTACTTTATCCTTGTTGGGCTTAAACGGGGGAGCTATCATTTTTCCAAAGAGATATATGGATAGTGCAGTTAAAATAGAAATTAAAAAGGCGAACGCTGGAGAAGCGATGAGCTCTAAAAGATCCACGATAGCCACCGTTTAAAGTGTAGTTTACCGCTAAAATATAAGTTTTACTTTATCATTTATCAAAAAGGAAATAGCTAATGTATAAAAGTTCTTAGCTTGATTTAAGTAAAAATTTACTAATTGATGAATAATAGCTGATATGCATATTTTAAGCGATGAATGTTGCATATTCAAAAAACATAAAAGCAAGGACTCCTACGTGTTTTTAGGGTGTATAGGTTGCCTGAGGTTAAGCTTTATATGAAGTATGACGAGTTGCTAGAAAGAGCCTATAAGACTCTACCTAAGAAGCCCGTTGTAGTGAAACAAAGATTGACATTGCCTAAGCCTGAGGTTGTGGTCTCTGGGAAGCGAACCTTTATAACTAACTTTAATCAGATATGCGATATACTAAGTAGAAAACCTCAGATAGTTCTTAGGTATATTTTAAAAGAGCTAGGAGCTCCGGGAGTCTTGCATGAAAACATGGCAGTTATACAGGGAGAGTTCTCCAAAAAGACTATAGAGGCGATTTTAGACCGCTTTTTCAAGATGTATGTTGTATGCCCAGCGTGTAAAAGCCCTGATACACGATTGGTGAAAGAGAAGAAATTTATGTTCTTAATATGTGGCGCCTGTGGAGCTAAGAGCCCGGTAAAACCTTTCTAGCCATTTTTATCGTAAACATTCTGTAATATTTCTTACACATTTTTATGTTGATTTTTAACTTTAAACAAAAATCTTATACTTGAAATTTTAAGTAGTATTTCCGGAAACTTGAGAATTATAGATGCGAAGTTTTCTTATCTTTAACTCTGTCTAATATATTTAGGACTAACTCTATGACATATTTTAATTTTGAGAAGTCCATCCGAATCTTTCAAAAGCTAAATTTCGTTCTCTCTATGCTCTATGACAAAGAGTTCAGTTAAGGGATCACACTTTGTTCAATTCAAGTAGGACATATTTGTTTAAATTTCCATTTAAAAGCTTGACAATATTTTTTCTAAGATATTTGTTACTACTTCTGCAGCTTTTATAATATTATGGTGCATTTTATCTCCAAGTCGGATATTTACTGCTTGAATTCCGAAAATATATCCTTTAACATTTCCTATGAGCTTTAAAACTAGAGAGAATGGAATGTTATGGGTGCTAAAAATTCCATATTTTTTCTCAGCGTCGGAGAGAGAGGCAAAAATCACACTTCCAGGCTCTAAGTCTGCATTGATCGCATCTACGAAAATTATAACTTTAGGATCTTTTGAGGCGATATATGAAATGAAGTTCTCGGGGTTAGTGCCAGCAATGACTACATTTTCCGCAAAGCCTCTACTCTTCAAACGCTGTGCTATAAGTACTCCCACACCGTCATCTCCACATAATGGATTACCTACACCAATCACTACAATATTGCCTTCGCCAGCGTGCTTCTTCAAAATCGAAATTAATTCGGCCATGTCCGGAATACTTGTCGACATATGCGTTCGAGTTAACTGCCATACTTCTACTTAAGTTTAAGTCTGAATGTATTAGGAAAATCGAATGGCTTATAATGTAAAACTAACAAGAAATCTTCTAATGCAGCTTCTTCACCATATAGAAAGAACGTTTATGCCTTCTATAGCCGAATCGCCTATAGTATTCTCTAGCGCCTACTCCTGATATTATCAACATTTTTCTACTGTCAAATTCCTCTCGTGCTATCTTTTCAGCTTCAAAAAGAAGTTTTCTTCCCAACCCTTTATGCTGCCAGAATTCAGAATTTCGCTCTCCTACAGGAATCTGCGGACCGTAAACATGTAACTCCCTTACTATTGCAGTCTTTCCATCGATCTCCCATCGATGCGCATTTTCTGATGGAATTCTTAATCTTAGAAAACCGTATATTAAGTCGGCATCATCTATGAAGGATAAGAAAACTTCGATTCCCATACTTGCCTCGTAAATCAGCTTCTCCATTTTAAGAGTACTAGAAGGTTTTAACCCTGTTTTAAGGAAATAATGACCCACTTCGCGACATCTTATACACTTGCACTTTAACCCTTTCTTAGCCATGTACTCTTTTACTACTTGTCTCAAATTACCTATCTTAGGACCATCTACTATATGATAGAGAGGAAGGTCGCGTTGAACCCGCATAATTCTAACGTATCTAGGTATGAGCGTCTTCATCTTAGCTATAAGCTCTATCCAAGTCTCTTGATCATAGGATTTATAGATTCCTCTTTTCCATAGACTATACAATATCGTCCCTGGAATAACGAGTGTTGGATATATCTTCAGCATGTCAGGTTTAAACTCCGGATTTTCGAATATTTCTTTGATCATTTCTAAGTCTCTATCTGGATCTGAGCCAGGTAGTCCAGGCATTACATGGTAAACCACTTTGTATCCGGCATCTTTCAGTATACGCGTGGCTTCTATAGTATCCTTAACCGTGTGTCCTCTTTTAATTAATTTTAAAATATCATCGTATATCGACTGTACGCCCAACTCTATTCTCGTAGCGCCTAAATGGAGAAACCAGTCTACGTGTTTCTCTTTAGACCAATCCGGTCTCGTTTCTAAAGTTAAACCTATACATCTTATTTTTGCATGTTCATTTTTCATTTGGGCTTTTTCTAGTGATGGCTCTTTGATTTTCCTTTGCGGAAAACGATTCATTGCTTCCAAGGCGTTAGCTATAAACCACTCCTGATAACTTCTCGGCATTGCTGGGAAGGTTCCGCCCATGACTATAAGCTCTACTTTTGAAGGTTTATGACCCATAGCTCTATATTGCAGAAGTCTTCCTCTAACCTGTTCATACGGGTCAAAGTTGTATTGCAAGGCTCTCATTACTGCTGGAGAGTCCTCAAGGTAGCTTTGAGGAGTCCCAATTTCTACTCCTCCGGGACAATAGATACACCTTCCATGAGGACAGGGATATGGAGTAGCCATTATTGCAACTACAGTAACTCCAGATATCATTCTGACTGGTTTTTTCACTTTCTTAACTATCGCCATTTTTCACTGCCTCTGCAACGAAATTTCTAGCTATTAGCCCCTTTTTAGGACTCCATCCATATAACCTATTTATCTTAAATATTCCTTGAGCTGTTACCAGATTTTTAAGCTCTTCTTTTGTAAAGAGATGGAAAAAACGCCTTACTTCCCGCCTTGTAGTCCTCCAGGATATAAAAACATCACCGAATTCGAAACTTTTCCTCATAATCCAAGTTTTCACTGCATAGAGGAAAAGAGATGGTTGTAGTAAGCTCCATACACTCACTATGAGTCCTCCTCTATTTTTCAAAACTCTATGGAATTCTCTGATAGTTCTTAATCTTTCCTTGTGAAGTGGTATATGATGTATAGACGCTATGGCTACGACATAATCAAATACATTATTTCTAAATGGAAGATACCTCATGTCTCCCGTAATACCATCAATGTAGGATCCCAGTTTTCTCCTATATACAGTTTTTACTGAACGTTTAACCATGCCTTGAGATATATCTAGAGCAACTACGTAAAAGCTCCTCTCAGCAAGGTATAGTGAATGCAATCCGCTTCCACAACCAGCGTCTAAAATAAGTTTGCTTCCATTCTTTATGTTAGAGAGAAGCTTTACCCAAACATATCCTCGTCTATAAGTTTGTGAAATCTCCTCATATGCTAGGAAGACATTATCAACTAGTATGGATTCCACGTTCTTTTTCTCTTTCTTTAACATAGCGTTCTATGATTTTTTTAACTATATCTAGATTTATTCCTTCTTTAGCAGAAATAAAGATAACCTTATCTGTAGCCAATAAGTTCCGAGCAATTTTATTCATCTTTTCCACATGTTCATGAGAAGCTATATCTATCTTATTAGCTACATAGGCGAACGGTACATCCTTAAAACTACTTAGTATTTCATGTAGAACCCCGATTTGATAGTCCAGGGTAAAACCGCAAGTTTCCGTAGGATCAAACATGAAGATTATTAGATCTGCTAAATATTTAAGAGCCAGTATTGCTTGCAGCTCTATCCTATTCCTTTCCGAAAGCGGGCGGTCTAGTAATCCAGGAGTGTCTAAAACCTGAACCACGGTAGAGCCTATGGTTAGATGCCCTACTGTGATGGACTTGGTAGTAAATGGATATTCTCTAACCTCAGGCTTAGCTCTGGTCAAGGCTCTGACAAGCGAAGATTTACCCACATTTGGAGGCCCTGCTACAACTACTGAATAAATTTCTGGATTTATATCGGGGAGTTTTAGAATTTTTATCTGAGCTGCCCTTACAATTTTAAAATCCTTGTTTAAATCTTCTAGTATAGATTTTAGTCTCCCAAAGTAGGCTCTTCGCTGTTTAACTATGCTAGCCCTATCTTCAGCTCTCCTTATCGCTAAGATATGTTCTTTAGCTACTTTATTAAGTATGAAAGCTGCTCCATATATTCTGCTTAAACTTTTCTTAAGAAAATTTAAATCTACTATAATACTCAGTAGTTCACGATAAAAAGGATGAAGTTCTTTCACAAATGGAGTTGTAAGAGCTATTTTTCTTAATCGAGATACTATATAGCTATTAGCGGTTTCGATTCTTTTAATTTCTATTTTTTTGATATATCCAAGTTTTCTCCTAGGCAAAGTTGCTCCATTGATTTTTCTGGCTCTCCTAACAGCAGCTTCAAATATTTCTTCGTAGCTTGACGGAGCCAAAACCATTTTTCGAGTTACTATAGATAAACTTCTCTTCAATTTCATCAACTAATACCTAAGGATTTTAAAAATTAAATCTCATCCTTGAGAACTTCCAAAACTATAGCTGGACAAACTTTGATAACTCCTTTCATTTTTCCAAGTTCATCTATAAAAGCGGCTAACTCTTCGTTGTCTTTAGCAATTACAGTCGCTATTATCATATGGTCCCCTGTTGAAATCGCCACGTATTTGACATTTTCTTTCTCAACAAGTTTCCTAGCAACCTCTAATAGATCACTGGACTCCACATCTAGCCCAACTATAGCTAGCCCTTTATACCCTAGTTTAGGGTAGTCAATTTTGATAGTATAGCCGCGTATAATGCCCATATCCTCCATCTTTTTTATGCGTTTTTTTATCGCAACGTCGCTTATGCCTAGAATACTTGACATTTTAAGCACTGGTGTACGGGCGTTTTTCTTGAGTATATTTATTATTTTAAGATCAGTTGAATCTAGTGTCGCCAACTTTAATACACCTTAATGTCAAGTAACCAAAGGTATTAAATAAATTATACGCTGTTTCGAGGATACATATTTGAATGTTAAAATATCTGAGTCTTAATCTAAGAAATAGAAAATGCGGGGGCCGGGATTCGAACCCGGGCAGGGCTTCCCCAGCGGAGCCTACTGGCTTAAGGCTCTCAGTCCGCCCCCTTTGACCTAGCTCGGGCACCCCCGCTTACTTTGAATATCAAATTAGGGAATATAAGTTTTTCATATGAGAACTTATGCGCCGGCCGGGATTCGAACCCGGGATTCGCCCGAGCCTGTTGGAGAGGCTCGTTCAGCGGCGTGGACTCGGCGCCTCAAGAGACTAGGCCGCCATCCTACCAGACTAGACTACCGGCGCTAGGATAATTATCATCACTACTGTTTTTAAATGTTGCCTTCAATCATCTCCGTGAATATAACTCAGGCTTATCTAGCCAATAGATTAATCTTATGATAGCTTAATAGAGAATGCTAGGTAAGATACCCGGAACCTTTAATCAGAGAATAGTTTTCGATCTACTTTTCAACAATAGGTATGTCTAAGATAGAATATAGATAATGGTGAGATTAAAATACCTAGACTTTATATTTTTAGAAACTTAAAGTCGATTTAAGACTATTTTAGGAGGCTATATTTTCTTGACTATATAAAATTTTACTATGCCGGGGCCGGGATTTGAACCCGGGATGACCGGATATCTTATCTGAGCCCTTTAAACCTCAAGATTATGAGTCCGGCGCCCTTACCAGGCTAGGCGACCCCGGCTCATTTTAAATGGTCTCCTCCTCGAATTTAAATTCTTCGTTGAAAACGAAAAAGAATAGCATATTTTTAGGTGAAAAATATAAGAGAGTTTGTTATATGTCCCATTAGCCCCGGTAGCTTAGCGGTAGAGCGGCGGCCTCGTATATTCCGTCGAGAAAGCCGCAGGTCGCGGGTTCAAATCCCGCCCGGGGCTTCATCTCTTAGTTTTAACCTCTATTCTGCTGAATGGCAAAATATAATAGTTGCCTAGTATTATGAGGATACGGTGCGAAAAGTTGAGCAAAAAAGTTATTCCAAGGTCTAAACTTATTGGCATGCAAGTATACAACCCAGATGCAAAATTAGTGGGTACAGTCAAGGATATTGGTTTAGTTCCAGGAGAAACTGGAAATATAGTTTTAATAGTCACAACTAAATATCAGCAAGATTTAGAAATTGAATGGTCTAAAGTCGCGGAAGTCGGTGATATTATATTATTAGCAGAGAAAGTGGAGGTTACTCCACCTGCAACTTTAACTGAAACAACAGTAACAACTCCCACTGCTGAGGCTAAAATATGCCCTACTTGTGGACAACCAGCTACTTGGATAGAACAGTACAAACGTTGGTATTGTTACAATTGTAAAAAGTATCTATAAGAATTAATTAAATCTCAATTTTTATTCAGTATAAACAATGAGTCGTGCTACACGGTACCCTCCTGAAAAGGAAGAAGGAAAGGTAGAGTATAAGTATAAGTTGGTTATTGAGAAGGCTCAGAAGATCGAACGTTTAATCTCTCAAATGAAATATAGGTTAGCAGAAGGAGGCGGAGAAGCATTCTATATTTTAGGCGTTGCTGATAATGGTGAGCC
>QMRG01000047.1 GCA_003649235.1 Thermoprotei archaeon | reverse complement strand
GCTTCTAAAAACGTCGCCAAAACCTTCTACTTCCTTATCAAATACTGGTTTTAGAGATTCTATAGTTACGTCAGTAGCCGATAAACCAGTTCCACCTATTGTCACGACTACATCTACTTTATCGTTTAATAGAGCCTCGGTAACCGCATGAAGTATATGGAGTTTGCTATCAGGTATTATAGTGTAGAAAAAGATTTCATGCCCATTTTCCTCTAACAATGCGGTAGCTAATCTTCCAGAAACGTCATCAACTCTGGCTTTATTTTTAAATAGCCTGTATTTGGAAGAGCTGACTACTATTATTCCGAAACCGAGTTTTTTAGGCGCCTTTTCTTTGTGTTTGTTAGGGATGGAGTTCACAAGCTATTCTAGGCGACGAGTTAAATAGGTATTTCGGAAACTGGAAAACTTATTAATGCTTATCGATATGTATAATAGGTAATATCGAATTTACTTGGTGATTTAATGCTTAAAGACTCTTATGGTCGAATTATCGATCATTTAAGAATATCCGTTACTCGACTCTGCAATTTCTCATGCATATACTGTCATGAAGAAGGAGAGAATTATAAGCATAGAGATTATGAGCTATCCCCGGTTGATATTGAGAAAATCGTTAAGGTAGCGGCTCGGTTGGGTTTTAGGAAAGTAAAGATTACCGGAGGCGAGCCTCTCATAAGAAAAGACATCGTAGAAATAGTCAATCGGATTAGCCGAATAGATGGAATAGAGGATCTATCCTTAACGACCAATGGTTATCTTCTATCCGACTACGCTGAGAAGCTTGGAGACGCAGGGCTTATGAGAGTTAACGTTACTCTTCCAGCTCTCGATAGGGAGAAGTTTAAGAGTATTACTGGCGTTGACGGATTAACAGAGGTGTTGGATGGAATCAACGCAGCGCTAGAGGCTGGATTGAAACCTTTAAAGATAAATGTACCTATTTTAAGACGGCTTAACGATCGAAAAGAGATTTGGAATATTATATCTTATGCTAAAAGACTCGGAGTAAACGTGCAATTGATAGAATATCACTCTCCCAACCCTCTCTCGAGCAACTATTTTAAATTTCATACAAATTTTGATCATATAATTGAAAAACTTGAGAAAATCGCCGTTAATAAAGTCGTTAGGCCTTTACAAGCTAGGCCTATTTATCTTCTAGATAATAGAGTGAAAGTAGAAATTGTAAAACCTATGTTTAACCATAATTTCTGCCGTTTCTGCAGAAAGCTTAGAATAACGTCCGATGGCAAGATTAAACCTTGCTTTTTCCGGAATGATGACTTAATAGATCTTGTACAAGTATTAAATTATTCATCTGACAATCTCACATACGAAGAGATTGAGAGACTTATTCGAAAAGCTGTTTCGATTAAGGAACCGTATTTCAAATCTTCTCTACTACCATTTCTACATGCTAAGACAGCATAATGGTGGTGCATATTGGAAGTTAAAATGGTTGAAATTTCGGAAAAACGTGATGTTGTCAGAATTGCTCGAGCCGAAGGGTTCATTAGACTGAGAAAAGAGACCTTGGAGAAACTTAAAAGGAAAAAGATTAAAAAAGGCAACGTCATTGCTGCTGCTCAAATAGCAGCTATTCAAGCAGTGAAACGTACTTGGGAGATAATACCGTTATGTCATCCTATACCTATTACAGGTGTCGATGCCGAGATATCGATAGAAGATGATGGAGTCAGGGTTACAGTTACAGTTACTACGGTAGCGAAAACCGGAGTTGAAATGGAAGCTTTAACCGGTGTATCCGTAGCACTGCTAACAGTATGGGATATGGTTAAAGCTTATGAAAAAAATGAGAAAGGCCAATATCCGTATACAGTTATAGAGAAGATTAGAGTTGTAGAGAAGGTTAAACATGAGTAGTATTAAAGTGTCCTTTAAGGTTTGGCTTGAGTATAAAGGAGAACCTATAATAGGACTCGGTGGAGTAAAATTACTTAAACTTATAGAGGATACAGGTTCGATAAGTAAAGCCGCGCGGAAAATGGGAGTCTCATATAAATTTGCGTGGAGCTACATTAGATCAGTTGAGAACAGGCTAGGTATTAAAATCGTCAAAGCCCATAGGGGCGGTAAAGGCGGAGGACATACGAAGCTTACAGATGAAGGACTTAGAATAGTCCATTTCTACGAGGAACTTTTCGAAAAGTTTAATGAACTAGCCCTATTCTTTGAGGACAAAGGGAAACGACTTATAGAGCCTCATGCTTAACAACTTTACCCTGTAAATGTTTGAGATGAATAAAGTTTAATTTAATATCCCACGATATTGCATATGAGAACGGATGATGATAATTCCGACCACTGCGGAAAGATGAAGACGCGGTGGCTATCTGATATTAATATTTTCTTCTTTAACCCATCTATAGACAGTTTTTAAAGGTACATGTAATTCCTGAGATATTTGCTTGACAGTCATTCCGCTTTTTCTCAAGCTTATAGCTTTTCTTTTCAAAGTTTTTCTTTTAGACTTACTATACCTTGATTTATTTTCAAATATAATTACATTCTCCATTCCCACCAGATCTAGTGCAAAGATAAAGGCTTGTAGAACTTTGCTCTCTTTGTACATGTAGCCTTTAACTTTTACTCTATACCCTGTTTTAATGTATTCTCTAACCTCCAGCAGGGCTTTCTTGACGGAGCTGAATGGAGTAGACGTCCCTGTAAAAAGTATCTCCACTATCCTATCTCCATGTTTTACACTGATATTATACTTTTTTCTGGACATACTTGTAGCTTCTTTAGCTTGAAAATATATAAGTTTTTCTCATATTCTCTAAGTGGATAAATAGAGAAAAGTTTATAAAAGTCTTCTCATATTATAATAATTAGAGAATATGAGAAAAAAATCTCCGGAGGTGAGATAGCGATGGTGTGGAGGGCCGCGGTCCTCAGGACGCTCAAATTAATAATAACTGATAGAGGGCCTCCGCTATTTTTTAACTAATAGAAACTTCTTATTTTTGTATAAGCTTCCCCTTTATGGGTATTCTAGTTCCGCAATACTCGCATTTCTTATCTTCAGTCAACCTATACTTTACTATGGAATATCCATATCTCTTTATTACAGCGTTTCCACAATTTGGACAGTATGTATTCTCATACGGATGCCCTGCTACATTGCCTATATACGGAAATAGTATCCCTTCTCTTCTAGCTTTTTTATAAGCATATTCCAATTTGTCGATTTTTGTAGGCGGTTCTCTATACCTATATGCTGGATAGTATCTCGTAAAGTGTATAGGAGTTTCAGGTCCTAGTCGTTTCAAATGTTCTTCTATAATCCAGTCAATAATCAACTCGCTATCACTAATGCCTGTAACTAGCAGGCAGACTATCTCCACATGTACTCCATGTTCTAACGCGTACTCCGCGTTACGCCAGGGTATCGTTCCATCAGCGTTTAAGACTCTCTTGTAAATTTCCAAATCTCCTTTCACGTCTATTTTGAGACCATCTAATCCGTTTTTTATTAAAAGATCTAAAGCTTCAATAGTCATATAACCGTTAGATACATAGGTATTGTAAAGCCCTTTTTCTTTAGCTTCTTTGAATAGATCTAAAGAATACTCGAAAAGCATTATAGGCTCATTAAAGCTTACACACGTTCCTTCATCTCCATACTCCACGGCTTTAGAAATTATATATTCAGGAGGCGTATAGGAGGCAGTTTCAGGATTTGGAAGCGTTCTGGATATATGCCAGTTTTGACACCAAGGACATGGAAAATTGCAAGACCACGTCGAGATAGTAATAGCAGTTGACCCTGGCCAGAAGTGGAAGAAAGGCTTTATCTCTATTGGTCTACTCTCGACAGCGCTTAAATCTCCGTAAGTCAACGTGTAGAGATCTCCTTTCCAATTCACTCTAGTTTTGCAGTAGCCCTTTCCACCTGGAGATATCTTGCATCTTCTTTCGCAAACTCTACACTCTACCCTATCATTTTTGAGTTTTACATATAACGGAGATTTTCTAATAGTAGGCTTATCGATTGACATGATATCATCGGATGGGATGCGGCTCTTTAAGGCCGGAATTCGTCACCTTTCAGCTGGTAGCCAAACTTATCATCGCCTAATTCAATAATACATTTTACAGGTTATAATTTTAACTTGTATGGAACTATGATATCTTTAAAGACCTCTTCACTGTTAGATTCCTATGCTTGAGAATATTCTATTATAATTAAGTCCGATAGTGTAAACAAGTTTTATCTCTATTTTCGAAAATACGATAAAATCTCGGTCTCCTTAGCTAAATTATAGAATGAAATGCACTGTTTTCCGATAAGAAGGCAGGAGTTGTTCTAGGCTTAGGCTAGCAAGGCTTCTTCATCACTCTCTATAGCCCTAGTGGCTTGCAGTATATAGTCGGCTATAGCCCATCCATATTCTTCCTCTAGAATCAAAATAGCAGCTTGAGGGGGTATGATTCCTTTTTCAGTTATTATGACATCGATGTACTCCGGCGGCGTAACGTCAAAAGCCGGATTTCTTACGATTATATTTTGATATTTGGCTAGATAACTTTTAGGCACGACTTCTTCGGGATCTCTCTCTTCTATAGTCACGAGTTCTCCTATAACTGTTGCAGGGCTAAATTTATAGGTTTCAGCGGCTACATAGAAGTTTACGTTAGCTTCCTTAGCTGCTAGCGCTACGAGAGAAGTACCTATCTTATTTATGACCGCCCCATTGGCGGCTACAGTATCAGCGCCTACTATTACCTTATCAACCCTCCTTATTATCAATCTAATAGCAGCATCCGGAATTAAGGTAACTTCTAAACCAGCTTTGGCTAGAGTTCTTGCAGTTATATGTCCCTGGAATTTAGGCCTAGTTTCGGTCGCATAGACCTTGATATTCTTGCCTTGCTCATATGCTTTTTTAATAATCGAGAGAGCGGCCGAACTATTGCAGTGAGTCAGTATGACATCTCCTTCTGAAATTCTCTTCGCTCCTATTTCTCCTATGATCTCTACGGCTCGTAATGAGTATTCTATAAATTCTTCCGCCGATTTAATTACTACCTTTTTTAGCCTTTCTACGTCAGTTTCCGGGGCTTTAACCATACGGAACATAACATAAGAAATTGCATTGAATAGAGATACTGCTGTAGGCCGGGTTTTCTTTAACACATCGGCTACTCGATTCATGTACTCGAGGAAATTTTCTACTTTAACGCCTTCGAATTTCTGTGCCGCTATGAGCAAACCTCTCGCCGCTGCTCGGGCTATTCTGCCAGCTCCTCTTATCTTCATACTTTTAATATCTTCAGCTATCTCCATAACTTCAATAGGTATTCTCATTTCCTCCACGACTCTAACCCCTCCAATATTTCATCTAAAGTAATGACTTGAAATGGCCAACCATAGATCTCCTTGAGAATCATAACAACGGCCTGAGGAGCCACAAGCCCCCTCTCGGTGATTATAGCGTCGATATATTCAGGCGGAGTTACGTCGAAAAGAGGAACTCTAACTTTAATCTTTTCGCCAAACTCTTCTCTCAATTTTTCAGGTAGTATAGTGCTCGATTCTCCTTCAGCTAACACGACTAATTCTCCCAATAGTGTTTCCGGACTAAACTTTAGAGTTGGTGCTAAAGCGAAAACCCTAACTCTAGCTTCACTAGCTGCTAGCGCTATCAGAGAAGATCCTACTTTATTTATTAAAGCTCCGTTAGCTGCTATAGCCTCGCTGCTTAAGAATACATTATCTACATCTTTAATCATATATCTAACCGCTGAATCCACGAATATCGTAATTTTTAATCCCATTTTGGCTAATTCAGCAGCTAAGACCAGTCCTTCAGATCCCGGCCTTGATTCCGTAACGTAGACTTTAAATTTTTTACCTTCATGATGAGCAAATTTAAAAGCTTTAAGGACAATTGTGCTATAGGAGTTGGTAAGTATAGTGTCTCCATCGTTTATCCTATGAGACGCTATTTTGGCAGTCAATTCTGCTAATTGAAGGATATTTCTTTCTATTTTCTGCAACTGGACGTCTGCATGTTGCTTAACATAGTTTAAGTCTCCAGATTCAGAAGCTTTTACAATCTCTGAGACAAAGGTCTTTATTGAATTTAAAAGCATAGCTGATGTAGGTCTAGCTTTAAACAGTAGAGGAACCACCGTTGCTAAATTAAATGACAGCTCTTCGATACTTTCAGCATCATCTACTACTTTCTTTAAAAGCCTTAATCCTGCTAGTACAGTTTCGGTAGAGCTGAATATTCTAGCATATTTAATATCATCTATAACTTTAAGATACTCAGGTTTAAGTCTCATTTAAATATAGACTAACTTAACGGTCTTTTTAAAATTTAACGGAAAATAGTTTTAATAGTTGAGGAGTTATCAAAGCCTCGATAAGTGCTGCTATTAAAAAGAACGGAGCTAACCCAACTAGGAGATAAACAGTTTCGCGTAATACTCCGTCTACTTCATCTCTTTTAACTATAATATAATAACCTAGTTTTAAACCTGAGGAAACTGCCAGCAGGAAGCTTGGCAGTTCGATAACTCCATGAGGGAGTACGCCTATAAAGAAGATTTTGGCCGGAACCAATCCATATAGTAGGCCTAGAATCAAGGCGTTAAAGAAGCAGTTCATAGCAGGCCATGCAAATGTTAAAGTTCCAGATAATGATGTTAGTATCGATACTTGCCAGTTATGAGCGAATATACCGCTTGAAAGAGAAAGAGGATATTGTTGAAAAGCTATACTCGTTTTTCCCAAAGTATAAAATATGCTAAAAAGGTCTCCAAGAGGGCCTTTACTATATTCTGAGCCTAGAATGAAACCTATAAAATAGACAAGAAAAGCATATGCTATATACGGCACATTTTTAAGAGAAATGAAGCTTTTTAAAGTTGCTAATCCTTTATTGAATATCCTTAAGAAAACTTCTACAAAACTGTAAGCGGTTTCCTTGGGTATATTTATACTCTGGTTGATCGATTGAAGATATATGCCGAAAATTACTAAGTCCAGAATGGGATAAAATACAACTGCGACTACAATCTGTACTATTTCTGATATTTGAATAAAGAATATTTGAAATAAGAGTGTTGTTAATATAACTATCAGCATTAATATGAACTGGAGAACAGCGTAGATTGCTATATTAATGATGTTTTTTAATACAAGAAATACGCTTTTAGCAATAGCGGCTACTAAGCCTAAATCTTCAACTACCATTATCTGAAATACGAATATAAATAGGAATTCGAAGATAAGCGCTATTCCTATTAAAAGAAGGAAGATAAGTAACAGAGATAGTACAATCGCTATATTTTCTATACTCCAGGGGAATTTTGGAGATATCAACTCTTCTAATTGCATCATCTTTAGGAAGCTATCTAGCGTGAAGATGAATATTAAAATCGGAAGCCCCGTAGCTATACCTTCGACTACTAACGCGGCTCGTAACATTTTCCCAAAATATTTAAAAGACTCTCTAACTTGACCGAAGAAACTGATGCTTTCTCCTTTGAACAACTTATATGCATAAGGATAGAAGAAGGTAGAGTAAAGAGCTCTACTTAGAATCTTGGTTATGATGAAAGTAATTGCATAAAATTTTATGAAAAATAATAAGTAGTTCAGTAGCTCCGGCATTAAACCTATTTCACCCTTTTTAATAATCTCTCTCAATACATCGATTTCAAAAACATTCTCCGTCATATAAAGGAGAACTAAGATAAGCAATGAACTTTGTATAATGTACGAACTAAGTGAAATTAATGCGGGCACGCTCAGCGCTGGACGATTTTTGAAAAACAAAATGGCGATAGATAACAGCTCAAATATTCCCTTTCTAGGCTTTTCAGATGGATAACTATACTGTATAGTCTCCATGATCTCCTCTGCGTTTAATTGATGGCGTCTAACGCCATCAATATAGAAGAAATCATCTATAGAAATATTTCGCTAATTCCCATTCTGTAACTTTTAAAGTACTCGTATCAAGTCCATTTCCGTTTATGTATTTTTCATACTCTTTCCATTCTTTCAGCTTAAGTTTTAAGAATTTCTCCTTCACCCTATCCTCCATTAAGTTGGCGTTTTTCGCCATTTCTATTGCCTCATATAGAGATTTAGGCATAGTATTCAATCTATGCGCATGCTCTGGTTTATAAGCGTTATCGTTGAAGTTTCCGCCTGGATTTATTTTCTCGTTAATACCCTTAAAGCCTGCTTCGAGTATAGCGGCAAAAGTGAGGTAGATATTTCCAGAAGAGTCGGGAGCTCTATACTCTATTCTAGCGTTCCTAGAGTTCAGCTTTTTATAAACTGGTATTCTTATTAAAACGGAGCGGTTACCCCAATCCCATACCAAATGTACAGGTGCTTCAAATCCAGGTACTAGCCTCTTATAAGAATTTACTGTTGGATTTGTATATACGGATATTGACTGGGCATATTTCAATAGTCCTCCTATAAAATATAGAGCTTGTTCGCTGAGTCCATCGTCGTAGAACAGATTTTTCCCGTCTTTCCAAAGACTCACGTGTACGTGCATCCCGTTCCCAGCTAACCCTTCAAAGGGTTTAGGCATGAAAGTTACCTTATAACCGCGTAAACCGAAGAATGTTTTTAGAAACTTTTTGTAAAATACTATCAAGTCGGCCATTTCAACGGGAGATCTAGCTGGAAGAGTTATTTCATGCTGTCCAGGCCCTACTTCATGGTGCATGACTTCCACTTCTATGCCGATTTTACTCATTTCGAGCAAAAGCTCTCTTTTTAAAAGTTCTAGAGAATCTTCAGGATGTGAAGCCATATAGAACCCATTATTTTTCCCTCCATTCTTATCGATAACATAGAACTCGACTTCAGGTCCTATCAGAGCCTTGTACGGCGCTTCTTTCTCGATTCTCTTTAAGATATAGCGTGGATATATCTCGAGAGGTTTTCCATCTTTATATAAATCGCAATGAAGGAATACGATTTTAATTCCATTTACTTCGTAGATGTAGAAAGCTGAAGGATCCGGTACGGCAAGTAGATCTGAATCTTCGATGCTAAGATACCCTACAGAATAACCATCAAATCCATATCCCTCCTCTAGGACTTCTTCAAGTTTATCTATCGGAAAAGTCCTCGACCTAAGATCTCCATGAAAATCGAGAAACCCTATCTCGGCGAATTTTACTCCTGCATTCTTTAACTCCTTGATATTTAATTGTTCGTTATCTGTCATGAAATGACCGTTATAATAATACAGATATAAACTTTTCCTATTTTTATTTGATCATTTGAATATTTAAAATCTTAATTTTTGTACATTTGTATCACTTTCTTAAAGATTGGATTTAGAAAGGGGGCATTTAGCCTGTCTTATTATTGCATTAGCGAGTCGCGCTAGTCATAGAGCTTCGTAAACCAATTCTCCTTTATCCTCGTCGAAGGAAGTTTTTACTAAGTTCTGTTTCTGTAGAGACTTAATATTTCTGTAGAGCTCAGCTGGCGTTATTCCATGTTTTTTAGCCCATTTGTATAGGCTTGACTTGCTAACTCTCCCTGATTCCCTTATAAAGGTAAGTATTTTATCCTCAAGTTTTTGAACAGAGTTTCCAATCTCTTCTTCTGTTTCTTCCTTTAAGAAAGATAGGATATCTGCAGAAGATCTTTCCGTCTTTTTCTTACTCATATTCTCTGGAATTAATATCATTGAATATTATTATAGGTTCTGCTTAAAATATTACATCATAAGTTAAAATAGTAAATCATAAGAAAATATCAGGGATAACGGTGCGCGCATATTATATGTGTAGAGAATGTAGATGGAATGATAGCATTGAAAAAATAGCTCGAACACGTTGCCCTCGATGCGGTAATGCCCTCTCTATAGAGTATGAAATCGATTTTTCTAAACCTCCTCAATTTAATGGAAAAATAGCTGGCATTTGGAGATACTCAAGTCTGCTTCCAGATTTCCCCCAGAAACCCACGCTGGGCGAAGGAGGCACGTTCCTTAGTAATGCTAAGAGGCTTAGACAAGTTTTCAAATTAAAGAAATTATACATTAAAGATGAGAGAAGAAACCCTACTGGAGCTTTTACTGATAGAGGCGCCGCCGTAGTCGTAGCTGCTGCTCTCTACTATGGCTACAAGGGAATATGGTCTCGTGTAGGCGGCAATATTGCCGCCTCCCTTTCGGCATACGCAACTACCTCTAATATGAAATTTTTTGTAGATTTTAGAGAACGGCCGCAACTTGGTAAACTGTATCAAGTTATATTCTTTGGAGGAGAAATAATTGATCGAGAAGAACCTGAGGTTAAGACGTATAGCGTTACTCCACAAGATCCCTTCCTTGCTGAAGGGTATAAAACTATAGTTTTCGAACTTTTTGAAGACTTAAAGCAAATAGATGCCTTAATTGTGCCTATGGGACATGGAGCTCTCGCCTTTTCTTTATGGAAAGGCCTTCGAGAGCTTAAAAATGCAGGTTTGCTAGATGAAATGCCTAGGATTATCGGCGTACAATCCTCTAATTGTCAACCTATAGTTGAGGCTTTTAGAAGAGGTTTAAATAAGCCTGTAGAGTGTGATGAATGTTTTACTATCGCAAGCGAGTTACTTGTCAAATATCCACTTAGAGGGAAGGATGCATTGAAAGCATTGAAGGAAACTAGAGGCTATGCTCTTGCCGTGACTGACAATGAAATAGTTAATGGGTTAAAGATGCTGGCTAAATACGAGGGATTATTAGTAGAGACTGCTTCAGCAGCTGCTATAGCAGCTTTAAAGAAGCTGGTGGAGGATAAAATAATTGAGCGAGATGACTGCGTGGTAGTTTTAGCCACAGGCGCTGGGCTTAAACATCCTCAGACGCTTTTGAGGATTCTCGAGATAAGAGATTTAAGAGAAACTCCATTTATAGGGAGAACGGGTTTGAGGATATTAGAGCTTCTTTCACGGGAAAACATGCATGGCTATGCTGTATGGAAAAGACTGACGCAGGAGAAAAACATTTCCAAGCCTACAGTATATTATCACTTGAAACGATTGGAAGAGCTTGGGTTAATCAAAAGATTATCCTATCCAAATAGGAAAACTTTCGTCATCACAAATAAAGGTGTGAAAGTATTGAGAAAACTAAGATTTTACAGTTATTAACATCTTAATACTGGCTTATTTTATACCTATTATTTAATAAAAGTGTCAACAGCTTTTGTCTAGGTGCATATCATTGATTGAAGGTAAACTTCCTCCTCATCGTTTAGAAAGATACTTGACTATTCTAAGGAAGAGTGATCCAAGAGTTATCGTTGGAGCCAGTATAGGCGAAGACGCTGCTTTAATAGATATGGGTGATAAACTACTCGTAGTACATTCGGACCCAATAACTGGTGCTATAAAGAAGATAGGATGGTATGCCGTCCACATAGTTGCGAATGATATTGCAACTAGAGGTGCTAAACCCAAGTGGTTTCTGCCCGTAGTAATGCTTCCTCCCGAATGGGAGGATAAAGTAGAGGAGATTTTTAGAGATATGAGAGTCGCGATAGATGAATTAGATGCTTATATAGTAGGTGGACATACAGAG
>QMRG01000046.1 GCA_003649235.1 Thermoprotei archaeon | reverse complement strand
TAGAGGTATTAGAGGCTCTAGGATTAGAAGTTCCCAAGGTAGAGCTTGAACCAACCGAGATTCTCGAAAAGTACTTAAACGATGAGGGAGTAACGCTCATCTTTACAAGGAGTATCGCTAAAGCTGAGGAGCTCGCCAGAAAGTTGAAATATAGGCTATCTCCGGATTTCGCTGATAAGATAGCGACTCACCATCACTTAGTTTCCAAAGCTTTGAGAGAGACCATCGAGCAAGGTGCTAGAGAAGGTCGCATTAAACTTATTTTCACTCCCAGAACGTTGGCTCAGGGAATCGATATAGGAACAGTCATACGGATAGTCCATGTAGGCTTGCCAGAGGATGTTAGAGAATATCATCAACGAGAGGGGAGAAAGGGTAGGAGAAGAGATATAAGCTTTACTGAATCCATAATCTTCCCCCTATTGAGATGGGATAGAGAACTCCTGACGCGTGGAGTATCCGTTTTTAAATCATGGCTTGAACTACCGCTAGAACACGTGGTCGTAAACCCGGATAACAAATACTCTCTACTCTTCGAATCTCTCTTTAAGTTCGTATCTCCTCTTCTAAGAAAATCTCTTTCTAAAGATGAGTATAAATTCCTAGAGAAGCTGGGTCTAGTAAGAGAAGGTGAATTAACTAGGAGAGGGAAAAACGCGTGGATTAACTTGAATTTTTATGAATTTTCGCCGCCCTATGGAATTAAAAGGATAAAAGTGAAATATGGAGAGGAGAGCTACTTGGAGGATATATCGTTCTGTGATTTGGTCGAGAAGTTTCAACCCGGTTGTATAGATTATACTGAAGATGCTATAGTGACTCAGCATAAGCTTGGAGGCAAATCGGGAAGAGTAGTCACAGCAGTGGTCGAAGAGCCTTTAAGCGAACGTGTCATCTGGAGCAACGACACTCTAGCCTATGCTTATGAAGAATACAGGAAGGCGAAGTACAAGTGGGGGGAAGAGCCGGGCATTTTTAAAGATTATATCGCCGGGAGACTGCATTCGGAGGTTATATGTGTTGTACATCCTCCTTTAAGAGGTTTCGGCATATATACTAAGATACCGAATAGAGTACAGTGGATATTGAGAGGTAGGAAAAGTAGGCTAGTTCCTGTAAACGGTAAAACCTTAGTGATGAGAAACTTAAAAGTTATCGAAGTTCCAACAGGGACTTATGGAAAATATAACGACTATACATATGGTTTATCAGTCGAACTGGAGCCGGGCGAGGATCTCAAATGGTTGCGGATAGGCCTAGCCTTGGTAATGGTGGTCCTTAGAGTCGAGTATCGAATAGCCTTCGAGACGATAATGTATGATCTAGCCAAAGTAGGCGAGAAGAAGCTAATGATATTTCACGAACCCGAGAGCGCTGGGCTTCTCGAAAAGATAGATTGGCTTGAAGTAATGAAGAAAATTGAAGATTTTATTCCAAATGATTTAACGGAGGTTCTATTACAGGTAGTAGACGAAGACGCTCATCTAGAGTTTATAGCAAGCGGGTTGAGGTGGGATATAGCTAAACAGGCGGCTCTTAAAGCTCTAAGCTACCTGTTGCTCAGGGAGAAAATCGCTCTGAAAATCAAAGATAGGGAAATCTATGTTCCCAGACCTTCGAGAGCTTTAAAAATAGCTGCAATAGATGTTATAAGCCTGCCGCTGGACGAGGAAGGACGGGTAGCTCTTATAGTAGTTGGATTATACGATGGAGAGGAGTTCGTTATACGTGAATCATTTAAAGAGTTCTATATTGTCGGAAGGGAGATCGGGGAAATAGAGGATAAGATAAGAGAACTCTTGAATAAGGATTTTATCATAGGAGTTTATGGATTCGATGATCTGTTACGCATCATCTCCGAGAGTGAGTTGACGTCGCTTGCCGCCTTGCTGATAGGATTAAAACACATGAATAAGATTGTAGATGTCAAAGAAGAAGCTGTGAGGAAATTTGGAGTAGAGAAACTTCCACTAGAAGAAGTGGAGAACGCGTTAGGATGGGAGAGGACTATGCACCTTCAGGATATTAGAATGGAGTGGGAGAATACTCGCAGATATATACGAGATAAGCCTTACTCGAAGTGGATATACTCGTCACGATATCTTCAAAGGAAAATCGGCAAATACATAGAGGAGAATCTCGAGACTATATATAAGCTCTATTTAGTTTTAAACAATCTCTGACGCATACAGAGCTTTACATTTTTATGCGTTAACTGGCTATATTCTACGTGTGGAAGTTATTCTCCTTCAATCCCAACAAGTGTTTCGAGCCAAAAACATGTAGCCTGTGTGGCGCTAAATCTAAGACTATATCAGAGGTCATAGGAGTTTGTGTATATTGCCTCAGGAATAGGACAGAAGAAGCTTTGAAAATAGCGGAGAAAGTTCATATTAAAAGCAAGAAACAGTATGGTCTTCCCCCTTCTCCGCCGAGAGACCCTGAAGGAGTTGCATGTAAGAACTGTGCCAATGAATGTTCCATACCGCTAGGCGGCATAGGTTTTTGCGGATTAGTGGAAAACATCGATGGAAAGTTGAAGTGGAGGGTTGGACTGCCTTTTGAGGCGGTAGTTGACTGGTACTATGACCCGCTACCAACCAATTGCGTAGCGGGAGATTGGTGTCCAGCTACAACAGGATTAGGATATCCTAAGTACACGGTAGCACCGAAGGGAGAGCGCGGATACTATAACTTGGCAGTCTTCTATGGAGCTTGCAACCTTGATTGTATATTCTGCCAAAACTGGCATTACCGCGATAACACCCGCAGACTTTCTCCAGTGAAAAGCTATGAAGAGCTTGTCAAGGCAGCGGATGAGAGAGTGACGTGTATATGTTTTTTTGGAGGAGATCCCACTCCTCAGCTTTCAAATGCGATTCTGGTAGCCAGAAAATCGTTAGAGAGGGCTAAAAGTGAAAAAAGGATATTGAGGATATGCTGGGAAACTAACGGACTTATGAATAAGAAATTGTTATCTCAGGTAGTGAAGTTATCTCTAGAGAGCGGTGGTATAGTAAAATTCGACATTAAAGCATGGTCCTATTCCGTCTATAAAGCCTTAACGGGCGTGTCAAATGATAAACTTTTCGAAAACATCAAGTATGTAGTTAGCTTTATGGATGAAAGACCTGAAATCCCCCTATTTATGGCCAGCACTCTCCTAGTGCCGGGTTATGTAGACGAGTATGAAGTTAGGATGATCGCCAGATTTTTGGCAAAATTAAACCCTATAATACCGTATAGATTACTGGCTTTTCACCCCGACTATATGCTGAGCGATCTCCCGCCGACGAGTAAGAATCACGCTAAAAGAGCTCTAGAAGCTGCGCGAGAAGAAGGTTTAGAGAATGTCTCCATAGGCAATGTGTGGCTTCTTGGTGATTATTACTGAATAACATTTTATTATGCCTATGTCCAATTATTGTCGTTGGTGGGTATATGTCTATCAGAATTAAAAAGGACCTACTCAACAAAGTGGTTATAGATGCTAAAGGGAGAAAAATAGGGAATGTGACTGATGTGGAATTAGATTCAGAGAGTATGGTGGCTAAAGTATTGATAGTAAAAAGTTCTATTAAAGAAGAAACTAGCAGGCTAGGAAGGATACTGAGTAAAATGAAAGGCAAGGAGGAGATAGCGATTCCTGTGGACTATATTCAGGCGATTAGTGATTATGTAGTGCTTAAACTCAAACTTGAAGATGTAATTTCTAAACTTTAGGGGGTAAACGTGGATAGTGAAATCATAGGAATATTTGATCGTGTTATTAGAGAAAATAGGAAATTGTTGACCGTGTACGAAGCGAAACTTGCGATAAGCTTTTATGGCCTGTCAGTTACAGAGATGGGTTTAGCCAGAGATTTGGATGAAGCTTTGGAAATTGCCCATAAAATAGGTTTTCCAGTAGTTTTGAAAATAGTTTCTCCCGACATAGTACACAAAACGGATGTAGGCGGCGTAATATTGAACATAAAAAATGAAGAAGAGCTAGAGAAAGCGTACCAAAAAATGATGAAGGTTGTCAAGGGTAATGTTCCAAATGCTAGAATTGACGGAATTTTAGTAGAGGAAATGTTAAAACCAAGCGTCGAGGTCATAATTGGAGGTATGCGAGACAGACAGTTCGGCCCAGTAGTAATATTTGGATTAGGAGGAATATTCGTCGAGGTTTTCAAGGATATATCTTATGGAATAGCTCCTCTTGTAAGAGAGGAAGCATTGGATATGATAAAAAACACGAGAGCCTATAAAATACTTAAAGGGTACAGAGGGAAAGGACCCTATGATGTCGATGCTATAGCTGATTTAATGGTTAAGACTTCTAATTTCATATGGACGTTTAGAGAATATATCGCAGAAATGGACTTGAACCCTGTCTTTGTCTATGAAAAAGGGGTAAAAATCGCGGATGCCAGAATTGTATGCGAAAGGGAAAATAGGCTATAGCTTAATCTCTACCTTTATTTCATAGGGAGTATCAATCCCTTTAAGGGAGCTTATAAGCCCAAATATCACGTTTCTAAATATCGACGAGGTAAATGAGTTTAATTTTACTTCACTTCCATTAACAATAAGCTTTACTTCAGGAGTAATGTAAAGACAGTCTTTGACGCCAGCTTGACCTCTTAAAATGGCTATGGCTAATTCTGTACAGTTTCCGTATTTACATCTACCGCAATTAAGTCCTGCCGGAGGCGCAAAGGCTTTCTTCTCCACTAAATCAATAATAGCTTCAATATTGCGAACTACGGGTATACCGTTTATCTCTTTTACCTCTTCAGCAAGCTTGCCAGTAAAGGCTATAACCAACGGATCTAACAAGTCATTAGCCTCCTCTAGATCTCTTACTACGGCGATTTTTACTCCATAAAACTCAGTTTTAAAACCTTCGAGCACTACAAAGTCAAATTTTGAAAGCTTCCATAGCGCTTTCCAAAGCTCTGTCTTTACTGGCTTTACTTCCAAGGTTTCGCTATCTGAGATGGCTATCGTTAAATCTGATCCTGCTTTTACATGACGCCATGTATCTTTATCCGCAAGGTCAATACGTTTTTTACCATGAACATGTTTTATCGTGGCAACACTATAACTTCTACTTTTTAATTCCTTAACAATATGTTCAATTAACGCTGTTTTCCCGGATTTGCTAAAACCTATTACCGCAAAAGCCTTCATTATCCATCGTGATAATTGTAAAAAGCGAGCTATATATAATATCCAGGCATTGCGCTGATATATTTATCTTCTCTAGTACGTTCAAAAATATTGTCAATTAATTTAAACTAGGAAGTAAAGATTGGTTTACTAAAATCATTAATTACTTTTTAAAATATGAGGTTAATGTAAAATTATAAAAAGCTTTTAATGAATTATTTCCTAAAATGTTTAAAAGAAAAGTAAAAGCAGTATCATTTGATTTAGATGGTACGATTTTACGATTGAACCCTCCTGACATTATTATAAGAAAGTTTCTCGAAAATTATGGAATATTAAAAGACCTAGAGGAAATAACTAGGGTTCTCAACGCTCTAACAAATCGTATGGAAGAACTTAAACGTTTAGATGTCAAGAGTTATTATATCAATCTTAATAGAATGATCCTGGAAGCTTTAGGTATTCGTGAAAAAACCTATGAGCTGGCAGTTTTAATGTACAGGGACTGGTTTAGATTTGCCGATGCCGAACTTTACGAAGATGTAATACAGGTTCTTGAATATCTTTTCCGTAAAAACTTTAAAATTGGAATCATAAGCGATAATTTTAGCGATGAGGTTTGGAAGATTATAAGAGAACATGGAATTGATATGTATTTTTCAACTATAGTTACACCCGATATTACTGGTTGTTTTAAGCCGAATCCTGGAATATATAAAGAGTTTGAGCGTAAGATCGGAGTACGAGGGAGTTATATAATGCATGTAGGCGATGATTTGAAACGGGATTATTTTGGAGCTTTAAATGCCGGTTTCAATGCGGTCTTATTAGATAGGGCAAAGAGAGAACTTACAGGTATAAATAAAATCCAAAGTCTATACGAGTTAATTAATTTACTAGAGGTGGCAAGTCTTTGAGTGAAGAAACGAGATGGATTATTCGCAAGAAACATTTCCTAGAACGCCTAGAGCTCGAGTATAAAATAGGTCGTGTCGACGCAGATATCAAACCTCTTCTTGATGTGATAAATAGTTTTAATGAATACTATACTACGAGTAGCTGTAGCGGGAGAATTCAAATAACGCTGAACAGACTTCCCGGCGATAAACAAAATATCATTACAGTTGCTAAATGGCATAGAGAAGTAAAGGTAGAAGAAGTTCTATCAGTTGTAAACGAGCTTAAAGAATCAGCTACTGAGTATTCTTGGTTTAGTGTGCAACCCCCGATATTTCACGTAGTAGCTAGAGATGTGGAAGCGGCTTTAAATATATTAAATTTAGCTAGACATTGCGGTTTCAAACACAGCGGGATTCAGAGCGTCAAAAAATTCAGAGTAGTTGTTGAAATAACTGGAAGTGAAAGAATAGAAGTTCCCCTATTTTTAGAAGGAGTTCTAATAGTGAAACTCGAACATCTGCCAGTTTTAGTGAAAATCGCCAATGAGTTACTATTGAAAAGCAAAGAGAAAATGCGCAGATTGCAAGAGATGCTTTTAAAAGAGCGGTTTAATTAACGTAAGTGCTAGAGCAATGCTGAGGGTTTTATCCAAACATTTTCCTCTCTATACGTAGATTTTGGATGTTCGTCGTAGCCTAATGTTGCTGGTTTAGAGAGTTTATGGAAAATCACCTGTACTATTCTCATGCCAGGATAAAGCTTTACTTCGCTGGAGTTTTGGGAAAATACTTCTAATACAAGAGGTTTAGGGTGAATCATCCCGGAACCCGGACTAACTAACCCGGCCGCGTGGACGACTATTCCAAGTCTAGCAATACTGCTTCTTCCTTCGAGAGTAGCAGCTAAGTTCTTGCTAACACCTATCTTTTCTCTAGTCATGGCTAAAATGAACTGTTTCGGTTTAAGAACGAACGGTTTTCCATTAGTTTTAACGACATGTATGTTTTTTCCTAGAGTTTTAGGGTCTGCTGGATCTATGACACCGCCTTCTTTAAATACTACGAATTCGTCTGCAAGAGTTAAATCCACTGAGCATGGACCGACGTTTTCACGTGAAAATGGGTCGATTATTATCTCCCCTTTCTTCACGGCTTCCAATATTTCCTCATCTGAAAGTATCATATGTATCTACCTGGTATTTCAAAAGTTTAAAATATTTAAATTCCTCCCTGATTGAGGAAGGAGATGGCATTAGATAAATGGTTAACTGGCGAAGATAAGGTCTTTGTATTCGACATAGATGGAGTCCTAATTGATGTAGGTGAAAAAGTAAAAGCTGTATTGAAAGAGTTAAAACTTAACGAAAATCTTGATCCGAGAAAATTAGATGTGGTGAATAGGCAAAAGTTTTGGAGACTTTTTCTCTCCGAGAAGTATGCCAGATACGATAAGCCCAGGATCATAGGAATTGAACTCCTGAAGGATAGACTGAACAAGGGTAAGGTAGTGATTGTTACAGGAAGACCGGAGACTCTTAAACAGCTAACTTTGGAAGAATTGTTGAAGTGGAATATTCCTATACATAAACTGACTTTTATTTTTAGGAGGAAGAGGGATAGGCGTAGAGATGTAGATTTTAAAATAGAAGCAATTGCTAATCTCGGAAATGTAGTTGAGGTTCATGATGATGCTGAAGAATTTTTGAAGAAAGTAAAAGAAATATTCCCCAAAATCAAACTGTATCTTCATTTTGATGATAAATTCATTGAATACTAAATAAATTTGCAATTCAAAACATCATGTCACGTATATTAAAGTAGAAAATCGAGGTTTTTTCCATGAAATAATTAATTATTAATATTACATACGAAGACTTAACCATAATTGGTGGATTATGTGGCTTGCGGCATAATAGGAGTCACCGCGAGGAAAAGTCAAGGATCTCCTTCACGGATCGCTGAAATCGTTAAAAAAGGTCTAGAAAAACTAGAATATAGAGGTTACGACAGCGTAGGAGTTGCGGCAATATACGATAATAGGATATTAGTGCGCAAGGGCAAGGGGAAAATAAGCGAGGTTAATAGAAGAATAAAACTAGATAGAGTATTGGGTTGGACTGTCATCGGTCATACTCGGTGGGCTACACATGGCGCGCCTAGCGATATAAATGCTCATCCTCATACGGATTGTAGTGGTAAAATAGCCGTAGTCCACAATGGTATAATACAAAACTACGTAGAGTTAAAGAAAGAGCTTACGGCAAAAGGGCATAGATTTCAAAGTGAAACAGATACAGAAGTACTGGCTCATCTCATAGAAGAATACCTTAAGAAGGGAAACGAAGTTTTCCATGCTTTTAAAAAAGCTTTAAAAAGGATTAAAGGTAGCTACGCTTTTGGAGTTATAGCTGTGGATGAGCCTGACAAAATATTCTTTGCACGCAAAGATTCGCCGCTGGTAATAGGTATTGGTAGAGACATGAATTTCATCGCATCTGATATACCAGCATTTCTAGAGTATACGAGAGATGTCATAATAGTTTACGATGAGGAGTTAGGCTATATAACTCCCGACAGTGTCTACCTAGAGGATGAAAATGGTATTCCTGTCAATGTTAAAATGAGAATTAGAAAAATAGATTGGACGCCCGACATGGCTAAGAAGGAAGGATATCCTCATTTCATGATAAAGGAAATACACGAGCAACCCAGAGCCTTAAGGGATACCCTTAGAGGCTTAGACGAGAGCGTTGGAGAAGCGTCTAAGCTTATCTTAGAAGCTAGAAAGGTATATTTTGTCGCGGCAGGTACTAGTTATCATGCTTGTCTAGTTGGAGATTACCTGTTGAATATCTTGGCAGGGATTCCATCTTTCTCCATAATCTCTAGTGAATATAAGAAATATAGAAGGTCAATTGGAGAAGGAGACGTAGTAATCGCAGTTTCTCAGAGCGGGGAAACTATAGATACATTAATGGCTATCAGAGTTTTTAAGAAAAATGGAGCTAAAATAATATCAGTGTCTAACGTGGTAGATAGCGCGATACCTAGAGAAAGTAATTACACAATATACACTAGAGCGGGACCTGAGATCGGAGTAGCGGCTACTAAAACTTTTACTACACAAATTTTAGTTCTATCATGGCTTTCTCTATCTGTTGCCGAAAAAGGAGGCAAATTAACCGAGAATGAGGCTAGAAAGATGAGAGATAGTTTAAGAAAAGCTCCATTACTAGTATCAGACATATTAGCTCGGTATGAAGGAGTAACAAAAAAGCTTGGAGAAGAATTAATGAACAGTAGAAGCGCGTTTTATCTAGGTAGAGGAATAGGGCTACCTATAGCGATGGAGGGAGCTTTAAAACTTAAGGAGATAGCCTATATTCACGCTGAAGCTTATCCAGCGGGTGAAAGTAAGCATGGGCCTATAGCGCTTGTCGAGCCCGGTTTTCCTGTGGTATTCTTAATTTTCGAAGATGAATGGAAAAGGCATATGCTGGGTAACATTGAGGAGATGAAAGCCAGAGGAGCTTACGCTATAGGGATAATTCCAGAAGAATCGGAATTCATAGAGGAGAGATTAGATAAAGCCATAGTAGTTCCTAAACTAAAGCCTATTGTAGGAACCATAGTTTACTCCGTTCCTCTTCAGCTAATAGCCTATTATGCCGCTGTCGCTAGAGGTTACGATCCAGATAAACCTCGTAATTTAGCAAAAACGGTTACGGTGGAGTAGATGAAAGGTTTGGTTTTAGCTGGCGGGAAAGGCTTAAATATGCAACCTCTTTCAAAGGATTTTCCTAAAGTCCTTTTAAGAGTTGCTGGAAAACCAGTTATAGATTACGTCCTTGAAGGCTTAATCTCGACTGGAATCGACGATTTAATAGTGGTAGTCTCCGACGAACAAGTTGAAGAACACATAATTAGAAAATGGGGTATGTATGCTAGCGTAATCTATCAAGCGAATGAAGGATTAGAGGCAGCTATGCTGTCAGCATCGGACTATTTCAAAAATCATAAGTTTTTCTTTCTAGCTTACGGAGATATAATAGCTCCGCGAGACTTCTATAAGTTAGTTTTAAATACTTACGTTAATGCCGGAGAACATCCAGTACTTTCTACAGTCCCAGTAGTAGATGTGGAAAGTTATGGAATAGCGATCGTAGATGGCAACATTATAGCAGATGTTTCACACGAACCTTCTAAGTTGATCAAAAAGTCGTCATATGTCTTAGCTGGAGCTTATATACTACCAGCGGAACTTTTTAACTATTTAGAAAGCGATTTTACCCTTCCCGATGCTCTATCATCAATAGTTAAGAAGGAGAAAGCGTTCGTGGCCCATTGGACGGGCTATTGGGTCGACATAGGGTATCCCTGGGATATAATAGCCGCAAACTGCTATGTTCTAGGAGATCTAAAACGCTCCATTATAAGCTCTAAGGCTCAAATAGCCTCTACTGCAGTTATTGAAGGCCCTGTAATAATAGAAGAAAACGCCGTGGTAGATCACAACGCCGTGATCAAAGGCCCGGTCTACATCGGCAGAGGAGCTTTCATAGGCATGAATGCTTTTATTCGTAAATATACCAGTGTAGAAGAAAGAGCCGTAGTCGGAGCATTTTCTGAAATAAAGCGTTCAAGTCTTCAAGTCGAATCATCGGCCGGTTCTTATAGCTTAATTGTGGATAGTGTTCTTGGATTTAGAGCAGTAATCGAGCCGAGGGTAACTGTATTAAGTGCTTTATCTGAGGAAAAACGGATACTAAGGGAGTTGCCGCTACAAGGTATTATTAAAAAGAAGAGAAAGCTAGGAGTGTTCATGGGTCCCGAATCCCGGGTGAAAGCCGGGTCTGTAATCCAACCTTTCACGCTGATAGATGCCAGATCGGCTTTTCCCTAATCTTAGAAATAAATATTAAGAGTCGAGACTTAACTGATTGGGGATACTAATTGATAGCTCATAGACTTTTACATCCTCAAATGGTTGTACTAGTAACTTCAGCTCTTCCCGAGGAAAAATATAATGTCATGACAGCGGCTTGGTGTATGCCTGCTTCTTTTAACCCGCCTCTAGCAGTAGTCAGCATATCTCCGCTAAGATATACTCATGAGATAATTTCCAAAACTGGCGAATTTGTAATCAATATTCCGGGTGTAGAATTACTGGACGTGGTTAAATATTGTGGATCAGTTTCAGGGAGGAATGTGGACAAATTTGAGAAGACAGGCATAACTCCTATTAGAGGGAAAAAAGTTAAGGCGCCAATTATAAAGGAATGTATTGCCGCACTCGAATGTATAGTAGAGAGATCTGTAAATGCTGGCGATCATACTCTTTTTATAGGCAGGATTGCGGACTATTGGACGAGAGAAGGAGTTTTTAAAGATGCTTATACAATGCGGTTTAGACCACTTTTACATCTCGGAGGAGAGAGATACTGCACCATACAAGAAATTTAGTTAAACAAGGCAAAAAAATCGAGAATAAAATTTAGGCTTTACCTAAGAACCTGTATACCGTGGTTCCGCAGTGGGGACAGAC
>QMRG01000045.1 GCA_003649235.1 Thermoprotei archaeon | reverse complement strand
ATCAAATAGTGGTATTCATATTCAGATTATGGAAAATAATGGTTCACAAACAAATTCGTCTAATCATTCTGGTTCAGGAAATTGGGAACTATTGACTGTTACACATACAGTTCAAGGAGATGGGGATGCTTTAATGGTTATTGTAGAAACGGCAACTACTTCGGATGTTTTATATATAGATGAGGCAATGCTGGTCGAAGGCTCTATACCGTTTGCTTATCAACCACATGTAGAAGACCATTTATATGAGCAAGATAATATGTCGTTCGGATATACTTCTTGCCAAACAGGAGATTCGTGTGCAGACCATAATTCTATAATAAATACAGTTACAGGATATTCTTATTCTCAGAATATAAACGGTCAATTATCTGTTCCATTAACAGGATTTCTTAATAAAATTAACGGTCATCCAGTAGTAATAGATTCTTTTGTAGTATATTATGGAATAGATGGTACAGGAGTTATAGACCAAATGCAAGTTTGGAAAAATGGAGCATCCTTCATAGTCTATAACGCCGATATTTCTGTAAGTGGTAGTGTCGATATTTTATCTGCTCCAGTAGAAATGACAGAAGGTAGTTATATTGATTTTGGTATGATAGCAAAATCCGAAACAGCTAATACAGATGTTAAATTTTATTACTTAGTAATTAAATACCACGTAAAAGTACATGGTTAATAAGGAGGAAAGTATGGCTATAACTAAATCTAAAAAATATATTATATTTTATCAAGCATCTACGAATAAAATATTTGGGTATCAATTGTTTGAATTTGCTTATGATGATGTATTAGAAAAATATATTAATTTACCTGACAAACAAAGATGCGCTGATAACCACGGTATTGATATTTCTGATATAGGTATTAAAAAATGGAATAAGGATTTAACTGGTTTAACATTGGACGAACAAAGATTAGCTTTTAAAGATTTAATAACAGATTTAGATGTAGCCGATTTGGAGGATTTAAACTAATGTTACATGAATTAGAAGACCTTTTTAAAAATGAGGGTCAAAATATTAAAATTTATTTTGCTAAAGAAAGAGTTGTTGACCCTAATTACAATACAAAAGAAAGGACAACTACTGGTTCTATTGTAATTAGAGGATTAGTTTCTGATTTATCTTATTCTAAAGCTATTTGGCGTATGCCTGGAATTAAAGCGGAAGTTACAAAGGAACTTATTGCTCAGTATAAATATAAATCCTATTTTGAAAAATCTGAAAAAATCGAAATTGATGGTGAAGTATTTTATGGATATAAACCAGCTAATGGAAATAAAATTCAAATTAAAAGAATGGGAAATTATATATCTATTCTTATACATACTAATGAGGTTGTTTAATGGTTAAAATAACAGTTCAAAAAGTACACGGAAGTCCTGAACTTATTATTATGGACATGAAAAAAAAGTGGTTAAGATTTCAACAGGAATTTATTAAAGTTGGTAAATTAACTTTAAATGAAATGGTCGGAGAAATACAGGGAAAAAGTAAAGGTAAACATTCTAAACCAGAAATGTTTTTATCTTTAGAAAAAAACCTTGCGAATTTTTCTTTCTTTGATATGCCAAGTATCAATAATAAAGTTATAAGATTTGGTATAGGAGAAAAAGCTTCTTTAAATGATGTTATCCCTCACTGGTATTGGATAAACTACGGAATTTCTCAAAAAGGCGCTACTGTTCCAGGAAGAGGGAAATTTGTTCCTGGTTATTGGGAAGGAGATACTTTTGTTTATAAACCTTATTCTGGTAAAGGTATGATACCTTCTAAAGGAATTTCTCCTGTTAATTATATAGAAGCTGGGGACACTTTTTTTGGAATTCAAGTTCATAGAGTTATTAATAAATTAAGGAGATAAGAATGCCTTATAGAGAGAGTAGAAATATTGAAATAAGTACAAAGGATTATATTAAAACCCAAATTAATGCTTCTTGGACTGGAATTAATGTATTCCGTTCTTTCGGGGAAGTGACTAATAATAACCTCCCTGCTATTTGCGTTCGTTTAGGAAAAACTTTACATGATAATGTAGAAATAGGAGCCCCTTCTACAATTAGAACGGCAACTATTTTTGTTGATATTTTTGCTAATGATGATGGTCAACGCCTTGACCTAAAAGATTTTTTAATTGAGAAATTAAAAGGAGAATGGGATTACCATGAATATACTGTAAATAATGGTGTTTCTTCAGATATTATAAATGGTAAAATTAGAAGGGTTGCTTTATCTGAAACAGAAGTAAGCCCCGCAAAAGATAAATCTCAATTATCAAAAGTAGACCGCTATCGCCACTTAATTACGGTAACGGTTACTACAGGAAAGGTAGAGGTATAAAATGGAATTTTATCGTGATTGGAAGTTTTGGATGTTTGTTATTGCTTCTTTAAATACGTTTTTAACAATTTTTAGTTTGGTAATTATTAAATTTAATGATTTTAAACATGTCGGGAAAGATATGACCGAAATAAAGGAAAAGCTGGAATCAATTGAGAAAACACAGCGAGCACAAGGTGAGGCAATTGCTAGCATGAAAGGTATATGTGCGGAGCGAGGTAAGGTATTAGACAACATAACAAAACAGGGAAAGTAATTATAGGAGAATGAAATCCCAAAATTCATTTATCTAAGGAGGATATAATGGTTAGATACGAAAATTTTGATACACATGCAATACCCAGTATTACTACTGTGGATAAAATCCAGGTAGACCGTATTCAGAATATTGATATTTCAGGAACTCTGAATAGGGAAAAGAACAAAGAAGTTGGACGTGACGGAACTATTGATTATTCAAAAAGAACACCTACAGTTGGTTATCGTCTAACTCAGAATGAATCACAAAATATTAAGTTTTTTAAAGCGTTGGCTAATGTGTCAGGTAATAGTGTTAGTCTTGGAGATTTTAAAACAAGTGCAACTGATTTATTGGCTTTTTTGAAAGATGATAATGGTGTTCAGTTAGGAACTATATGGTATCCGAAACTTCGTGTGGCTGGTTTTTCTATTAATGTAGCCGACCCAGATGCTAAAATCGAGAGAAGTTTCGACCTGGTCGGAGATGCTTTAAAAGAGTTTCAGGGAAATCAGAAATATGTTATTTATAAAATGGAAACAGTTGATTCCGCCGAAGTAGTTGCTGATGATTGGACTATAACTTTAAATGACCCAACACCAGTTGAAGATGAAAAAACGGCTGGAAAGTACATAATGAGAGTTACGAGAATCCGCAGTGGAGTATCTACAGATTTATCATTGGGCACAGGAACAAATCAGTATGAATACAATAGTGGCGCTGGAGTTTTAACTGTCCATGATGCTCAAGTAAGTGATGTTTATAAAATTTGGTATACCGCAGGTTCATTACCTTCTGGAGATACTACTTGGACAAATAACGATAGTGATGTTGGAGCAACCCTTGCTTATAATGTTTCTATGACTCTTGGCGGAGTATCTTTGGATAAACTACAATCAGTAGGTATAGATGTAAGATTTGATAGAGAAGATAATAAAGAAGTTGGTAATAGGGAAGTTACTCAGCGTGGTATTACAAATAAAACTGTAACTCTTTCAATACCAAGACTTCTTGAAACTTATGCAATAGAAGAAATATTATTAGGCAAAAGTTCTGGATTTGGTCATATTGACCCTGAAGATTATTTGGATAATATTCCGTTTGTGATGAAGGTGTATTCTGATGTTGCTAAAACTAATTTTAAATGGGGAGTTAAAATTACTAATATGTCTCCTACAGAAGATAATATTAGTATTGCGATTGATGGATATACTAACAAGAACTTGACTTTAGAGTCAGAAACAATGATTATATCAGATAATGAAGCTGATTTAGCTTAAGCCTCATTATAAATCATAAATTGGGGTTGTAGGGCATAAGTCTTCTTCCCCACCAAAATAATAAAGGTAAGGAGGATAGTATGGAAGAGTATAGGATTAACAAAGAATATTTGGATAAAATTATTGACAGTAGGGCAAAGGCTACTGTAGGAAGAGTTTTAAAAAGAATTGAAACTATAGATGATGTAATCACTTTAAAAAAAGTGGTTAAAGATGTTATTTATGAAGAATATAGAAATTTAAAAGAAACTACCAGTGCGTTTACGCATGGTGTATTATTCCATTTAAAAAACAAAAAACCTACCAGCCAAGCTTCTGAAGGTGTTTAATATCTTCACGCTCATTTGGGCTGGTTTTTTATTAACTTCAAAGTATGGAGGGTAAGGAAATGGCAGAAGAAAAGAAAACTCAGGAACAGATTGCACAGGAATTAGCTACAAAAATGTCTGAACAAGCGGAAGTAACTAAAACAGAACAATACTTAGAAAACAATATTATTGAATTCCCTTATAAAGAAAAAACTTATCGAATGAGAAGACCTACAATTAGGGAAAAATCAATTGTTAATTCTTCTAAGATATTGAAAATGAATGAGTTAATTAAACAAGGTTTTTCGTTTCAAAAACAACTTATTGACCAATTAAAAGAAACTCAGGGCATTGATGTTGAGGCTATCGATGTTAAAATTGCTCGACTTGCAAATGAAATCAAAAAAGAGCAAGACAGACTTGCTCCTGAAGTAAATAAACAAAGTCGGGAAGCTATTAAACAAAAAATTCAAGAATTAAAGAATGAACAATATTTATTAATAGTTCAAAAAGCGGATTATTTACAACCTTCAATAGAAGCACAATTATATGAGCATACTATTTTACAGTTTGCTAGTTTATTACTTGAGGTTAAAAACGAAAAAAATGAATGGGTTAAAGTCTTTAAAAATTTTGATGAATTCATTGATTGTACAAATGAAACTTTGGTAAATGTTGCAATTCACTATGTAAATGTTTTAATTTAAGGAGAAGATATGAAATATTATCCACAAGACCCAGTTAGAGTCTTGGCTCGTTCTCCTTATTGGCAAATGATATATGCTCGTTCAAAAGAATTGAGTCATATAAGACTCTTTAAAAATGATAAAGATTTTAGTGCTATTCAAATTACGTTTTTATATTGGTTGGAAATTTATTCTCAGGCATATCAAAAATTCGCAGAGAAAGATTCTTTATTATCAAAAGAAATTATTAATGATGATATTGAATTTGACGCTTATTTATATTATATTAGTCATAAAAAATCAGATAAACAAGGTACACAAAAACGATTTAATAAAAAAGGTGCAATAGGTATGCCTTCGTTAGTACAGAAAAAAAGGAGTTAATAAATGCAGGGTGCAAAGTATATAATTACTGCTGAAGCTACGATGAAGGGAATTCCTGAAGTCCAGAAAGCATTAGTGTTATTAGAACAAGAAGCCAAACGATTAGGTGTTACTGCCGGAAAAATTAGTATGCCTTTTAAAACAAGTACGGGCAAAATGATAACAGCAACTGCTGAACTGACTAAAAATGGAATTAATCCTTTAAGAGTAAGTATTCAAGAAGTAAATAAATCTGCTACGTTAGGTAGTTCTATTATGGGACAATATCAAAAAGCTTTAATGAGAGTAGCTATTGTTGTACCTATATGGCAGGCTTTTCGAACGCTTATGATGACAATTTCCACCACAATTCGAGAAGGATATGAACAAATTAAGAAATTAAGTGCTGAGTTATTAAGGGCTTCTGCGGTTATTCATAATACCGCTTTAACAACAGGGGATGCTTTAGATATTTTAAGAAACAAGGTTAAAAAACTATCAGTAGATTCAGGAGAATCGATGGATAGATTAGCTAATTCTTTTTATCGATTTGGAACTGTAGGTAATAATTTTGAAAATTCTTTAGCTGGTATGCAGGCAGCTTTAAAAACAAGTATGGCTATGCAGGGTGATTTAACAGCTATTTCTAAAACTATGGCTTTAACATATAAGCTATTAGGCGATTCAATGGATAGCACGTTATCACCTTTAAAAAGACAAGAATTAATGGGCGCTCAATTATTTAAATTATATAGAACTAATGCTTTTGAAATTAACGAAATGGCATCAGCTTTACAGCAATTTTTACCAACTGCAAATACAGCTAATTTTACATATGCTCAAACTATTTCATTACTTGGTGCTCTTCAATCAGCCGGATTAAAAAGTAGTCGGTCAGGTAGGCTATTAAGAACATCAATTTCGAAATTAGTTCAAAATTTAGATATTTTGGCAAGTCAATTAGGACTTGCAGTTAATCCTGAATTAGATACAACTTTCGATGTTTTAATGCGAGTATTATCTGCTATTCATGAGTTAGATAAATCTGGAAAAAGATTGCCAATTGAAAAACTTACAGTATTAAAAGAAATATTTGGAGGTGTGCGAACTCAAGAAGCTGGTAAAGCGATGGTAGCAACTTTAGAGTTAATCAGGCAAAATTTATCGGATGTTGCTGGTGGTACAGCCAATAATAATAAACTTTTAGAAGAATATAATGTTCATGTTAAAAGAGTTGAAGAAGATACTTCTACTTTAATGAAACGTAATGAAAATTTAAAGAAAATTATTGGGGAGACTTTTTTAACAGGAATTACAGGAGCTAATAATTTTAATGAAGCTATGAAAACGGTTAATACATTATTACAAGATACTGCCGTCCAAGCTAAAGGGTTTGGCGGTTTATTTCGAGTAGTATTTTTTGGATTAGGAACTGGATTGGGTGTTATTGATTTAGCTCGCTATGATGCACAAATTGTTAATTCGGCTAAAAATTTAAAAGTGCTGGGATTAGCATTTCGAGGGTTAAAAGGCGAACTTTCTAGGCAAGAGATTTCACAAGCTTTAAGAGAGTTAACAGACCCTAAAAATCAAAAAGCATTAAAACAATTTGGTATAGGAGTAGACCAGTTAATAAAAAATCTTATTGAAATGAGCCATCAATTAGAAAATAAAGAAGCAATAGAATTACAAATGCGTATTAAATTTAATAAAGCTCAAATTGAAAAAGAAATAGAAGAAAAAATGTTTCCTGAAACAAAGCTAAAATCAATAAAATTACCTGTTGATATACAAACTTCTATTGAAAATTATGATAGACAATTAAAATTAGTAAAGGAACAATTAAATGATACTAATCAATTAAAATTAGCAGAAAAAGATTTAACTGAATTTGTGAAAGAAAAAGTTAGATATTATAATTCGTTAAAAAATTTAAAAGAAAGAGGGCTGTCAACAGTTACTGAAGAATTTGTAGTTAATCAAGCTTTGAAAGGAAATTATTTAGAAATTGTTAAAGCTATGGGCGAAGTAAACGCCAATAAACAGTTTTTATTAGAATTACTTAAAAAGGCATATAATTATAACAAAGCGTATTTACAGACCGAAAAAGAAATCGCTGAGACTAACAAAAAACGAATGCTGGAAAGATTATCCGCACAAGGTGCGACTGAAATTCAAATAGCTGAAAAAAGAGTGGCACTTGCAAGAACTCAAAAAGAATTAGAAGAAGCTCTTTTTAAATTAGAAATTGCTCATTTGAAAGAAATAGAATCACATGCTCGAACAATTCGTGGGATATTTAAAGCTTCTTTTCGTGATGCATTAGATACTGGAGATTTAAATGAGTTTTTTAGTACATTTAAAGAAAAAATGAGAAATGCTATTATGGATTCTGTAGCTGAAGGATTAACTAATCAATTAATGAATTTCACAGATTTAGATATAATGTTAGGAAAAGGTCTTGATACTCTTGAAATGGAAAGAGCGATTACAACCAGCTCTCAACAAGGTGCAAATTTTTATAGAAATGCTATATTATCTGCAAGCCAAGCAGGCGCTCAAAGTTTTGCAGGAATCGGAGCTGGTGGCGGGCTTGGAGCAGGTGCATTAGGAGGATTAGCAGGGGGTTCTTCAACAGCTAAGAAAAAACCTGATTTTTTTGGAGCAGGTGGCGGTTTTTCTAAAATGTTAGGTGCAGGATTATTAGCTTTTTCTTTGTTAGGAGGAACTAAAGGCAGTTCCAGAATTAGTCAAGCATTTCGAACAGACCCCAATGCTGGAAGAACAACTACTCAGGCTACAACCAGAGCTACAACTATTGCTAAAGTAAACAATATTGTATTAAATGTAAATGTAAATATGGATGGCACAATTGAAGACCCTCAAAATATAGAAGAAATTGCTAGAGTGGTCGGGGAAAAAGTAAAAACGGACGTTCTTCAAATATTGAATGAATCAAACGTTGCAACAGGAAATATTTAAGGAGGGATAAATATGTCTCTTGATGCTGGATATTCATATATTGTAATTGATGGGTATACTTTAACCGTAAACCCTATAGTTTATAAAGACCCAAGAGCTGATAAAAAAGCTGTACCTGTAGTGACTTTAACAGAAACTATTACTCAACATTGGACGATTAAACAAAGTGATAAAGTTATCTCAATGTCTTGGAAAAATTTACCCAAAGCTGATTTAGATATTCTTATTGCTAAATATGAAGCAGATTATAGTTCATATACATTTGTTGATATTTATGGAGAATCTTGGACTGTTGTTATTACTGATTTAAATTGGGATAGAAGAACAACAATAGATGGAGATGGTTTTTCTGTTTCTATGACACTAAGTGTGGTAAGTAAACCGTAAGGAGTGTAAGTATGCAAACATTAACAGTCGACCAATACAATGCGTTAGACGAGAAATCTCGTAGACCTTGTGCAAAAGTATTGTTAACTTCAGGCACAATAAGTATTCCGTTTGAAGGACAGGCATTTACCCCTCAAATTGAATCAGAATTTACCCCTGCTGTTATTAATCATATATCAGGAAGATATTGTATTGTTTTTACTCGAAATGTAGATGTAAGCGGAGTTACTAAACGACATTTACATTTTAAAAATTCTGATGTAAATAAATATACTTTCAATTCTGCTGTGGATTTAGTAAGCGTAATTCCTCAAAATGACTATGATTATTATAATCCATGTTTAGTTGCTATAGGAACTGCTAATATAGGAATTGTGGTTAATAGAGAAGGTACATTATTTAGTATGATAGTGTCAGCATCAACAGGAAACATTGTCACTGATTTAACTAATTTAAATATAACTGGCGAACATCCAACTTTGTTTAAAATGGGCACTGATTATTGGTTAATGTATGAAAGAAGTGGTGAGCTTTATTATAAAACTTCTACTGATTTTGTTACCTGGAGTGCTGAAAGTTTGGTTTCAACAGGGTTAACGAATGGAAAAGATTATCCTTATTTAACTCAGGATAATTCTGGAAAAAAATGGTTATTATTTGAAAGGGAAGACGATGTTGCAATTCCTCCGTTAAAAAATATTTATTATATGACTTCTACTGATAATGGGAGTACATGGAGCTCCGCATCTGCTTTGACCAATTTAACAACCGGAGATGGACAAGCGGTTAAACCCAAATTAGTTGATACTGATAATTATATTTGGTTTTCTTATGTATTAAAAAGAACGATTCAAAATTTAAAAGATTCTAATTATCCTTCTGACCAACAGAAGTTTCCTGCGGTTGATAATACGGGAAACAGAGTCGGTATGATAGTAGGTAATAAATATTTGAGTATTTATGATAGACTTACAGGTTTATATACTACTCATGATTTAACCCTTCATGGATTGACTTCAACAAATATAACTTCTTTAGCGTATGATGAAACTAATAAAATATGGGTAGTAGGCACTTATTATAATGGGTTAATTGTTTATGATGAGAGCACAACAGCTTGGTATCAATATAATACTTCTACAACCCCCGCTTTACAAGCTGATATGATAAAAATGGGGATAATAACAATCGAAAATAAAATAATTTATTGTGTTTCTTGGGGGTTAACCACTGCTCTTAAACTAGAAAAAATTAATATGAACACTAATACCGTTACCGTATTAGGTACAATTACGTTAGAAGGTTCTGAGAGCGATTATTGGGTTGAAACAAGAGTTAATTCGAATTATATTGTTACATTAGTAAGAACCAATAATAATGCCAGTAAAATAGATTATCCACACGTGTATGTTTTTCAGAAAAGTACCGATTCTCTTTTATATAATACAAGAATGGCAGAAGGGTCTCAATATCGTATTTCTTCGGATAATACTTATGCTACAGACTCTCAATTTCATACTGCTCTTTTTGGTTGGGACAAGAATAATGGGATTGTTTATTCTTTAGCTTATGATGCTAATGAAACAAGTGATAATGGAATAATTGCTTATCAAATTGGTAATTCAGCTATATCATTTGTTAAATATTATTCTCAATTACCTGGAAATTCTGCGGGATTATTACCCAATCCTGATGAAATTAATGGTAAAATAAGTTTTATAAAAAGCGTTGTTTTTAATGATTCGACAAAAAGATTATATATCGAAGCTTATACGACTCTCGAGTCGGCAGGAGGCGAAGATGAAAATTATTATAGTGTTTTAAATACTTTAACAGACGAAGTCTTAGAAATTTATTCTAATGAAGATGCTACTGCATATTCTGTTAATTATCCGTCTTTAGATGTAGGGATTAAAAAATCTTTATATGCAAAAAGTTACATCTTTTTAGATAACGCAACCTCTTTAACTTCATCTGATGGAAAAGATTTAATATTTACATCTGATAAAGGGCTAGCTGTAGCTGGCAGATATACTTGGCATATATTAACTACTGAAAGCGTAGGAGCGGGGGTTTTATATAGAAAATCCGATGATGAAATTACTTGGACTTCTCCTGCACGCTTAACTAAAAACGCTTTAGATAATGATTTATGTTTAGTAGCAGAAGGAACGAAATTAGTTGCTTTTTGGGACAGAGAAGAAGCCAGCGGAACTCATTTATATTGGGATGAGGATTTATCTGCCGAGATTAATTTAACGGAATACGTTGAGAGCCTTACCATTACGATGAGTGACGAAAACGGTGCCAACACTGCTAGTATTCAAATTGCTGATGCCGAAGGTAGCTTTAATCCTTTAAATTATAATTCCCTTAGACGGTCTTATTTAAAAGAAGGGACAATGGTTCAGATTCAAAAAGGAAACAATAATGGATATACACCTGCTTTTTATGGATATATAGCTTCAGGAGAAGCTAGTTATTTACGAAATGGAGAAGTGTTATATAATATTACTCTTTATGATAAGTCAAAAAATTGGTTTAAAAAGAAAGTAACTACTTCTTTTTATCAAGACCAAACCGTTTCGAGTATAATTGTAGATGTAATTACTAATTATGGGGGATTAACTCCTAGTGAATATGATTTACCTTCTATTACTGCAACTATCCCTAAAGTTCAGTTTATAGAAGAATATATTATGGATATATTATATAAGCTTTATCAGGCTTATGGTTATTTCCCTTATTTTGATGAAAGCGGAATTTTACGTGCTAGGGAAATTAATATGGATGCAACTACTGATTTTACTTACTATGAAAACGGCACAGATACGGTAGCGGAAAATAAGGCTTCCGCTATGAACGTAGTTGAATTTAATCATAGGTGGTCTGATGATGAATTAGTTAATAAAGTAACTGTTATGGGTCAAACTAGAGACCCCGTTGAAACAGTTTTTCCTGAAGAATTTATGGGATTTATCCAGGGAAGTGCTGGATGGTTTTCTAAATCAAATGATTTTACGTTTTATTTTTCTGAAGATAAAACTTTATTGGCTGTAAATCCTCGTTTAGAGGTTAAAGACAGTTGTGGAAACCAGTTTTTTGGTGGTGGAGAAAGTTTATCTACCGTAGGT
>QMRG01000044.1 GCA_003649235.1 Thermoprotei archaeon | reverse complement strand
TTTGGTAATTTATAGCCAATATTTAAGTATTACTTTTTCATTAAAAAGTAATATTCAAAATCTCGGTTTATAGAAACTAGCCGTCTTAGGGCATAGAGGGTCTGGAGAATTCAACTCTCCATTCACGATGTATGCCCGGGCATAGCATCCTCCAGTACATTTAGAACTTAGACTGCATGAAGTACAGGGAGGTTTTAACTGAGGATATACGACTCTATTATAGAGCGGATTATTCGACATTTCTAAATATGCGTTTTTTAATTCTGAATCTATCTTGGCAACTTCTATGTTTAAAATATCGCATAGTACGATTCTACCGCTAGGAGTGATATCTATTACGTCCCATTTCCTACAATTCCCATAGAATAGGTATGGAGAATTGGTGATCGCCTCTAGGAAAGGCGTACACCATACTGATATGGGAGTTCTCAGTTCTTCAGCTATTTCAGCTGCTTGGAGTATTGCCTCTCTATAGTGGCTTGGAGATACATATACCTTGTTTTTAAGAGCCGCGCCTGTAGGCATTGACGGTATTATTGAGACACTGTAAGCGCCTAACGCTAGAGAAAAAGTTATAGTTTCTCTTACCTGTTTCCAATTCAGTTCCGTTATAGCTATGTTTATGTGAGGAAGTATTCCTGCCTTGATTAGTGCATGTATTCCTTTTAGCATTCTATCCCAGGTTCCTTGTCCTCTTATCTTATCATAAATCTCTCTATTAGGCCCGTCTATGCTCGCGTAAACTCTTGCTTCAAGCTTGTAGAGCTTCTCGGCTATTTTACTACCGAGTAACGTTAAGTTTGTAAAGAGGCTCGCCTCCATTCCGAGATCTTTCGCATAGGATAGGAAATCGAAAATATGCTTAACTAGAAGAGGTTCTCCACCAGTATAATGTACGTGTTTTACTCCAAGTTCGGCCGCATCTTCCAATATTTTAAACACTTTTTCTTTAGGCAATTCTTTTTCAGTTCTATACACCGTTGTATAGCAATGTTTGCAGTTTAAATTACAACGACCCGTTATAATCCATATGATAGAGCTTGGCAGTTCGAAGCTCATAGATATCCCGAAATCTTGAAACTTATTATTTACGGTGTTATAGTGAAAAGTTCAAAAATATTTAAAAAGAAATCTATTATTCTAGGATCAGTAAATCGCTTATTCTATCGATTCTAGTCTGTAACTCTGCTAGGACTTTAGGAGTTCCTGCGATAAACCTTATCTCTTGATAATCTATTGGTAGAGTTTCTATAGGCTTAAACTCCCAGTCTACGAAACTTATACCTGCCTCTTTAGCTATTACATAGCCGCCAGCTATGTCCGGGACCCAACTCTTACCTATCGCTACTTCAGCGCCCCCTCCGGCAATAATGCAGAGTTCCAATGATGAACAGTGGAGATCTATAGAGTTTATGAACTTAGCCTTTACGTTTATCGTTTCCATATCATAGCTGTCTGGTATTTCCCGTCTCATTTCCGAAAGGTCTACGGTAGTTTCATTCTTAATGTTTTTCATAAAAGCTCCTTGTCCCTTCACGGCTCGATATACTATCATATCGTGCAGGTCTATTACCAAGCCGTAGACGAAATCCTTTTTATGCGCGAGAGCCACGCTATAAGCGTAATATTTAAGCCCGCAGACAAAGTTTAACGAACCGTCAAGAAGGTCGCAGACGCAGACCCATTCAGCCCCTCTAGCTGGCACGTAGCCTGAATCTTTCCCAAGCAAGGCGATTGGTTTGTTGAGGGTTTTGTTTATTATTCTCTGGGCTTCTCTCTCCCATCGAGGCTTATATTCCTTGATTAGAACTCTATAGCTTATCCTATCTTCTCGAAGAGCTGTAGCCTCGTCTATTATTTTCTTAGCGTGCTCGATCAGCGCGGGGTCTAGAGAGTCGAAATCTATGTCCATTATTTTCTTTACCTCCGGATATGAGTGAATCTTTTCAACTTTTAAATTTTACTTTTATTTTCTAGGTGCTGTCAAGTTAAGTTTTTGCGCTCATTGCTAGAGTATTTGCAAGCTTCCAGACTTAAACACTTAACTTGACAGCACCATTTTCTACAGCTAAGATTTTAATAGTCCTAGCAGCTAGATCTTCAAGATAAGCATCTATACCTCCAGCTCTTATCAGCTTCTTATTTTTTGTTTCTACTAGCACGTTGTATATCCCTTCTTCTGAATCCATCACAATCTCTCTGGCAATGCCCATTACCTTACATCTAGAGCCATTTTTGGTGTTATAGCCGTCGATTTCAACTTGTACTTTATAGCCATTTTCCAGCAAATGCTCAATATCTATTAGAGCCAGCCTGTGACAGGTATAGGTTCTAGGGAGTTCTTTTAAATCTAAATAATCGTTAACGGATTGAGAAGAAGTCCATCTGTTTATGAAATTATGCATAAATAAATCTACGAGACTAGGCTCTTCAGTAAGCAACGCGTAGCCTTTCACGTTTAAAACACTGAAAAGTGCATGCTGGACATATAGACATACAGAAGAATCAGCTATAAGTATAAAATCCCCCCTTCTACCTAACCTAACTCTCCCGATCTTCGCGGCTTTTTTTATCGAATATCCCGGCACTTTTAGGGGAAAAAGTGAGATAAATACTTGAACCCCCCGTTCTCTCGCCCTACCTAATGGTTTCAAAAAGCTATTAAATAGAATATGATTCGTACATAACAGTATATCAACTTCAGCGCGCTCAACTATATCCTTAGCCGTATTGGCTATGTTTTTGCCGCCTTTTATAACCCATATAGGGGGGACTGTAAGCTTATGAGCCCGCTTCTTAATCTCATAAAGTTCCTCTATAAGCCGTTTACTTCTCCTAATAGCGTCTTGAAGTATCCTATTAATCACCTGCTGGGGCTTAACCGCTCTATAGACTCTAGGCCGTCCAGGATGTTCGATTACAAAACCTTTTTGCTCCAGTTTCTCCAGTATACCGTAAAGCTGGGGAACATGTAGTCCCATGCTACGGGCCAGCATGCTTATTGTGGCTTCTTCAAAAGAAAGCAAGGTTACATAAGCCTTAGCCTCAACCCTTGTCAATCCGAAAGCCTCGAGATCTTCTAAAATACTGTTTTCGAGTTCTATTGGAGATGTAGCTGAAGTTTCTTCGAAATCTTCAGAATATGATTTCATATTTTCACCTCTCTATTGCAACATATTACAGTAAGACATCTTTAGGATTTCTCTCTTTTACTCGACATTCTGAACTCCTTATTAGATGATTAAGGAGCCAGTTTTTTTGTCGTAGATGTGTACGCGCTTAAAGTCGAAATCTATCCAGATTCGATCTCCCATGTTAACCTCTACGTCAGGAGATATGACAGCTGTGAGTTGTATTCCTTCTTTATCTAATATGAGTATATATCTATCTCCGTGTTTTTCAACTGTGACTACTTCGAATTCGAGACTATTAACGGTAGAGGGTTTTCTAGACACGTTTAAGTGCTCTGGTCTAATGCCAAATATTACTTCTTCATATTTCTCAAGGGCTTCGAGTATACTGTGTGGAATATTCACCTTAAATGGGCCAAAATCGAATACGCCTGCAGTTTTATCAACGGTACAGTCTATAAGATTCATTGCCGGACTTCCTATAAAATCTGCGATAAAAGTGTTCAATGGACGATTATATAATTCTTCAGGAGTACCGATTTGCTGTATTTGCCCGTCTTTCATCACAGCTATTCTATCAGCTATGGCCATGGCTTCTGCTTGATCATGAGTGACATATATTGTGGTGCAACCGAATTTTCTTTGAGTTTTTCTTATCATAATTCTAGCTGAAACTCTTAGTTTAGCATCTAAATTAGCTAACGGCTCATCCAATAAAAGAATTTTAGGTTCTATCATTAAGGCTCGAGCAAGTGCAACTCTTTGCTGTTGTCCGGCAGATAACTGGGCCGGTTTCCTATCAAGTAAACCTCTTATATCGAACATTTCAGCGAGCTCGTAGACTCGTTTTTTAATCTCGTTTTCAGATTGTTTCGCTACTCTTGCTGGAAATGCTATGTTATCGAATACTCTCATGTGGGGAAATAGAGCGTAACTCTGAAAGACCATAGATACTTTTCGAAATCTTGGAGGAACAAACGTACGGTCAGAATCATCAACTAATTCGTCCCCTATATAGATATATCCTTTTGTAAGTCTCTCGAGGCCAGCTATTAGTCTTAAAGTTGTAGTCTTACCGCAACCGCTAGGTCCAAGAAGTACGAGAAGCTCTCCACTCTTTATTCGTAGAGTTAGATTATCTATGGCTTTTACATTTCCAAAGTATTTCGACGCTTCTTTAAGAGTGATATCAACTCCACTCAAACTCACACCTCCAACCTACCAAGCTTTATCGCCATTAAATATTTGCGGGAAATAAAATAGAGACACATTGAAGGAATAACATATATCAATGACAACGCGCATAAAGGTCCATAAGGTACCGCTAAGCCCACTTCGCCTGGATGATGAATGAAAGTTGTAGCTATGCCCAGTGATATAGGATAGAGAGTTTCCGTTCTTATAAGTATAAGTGGCACGGTGAAATTCCCCCACCCGGCGAGGAAACTTAAAAAAGCGACGACGGTAATGCCCGGACCAGCACAGGGGAGAACCACTTTAAACAACGTCTCTAATTTTGAACATCCAAAGATCCAGGCTTGTTCTTCAAGGTCTCTCGGTATATAATCGAAGAATCCTTTCATGATCCATATCTGAGTGGGTAATAAACCAGAAGCTATAACTATTGCAACGCCAATTAGGTTATTGATAAATCCGAAACTTATGCATAGTTTGTAGAGGGGTAGTAGCTTCGCTGTAGTAGGCATCATGCCCAGTACGAGTAACGCGGTCATTAGTAAACTTTTACCCCTGAATTTAAGTCTTGAAAGAGCGTATCCAGCCATGGAGACTAGTATCACTGTCACTACTGTTGTCACTATTGCTATTATAAGACTATTAACTATCCACTTATCCATGTGAAGCGACATAGCAGCGGCTCCATACTTTAATTTTGCCAAACCAAAAACTATGGCAAAATTTTCTAGCGTAACACTTTCAGGGATTCTAAGATATGGACCTCCCGTTGGAGCAAACGCCGTTATAAACAGCCATGCCATGGGGAGAATTATGTATAAGAGGATGATTGCTAATATCACATATCCTATCAATTCAAGGCTGGGTTCTCCAAGCATTTCAAGAAGTCCCCTTTGCTTCTTCAAAGCTATCACCTACATTATTCGAGACACTTTTATCTGCGCCAAGGTTAGCACAAATACCAGTATCATTATCACAAGTCCTACGGCGCAACCTACGCCAAGCTCATAATAAGTAAAAGCTTTATGATAAGCATATAACGAAAGCAATTCCGTCCTGTAATAGGGACCTCCATCAGTTAACATAAAGACATAGGTAAAATCATCTATGTCTTCCTTAAATATTAAAATAGTTGACAGCACCAAGGGCCATTTAATCAATGGTAGCGTTACCTTAGTGAACTTAAGCCATCTTGAAGCTCCATATATTTCGCAAACTTCATAATATTCTTGAGGAATGCTTTTAATTGCGGAGGAAATTACCAGCATGGCGAGTACATATCCCGACCAACAGTTAACCATAATGACACTCTCCATCGCTCTTTTATACACCCAACTCTGCGGCTGCATCTCTAGAAAAGTGAGTATCTGATTCAAGGTGCCGTACCTAGTATCCAACATGCTTAACCATGCATATGGTATAACCGTGCCGGGTAATGCTTGAGGCAACATCAATATCGCTGTTATAATCGGCTTACCTTTGAACAGCTTTGAAGTTATATAAAGTGAGGCTACAAGACCTATAGAAAATCTTATTATTAACGAATAGAAGCAATATTCAAATGTTACAGTAAATGATTTCCAGAATATATCGTCAGTAAGTAATTCTTCAAAATTCTTAAAACCAACCACATCATATTCGAAAAGTTTCTTACCATAGAGAGCTATATCGGTGAAACTGAAATAAATAGCCCATAACGTAGGCACTATCTGAAATATAATAAACAGTAATAAGGCTGGTATTAGAAAGAACGCTAATAGTATTTCTTCCAACCTATATTCGAACTTTTTTCCAAACGCCATATCGAGAACCTCCTAATGATAAAAAATTAGAATTTGAGTTTATCCCTTAAGGGTATACGGAGGTAGTGCTTTAACCTTATCCTCTCCCACTTTCTCAATTACCTGTTCTGCGAATATATCCATGCATTCCTCAGGTGTTGTAGCTTTTGGTAGTAAGTAATCGTAAATTACTGATTTCAGCGAATCTGTATACTTTTTCACGTCCTCTACTAATAGTTTAGGTAAAGTATATTCCATTACATTTTCTGACCACTTAAGGAATGGGTCTTGAGCATATTTGCCGATTACTGCATCCTTGGCGGGTACGAGATGTGATGTCCTGTAACCCCATTCTGCCATATGTTCTGGCTTAACTAGCTCTTTTAATAGTTCCCATGCAAGATCAGGATGTTCTGTATTAGCATAAATCGCGTAGGTGTAGGCTCCCGTTAAACTAACATATCCGCCTCCTTTTTCCATCGGAAACATAGCATACCCTACGACTTCATCTCTATTCGGTATTTCGTGAGGCATGCCTGGACCCCATTTCTCTGCCCAGCACCAGACACCGTCTACAGTTATGGCTAATTTACCTTCTTTAAATAACGTTCTTGTATCCCATTTCTCTAGTTTTAACTCTATAGGACATAATTCACGCTCATGGAATATAGTATAATAATATTCGAAAGCAGCAAGTACAGCATCGCTTTTAACTATAAACTTGCCATCTGTTGCATCGTATATCGTGCCTCCTGCCGCAAATATAGGGAGTTCATTGCTATACATTGGATTTATAGGGGTAACATCAGGAAGCTTTTCTTTTATTATCGCAGCAGCCTCATAAATATCCTCCCAATCCTCGGGTTGCCATGGTACAGGTATTCCGGCCTTCTCAAATAAATCAATCCTGTAGAAAATTACTATTGGAGCTGTTTCAAAAGGTACGGCGTAAACTTTTCCTTTGTATGTCACCAACTCCTTTGCTACTGGATAAAACTCTTCCCATCGATCCCATTTTTCAACATAAGGAGTTAAATCGAGTAGTAATCCAGCATCAGCAAGTCCCGGAATTTCTTCTGCTCCAACCCATACTACGTCGCCAACAGTGCCTGCCGCAAAATCGGCTACTAGGGTATCTCTGTAACCTTTATGTGGCCGCGTTATAAGCTCTACTTCTACTTCCAAGTTTTTCTCGCTGAGCATCCGTTGTTTAAAATCTTCAATTGCACCGGTTTCTTCAATGAAACTCGCCCATAAACCTGCCTTAGTATAAAGTGATATCTTTACACGTTTAGGAGTTGTTAGCTGCTGATAATACCAGAAACCCGCGATTCCAGCTATGATTACTACAACAATTATTACGGTCAACAATTTCTTAGAGATCAAAATTTCGTCACCATGATATATTTATTAAGGATTCTTAATAAATTTTTTGTGATTATTTATTAGGTGCTGTCAAGTTAAGAGCTTTAAATATGGAAACTCGTAAATACTCTAGCAACGAGCGCGAAGACTTAACTTGACAGCACTATTTATTATTACATTATTCAGCGAAAATTCCAAAGAGTTAAAATCAATAGGTTTTAGCGTCTTTTCGTTTACTCCATTCTTTCATCATTTTGACGCATTCTTCTTTTAAAATTCCATCAAGTATTTCTACCCTGCTACCACCTAGCTCTTTCATTTTATAGTTTGATATACGGAGCTCTCTAAATCCTAGAGCCGCGGCATCTTCTATTGAGGCTCCGTAAACTATCATATCAGCGTCCGCCCAATGTATAGCTGAGAAACACATTGGACAAGGCTCGCATGTGCTATAGACTATACAGCCTTTTAAAACGTGTGTTTTAAGTTTTTTTAGCGGCTTTTCTAATAGCGTTAATCTCGGCGTGAGCTGTGGGGGTCGGGATCCATTAAGACCGTGTTATGGGCTTCTGCGATTATTTCTCTGTCTTTAACTATTACACAGCCGAAGGGCGATTGCCCCCTTTCTATTCCCCTTTTAGCTATTTCTATAGCGCGCCTCATCATCTTTTTATGGAATTCGAGATTCAAAAAGAACACCTTGAATCTAGATGGAAGACGGGTAAATAAGGATTATTCGATCGTGTACTGGAGGGGTATTTTAGTAGTCTCCTTAACGGTATCTAGGACTACACAGGTGAGCGTCTTCTCCACCCCCTCTATCTTCCTCAGCTTATCCACGACAAACTTCCCGAGCTCATCTATATCCGTTACACGTACTTTAAGCACTATATCCCAATCTCCAGTTATTATATGAGCCTCTTGTACTTCTGGAAGTGCAGCTATCTTCCGGGCTACTTCTCTCTGAGAAAGCTTTCCCTGCTCCCTTGTTTCGTAAGAGAACGATATGAATACGAAAGCTGAGGTTTTTAAGCCTAATTTTTTATGATCCAAGACTGCTCGGTAAGCTTTGATAAATCCTAGTTTTTCTAATCTTTTTATCTTGGTATAAACCGTGGTTATCGGTGTATGTATTTTTTTCGCGAGCTTCTTTACTGTAATTTTACAATTCTCCTGTAGCTCGCTTAATATTTGTAAATCTTTCTCATTAAGAGTCATTGTATTTGCAAAATATTCAACATGTTAATTAATTTTACGCTCTTCTTCCTAGCTGAAAATTTCATTTAATTTAAATCAATCTTATGTAAAAAATTCAAGAAGAAAGAACTTTAAAAGTATAAAATTGAAAAATATACGATTTTCTAGAGAAAAGAATTATGTAACTAGATTACGAAAGAACTATCATGCTAGCTCAGCTAGAAGATGCTGTAAAATATCTTAAGAGAAAAGAACTGTTATCCATACTTAAGATACAGACAACTGTTTTAAAGGCTCTAGAAGATTTTATGGTATCGAGAGGATTTATACAGTTAATGCCTATTATAACTTCTAGATTTACTGACCCTTTAGGCCCAGATCCAGGTAGTTCTGTGGTGGCATTACCGAAGATAAAGTATTACGACGAAGAACTTGTATTAACCCAGAGCATGATACTTCATAAACAACTATCCTTACTTACTGGTGCGGATAAGATCTTTATTATGTCGCCTAACGTAAGGCTAGAGGATAAAGCTAGAAGGACGACTGGACGACATCTATTCGAGTTTACACAAATGGATTTCGAAATAGCTTATGGTACTATGAAAGATGTTATGTCGCTTACAGAAGATATGCTGTGTGAGGTTATATCTCGAGTTTTGAAAGAGAGAGGAGAAGAACTCGAGCTGTTAGGGAGGAAGCTCGAAATTCCTCCGAGACCTTTTAAAGTCTATACTACTCATGAACTCGAAGAGGAGTATGGCAAGAACTGGGAAATATTAGCTTCTCTAGAGAATAAGTATCCATTCTGGGTTTTATGTTTTAAGCGAGAATTCTACGATAGAGAAGATCCAGAAAACCCGGGGCATTATAGAAACTACGATCTAATATATCCTGAAGGTTTTGGAGAAGGACTCTCTGGTGGAGAAAGAGAATGGGAATATGATAAGATAATTGCCAGGATAGAACGTGATGGATTAGACCCAAGCAGGTATAGGGAGTACCTTTATATAGCCAAGAGGGGCTTATTAATTCCAAGCGCTGGAGCAGGCATAGGGGTTGAGAGACTGGTTAGATTCCTCGTGGGAGCCAAACATATCGGAGATGTACAACCATTCCGTAGAGTTCCCGGAGAGCCTGTTTTTCTATAACTTTTGATAAATTACTTAAAATGTTTGAAAATAAGCTATTTAATTTTAATTTTCTGAGAAATTCACTTATTTTTTAGCTACACGACACTATATTTATAAAAACATTATATTTATAAAAATCTATATTTTAAGAAACTGTATGAGCAACAACATATTATTTGATATTTTTATTCTTTTCATTTTAATCCTGGTAGCGCCAATCCTATCCAGAATTTTGAAAATTCCAGTAATAGTAGCCGAGATAATATTGGGGATTATCATAGGCCCTAGCATGTTGGGGCTTTTAATTAGTAGTGAATGGTTATACACAATAGCTGTTATGGGCTTCATATACCTTATGTTTATAGTCGGCTTAGAAGTTGAACTTTCACTCTTAAAAGCAAACATTACTAAAATATTGGCTATAACTTCAGGCTCTCTGCTAGTTCCTTTTCTTATAGGCTATTTAGTTGCCGGAATCTATAATCTACCCCCGCTTTTTATTGGAATAGCTTTATCAACGACTTCTATGGGAGTCATCCTTCCCACGATTAAAGAAATTAACGCAAGAAAAGAATTTTCTCAAGTTTTATTGGGTTCGGCTATACTCGTCGACGTTATAAGCATGTTCGCTTTAGCCTTCGTGATCGAGGAAGAATTCCTGGCTTTTGATAAGCTTTTGTTTTTTATGATTTCACTTGTAGTATTATTGGCTAGTGTCTATCTTCTAAAGAGATACTATATAGTCAGAAATATAGTTAAAAGATTTATTGAGCCTTATCACACTGATGTAAGGTTAAGCTTAACTATGATATTCGGCTTGGCTATCCTAGCGGAGTTTATAGGCGTACACGCTATACTTGGCTCTTTTTTCGCTGGACTACTTCTTTCCGAGCTTCAAGAACGTGTCGAAAAACTCGTCGAAAAACTGCTTAGCTTCGGTTATGGATTTTTTATACCAGTCTTCTTTATAGCAGTAGGAGTAAGAACTGATCTCACGACGATTCTCGGCAACTTGAGAAATCTGGAAATATTAATATCATTGTTAGCCGCTGGTTTCTTCGGAAAATTCCTTGGTACTTCAGTAATTTCAAAACTCATTGGATTTGATAAATATGAAAGTCTTTCTATGGGCTTAGCTATGAGTGCTCGTTTAAGCCTTATCATAGCGGCGGCAGAGTTAGGGGTAGCGGCGGGTATTATAGGCTCTGAGATATACTCGATGCTCGTCTTATTAGCTATAGTCAGTGTAGTATTATCTCCTTCTTTAGCTAAAATGCTTGTAGAGAAGAAAGTTATAACATTATAAATAATTCGCTTTTGTAGAAATTTTAACAAAATTACCTATTTCTAAAATAAGGGCTTTAATTTAAGAAGTCGGTCCTCTTGATAATTCTTCTACTTCTCTATACCATTTCACTTTAGTTCCAATTTTAGCTCTCCATTTCCATTTCATAGTTTTAGGTTCTTTGTCTATATACTCAAGAATTTTATCTATCTTAGTCGAAACATCTTCGATATCTTCACTTGTTAGCATATCGTATTTTTGCATGTATTTTTTGATAAATTTAAGATTATCTGTAACTGTTTTCCAAAAGCCCCAATCATTTGCCAGTATTTTGGCTATATATTTGGCGTTTATACATTCTTTATCGCTTTCTCCGATTTCATGTTCTCTTATCAGTACAATAGTATCGATTATATCTTTTTCATTAATTTTAACTATTTGCATTTTTTCCAGTAATAGCTCAGCAAGAGGAATGGTATATTTTTCAAGCTCTAATCTTCCACGGAAGTTTATCGTATGGTTAAACTCTAGTTTGTCGAGGAATATATCAGTATGATTGTATGGAGGATTTTCGTTATAAAATAGCAATCTATTAGTGCCAAATAACCTCGTAATCATGAAGTCTTCTCTATATCCTAGCTCTGTGAAAAGTTTTCTGATTTTATCAAAGAATTTACCATATGCGACAAAATCGATATCTGTTAGCTTTCTATTCATCTTATCTAGTAGATAACTATAATTTGGACAATGTATTCTTATGGCGATTGCACCTATAAGCCTTAGAATTAT